>JAFJUR010000049.1 GCA_017859995.1 Holophagaceae bacterium | reverse complement strand
ATGCACCAGCGCGCCCGCTCCTCGAGCTGAGGGCGCCATGCACCTGCAGCCGGAACGGGTGCTCCAGATCCTGATCTGGGGGTCGCTGGTGCTGGCGGCGTTTCTTGGCGCCCTGGTCGTGCTCGGGGCGTGGATCCAGTACCAGCAGGACCGCCTGAACCGGCGGCGCATTGAACGCTTCCAGGCCTGGGAGCAGGACCTCGCCCGGTACCTCTTCAGCACGGAGGGCGAGCCCCGTCCCTTCCCGGAGGTCGCTCCCGAAGACAAGCGCCTCTTCCAGCGGTTCCTGGCGCGCTACCACGCCACCCTGGCCGGCCAGGAGGCGGAGGCCCTGAAGGCGCTCTACCTCCGGCTCGGCGTGCTGGACAGCCTGCCGCGGCGCCTCCACCACCGCCTGGCCACGGTGCGGGCCCAGGCGGCCCAGGAGGTGGCGGCTTTCCGCCTGGAGGATCACCTCGGCCTGGTGGTGCCCCTCCTCGACGACCCCGTGCCCTACGTGGCGCACCTGGCCGCCCAGGCCCTGGCCCGTTCCGGCGACCTGCGGTTCGCCCGGCCCGTGATGGACTGGGTGCTTCGGGAAGAGCGGTACCAGCGCGAGCGGTTGCTCCGGGTGCTGGAGGGGTTCGGCCCGGGCCTCCTGCCCTGGCTGGAGACGCACCTGGATTCCCCGGAGGCCGATCCTGAGTCCTGGGTCCTCTTCGCGCTGCTGGCGGCCTCGCTCCGCCACCGCGAGAGCGCACCGAGGCTGCTGCAGTTGATCCACTCCCCATCCGTGGACATCCAGGCCTCGGCCCTCAAGGCCCTCGCCGCCCTCGCGGACCCGCTCACCTACCCGCAGATCGAGCCCCTGGCCCATCACGGCGCCTGGCCGGTGCGCGCCCAGGCCGCGAAGGCCCTGGGCCTCGTCGGTGGCCCCGACGCCATCCCAGCCCTCATCGCGCTGACCAGCGATCCGGTCTATGAAGTCCGTCGCAATGCGGCCCAGGGCATGGCCGACCTGGGGCACGCGGGCACCGAGGCCCTCACATGGCTCGCCGAGGATCCCGCCGCCGACCGCTTCGCCCGGGACATCGCCCGGGAGCGCCTGGAATGGGCCGACGAGCGGGGGCATCTGTGAGTTTCCGCGTCCTCATCACGGGCTTCATCGAGTGGGGGATCCTGGCCTACTTCCTGGCCCTCCACCTCACCCACCTGGGCCTCATCCTCCGCGCCTTCTTCTCCATCCGCGGCTACCTGGACGAGGTGGAGACCGACCGCCTGGACACGGCCTTCGAGACCACCCACTACAAGCCCATGACGCTCATCTGCCCCGCCTACAACGAAGAGGCGGGCGTGGTGGCCAGCGTCAACAGCCTCGTCAGCCTGCGCTATCCGGAGTTCCAGGTGGTGGTGGTGAACGATGGCAGCGGAGATGCCACGCTCGAGAGGCTCATCGCGGCCTTCAAGCTGCGGCCCAGCCATCGGGTGCTGCGCCAGCTGCTGCCCACGGCGGAAGTGAAGGGCATCTACGAAAGCGCCTACGTCCCGAACCTGGTGGTGGTGGACAAGGCCAACGGCGGCAAGGCCGATGCCCTGAACTGCGGCATGAACCTGGCGCGCTACCCGCTGGTCTGCTGCATGGACGGCGACAGCCTGCTGGAGAACGACTCGCTGCTGCGCATCGCCCGGCCGTTCATGGACCGCCCCGACCTGGTGGCCTCGGGCGGCGTGATCCGTCCCCTCAACGGCTGCAAGGTCACGGCCATGGGCATCCGGGGCATCCACCTGCCGGAATCGTGGCTCGCCCGCTTCCAGATCGTCGAGTACCTGCGCGCCTTCCTCTTCGGCCGCGTGGGCCTCGCCTCCCTGGACACCATGTTCATCGTGAGCGGGGCCTTCGGGGTGTTCCGCAAGGACCTGGTGGTCCAGGCGGGGGGATTCGAGACCGCCACCATCGGCGAGGACTTCGAGCTCATCGTGCGCCTCCACCGCCACCTGCGCGAAGCCCATCGCCCCTACCACATCACCCTCGTGCCCGATCCCGTGTGCTGGACCGAGGTGCCGGAGGACTTCAAGATGCTCGGCCGGCAGCGGAACCGCTGGCAGCGCGGCATGCTCGAAACGCTCTGGCGGCACCGCCGGATGTGGTTCAACCCGAAGTACGGCCGGGTGGGCCTCTTCTCCATGCCCTACTTCCTCTTCTTCGAGGCCCTGGCGCCGGTCATCGAAGTGACGGGCTACATCGCCTTCGGCTGGTCGCTCTGGGATCACTCCATCAACAGCGCCTTCGCCATCCTGTTCATCTACGTGGCGCTGCTGCTGGGCGTGCTGAATTCCGTGATCTCCGTGGTGCTGCAGGAGATCAGTGGCCACCGCTACCAGGGATTCAAGGCCTGGTCGCTCCTGCTCTTCTCCGCCGTGGCCGAGAACTTCGGCTACCGGCAGCTCACGGTGTGGTGGCGCTTGAAGGGCACCTTCGACTGGGTACGGGGCAAGGAGGGTTGGGGACAGATGAAGCGCAAGGGCATCGGACCCGCGCCGCCAGCGCCCAGGGCTTGACGGGCGCCTGCGGCTTGACGGAGGCCTCCGCCCCATTCATGCTGGATTCTCGATCTTTGGCAGTCCAAGAGCGTTATCCAGAAAGGTGGAGGGAATGGCCCTGTGAAACCTTGGCAACCTGCGAACGCAAGGTGCCAACTCCTGCCCCCGGCATGCCCGGGGGAAAGATACCGAGAGTCTCAAGACTGACCCGAGCCGACCTGGATGCCGATCAACGGACTGCCCCTTCTAGGCGATCCCATGGCTCAACCCCCTTTCAGGCAGGCCCTCGACGAGGGCGAATGTTTCCTCTTCGACGGAAGCACGGCCACGGCCCTGCATGATCGCGGGATCACCCTCCAGCGCAGCTTTGAGGAATGCAACCTCAAGGCGCCGGACCTGGTGCTGGCCATCCACGGCGAATTCCTCGCCGCCGGCGCCCAGGTGCTCACCACCAACACCTGGGGCGCCAACCGCCTCAAGCTCGCCGCCCGGGGCCTCGAAGGCCAGCTGAAGGACATCAACGGAGAGGGCGTCGCCCTTGCCCGGCAGGCCATCACCCAGCAGGGCAGCCGCGCCTGGGTGGCGGGGTGCGTGGGCCCCCTCGGCGTGCGCATCGAGCCCTGGGGACCCACCTCCTTCGACGAGGCCCGCGCGCTCTTCCGCGAGCAGGCGGAACCGCTGCTCGAAGCCGGGGCCGACCTCATCGTGCTGGAGGGCTTCGAGGATCTCAACGAGATCCACCAGGCGCTCCTGGCCGTGCAGGAACTGGGCGGCGTGCCCATCGCCGCGCTGATGACCACCAACGAGGACGGCCAGGCCCTCTTCGGCGCGGAGCCCGACTGGTTCATCAAGCAGCTGGATACCTGGGGCGCCGACCTGGTGGGCCTCATCGGCGGCAACGGCCCCGCGCCGCACCTGCGCCTGCTGGAGCGGCTGAAGGCCGTCACCAGCAAGCCCATCGTGCTCCAGCCCAATCCCGGCCTGCCCAACATGGTGGATGGGCGCCTCATCTACGGCGCCAGCCCCGAATACCTGGGCGAGTTCGCCGGGCGGGCCCTGGCGGCGGGCGCCCGGGGCGTGGGCGGCTGCAGCGGCACCACGGCCGCCCACATCCGGGCCATGCGCGGCGCCTTTCGGCAGGAGCGGGCCTTCACCCAGGCGGGCGGCGGCTTCGAGCTGAAGCCCCACGAGCAGCCCCAGCCCGAAGTGCCCTTCGCCTACCGCAGCCGCTTCAGCCTCAAGCTCGCCCAGAACGAATTCGTCCACACCGTGGAACTGGTGCCGCCCAAGGGCATGGAATACGACAAGCTCGTGGCGAAGACCCGCCAGTGCCGAGCCCTCGGCGTCGACGCCATCAACGTGCCCGACGGCCCCCGCGCCATGGCGCGCATGTCGGCCCTGGCCACGGCCCTCATCATCGAGCAGCAGGTCGGTCTTGAGACCATCCTCCACTACGCCTGCCGCGACCGGAACCTCCTCGGCATGCAGAGCGACCTCCTGGGCGCGGCGGGCCTGGGCCTGCGCAACATCCTGGCGGTCACGGGCGATCCGCCGAAGCTGGGGCCCTACCCCCAGGCCACCGCCGTCTTCGACGTGGACGCCATCGGCCTCGTGAACATGCTCAAGCGCCTGAATACGGGCCTCGACCTGGGCGGTGCCGGCATCGGCAAACCCACCTCCTTCAGCGTGGGCGTGGGCGCCAACCCTGTGGCGGCGGACCTGGAGCGCGAGAAGGCCCGCTTCCGCTACAAGGTGGAAGCCGGCGCCCAGTGGGCCATCACCCAGCCCGTATTTGATGCCGACAGCCTGTTCCGCTTCTTGGATTTCACGGAGTCCCTCGATGGCAAGGGCGGCGTGCCCATCATCGCGGGCATCTGGCCTCTCAAGAGCCTGCGCAACGCCGAGTTCATGGCCAACGAAGTCCCCGGCGTCTACGTGCCGCCGGTGCTGCTTCAGCGCATGGCCCGGTGGACCAGCGCGGAGGATCAGATCAAGGAGGGCCTCGCCATCGCCCAGGACATCATCGAGGTCATCCGCCCCCGCATCCGCGGCCTCCAGCTCTCCGCGCCCTTCGGCCAGGTGGAGCTTGTGGCGCCGCTGCTGCCGAAACAGGAGGAGTGAGATGAAGAAAAGCTTTCCACCGCCAAGCCGCCAAGACGCCAAGAATACGAACCCTCATTTGCACTTCTTGGCGCCTTGGCGCCTTGGCGGTGTTCTGTTCTCTTTTCCAGCCGGTGCAGCATGTCGGTGAAAGTCCACTTCCTGCTTGAAGACCTGCTGGTGGAGGCCCCCGCCGGCACATCTCTGCAACGCATCGCCGACGCGGCCGGGGCCGACATCACCTTCGGCTGCCGCACGGGCTCCTGCGGCACCTGCCGGGTGCGGATCGCCGAGGGGCGATCGCACTGCAGCGACCCCGGCGCCGAGGAGCGCGATTTTCTGGCGGGCCTCGACGCCCCGCCCGACCAGCGCCTGGCCTGCCAAGTGGCGATCCACGGCGACGTGGCCATCGAGTACTTGGGACTTTAAAGATGAACCCACAAGGCTTTCCATGATCACCCTCGACTCCCTCCTCCAGGACAAAGTGCTGCTGCTGGACGGCGGCATGGGCACGCAGATCTTCGCCCGGAAACCCACCGTCGAGGACTATGGAAGCGCGGCGCTGGAAGGCTGCGTGGACCTGCTGACGGAGCGGCGCCCCCAGTGGATCCGAGAGATCCACGAAAGCTATTTCCGCGCCGGCGCCGACGCCGTGGAAACCAATACCTTCGGCGCGAACCCCCTGGTGCTCGGCGACTTCGGACTCTCCGACAAGGCCTACGCCCTGAACGTGCAGGCCGCCTCCCTCGCCAAGGAGGTGGCCCGCAGCTTCGACCGGCCCCGCTTCGTCATCGGCTCCGTGGGCCCCGGCACCAAGCTCATCACCCTGGGCCATGTGGCCTACGCCGACCTGCTGGCCTCGTACCGGGTGCAGATGGACGGCCTGCTGGATGGCGGCGCCGATGCCATCCTCATCGAAACCTGCCAGGACCTGGGCCAGATCAAGGTGGCCGTGCGCGCCGCCCGGGAGGCCATGGCCGCCAAAAAGCGAAAGGTCCCCCTCTGGGTGCAGGCCACCGTGGAAACCACGGGAACCCTGCTGGTGGGCTCGGACATCTCGGCCGTGCTCACCAGTGTGGAGCCCCTGGGCCTCGACGTGCTGGGCCTCAACTGCGCGACCGGCCCCGACGAGATGCACCAGCACCTGCAGACGCTCCGCGAAGCCAGCCCCTTCCGCATCAGCTGCCTGCCCAACGCGGGGCTGCCCGAGAACCGGGACGGCCAGGTGGTCTACCCGCTGGACCCGGCCGCCTTCGCGCCGAAGGTGCTGCACGCCGCCTCGGAGTTCGGCCTGGCCATCCTGGGCGGCTGCTGCGGCACCACGCCGGACCACATCCGCGCCCTGGCCCCGGGCGTGGAGAAGCTGAACGCGCCGAAGCGCACGCCGAAGCTCGAACGCAATGCCGCCAGCCTGTACCAGAGCGTGGCCCTGAAGCAGGAGCCCGCCCCCCTCATCGTGGGGGAGCGGACCAATGCCAACGGCTCGAAGAAGTTCCGCGACCTGCTGGCCGCCGAAGACTGGGACGGCATGATCACCCTGGCCAAGGAGCAGCAGCGGGAGGGCGCCCACCTGCTGGACCTCTGCGTGGCCTACGTGGGCCGCGACGAGGTGCGGGACGCCGACGAGCTGCTGAGCCGCCTGGTTTCCCAGATCGCCCTGCCCCTGATGATCGACAGCACCGAGTTCCCCGTCATCGAGCGCGCTCTGCAGCGCGCGCCGGGCAAGTGCGTGATCAACTCCATCAACTTCGAGGATGGGGAGGCCAAGGCCCGGGCCATCCTGGACCTGTGCCGCACCTACGGCGCGGCCGTGGTGGCCCTCACCATCGACGAGCGCGGCATGGCGAAGACCCGGGAGCAGAAGCTGGAGGTGGCCCGGCGCCTGCACGCCCTGGCGGTGGGCGAATATGGGCTCGACCCGGGCGACCTGATCATCGATCCGCTCACCTTCACCCTGGGCAGCGGCGACGAGGAATTCCGGAGATCCGCCATCGAGACCCTCGAGGCGCTGAAGCTCATCAAGGCCGAGCTGCCCGGGGTGATGACGATCCTCGGGGTCAGCAACGTGAGCTTCGGGTTGAATCCCGCCTCCCGCCACGTGCTGAACGCCCTCATGCTCTACCACGGCGTGAAGCACGGCCTGGACATGGCCATCTTCAACGCCTCGAAGGTCATTCCGGTGGCGAAGATCGACCCGGAGGACAGGCGCATCGTGGAGGACCTGATCTTCGACCGCCGCTCGGAGGGCTATGATCCGCTCAAGTCGGTCCTGGCCCGCTTCAGCGACCGCAAGGCCGCCGTGGCCGATGACCGCCGCGCCGACCTGCCCGTGCTGGAGCGTCTGCACCGCGGCATCCTCGACGGCGAGAAGCAGGCCATCCTCGCGGATGTGGACGAGGCCCTGAAGGACCACGACCCGCTGAAGCTCATCAACGAGGTGCTCCTTGGCGCCATGAAGGTCGTGGGCGAACGCTTCGGCTCGGGCGAGATGCAGCTGCCCTTCGTGCTGGAGAGCGCCGAGGCCATGAAGGCTGCCATCCGGCGCATCGAGCCGCACCTTCCGAAGGAATCCAACTACCAGAAGGGCCGCATCCTCCTCGCCACGGTGAAGGGCGACGTGCACGACATCGGCAAGAACCTGGTGGACATCATCCTCAGCAACAACGGCTTCGAGGTGAAGAACCTCGGCATCAAGCAACCCATCGAGGCCATCCTGAAGGAGCTGGAGACCTGGCCCGCGGAGGCCATCGGTCTCTCGGGCCTGCTTGTGAAATCCACCGTGATCATGAAGGAGAACCTGCACTTCATGGAGGAGCAGGGCCTGACGACTCCCGTGATCCTGGGCGGCGCTGCCCTCACCCGCGACTACGTGGAGGGCGACTGCCGCCGGTCGTACTCTGGCTCGGTGTACTACGCCGAGGACGCCTTCGAGGGCCTGCGGCACATGCAGGCCCTGGTCACCGGGGACGGGAGCGTGCCGGCGCCGGCCCCCGCGCCTTCCAGCGACGAAACCATCCGGGTGGTGCATCGGGGGGGAGCCTCGGTGGCCCTCACCGCCCTCGGACAGAGCGCCTGGCTGCGCCACGACACCCCTCCGCCGGAACCGCCCTTCTGGGGCGTGCGCGAGCTGGCGGACGCCCCGGTGGACCTCTTCGAGCACCTTGATGCCTTCGCCCTGATCCGCAACCGCTGGGGCTACAGCCAGGGCAGCCAGACCGACGAGGCCTTCGCGGCCGTGCTACGCGACAAGGCCGAGCCTCAGTTGGCCCAGTGGCGCGAACGACTCGCTGCAGAGCCCCTGTTCCATCCCAAGGCGCGCTACGGCTACTTCCCCGTGCGGGCCGAGGGCGACGCCCTCTGTGTGTTTGACCCGGCCGATCCCGGGCGGCCTTTGGCACGGCTCGCCTTCCCGCGTCAGGCGGCCGGTCGGCGCCTGTGCCTCGCGGATTTCTTCCGCGCCGACCGCACCGACGTGCTGGCCCTCCAGCTCGTGACCTTGGGCCAGGCGGCGGCGGACCACGCCGCGAAGCTCTACCGCGAGGACGGCTACGCCGACTACTTTGCCTTCCACGGCCTGGCCACGGAACTGACCGAGGCCTACGCCGAACGCATCCACGCCCGCATCCGCCGCGAGCTGGGCATCCACGCGAAGGACCTGCCCGGCCGGGCCCTCTTCGCCCAGGGCTACCAGGGCTCGCGCTACTCCTACGGCTACCCGGCCTGCCCGGATCTCGAAGGCAACGGTCCTGTGCTGGATCTGCTCCAGGGCCAGGAGATCGGCGTCCACCTCAGCGACAGCCACCAGATGGATCCCGAATACAGCACCAGCGCCCTCGTGGCCTGGCATCCGCAGGCGCGGTACTTCTCCGTCTGATCTGGGACGCCTCCGCCGCCGCGGACCTGGCCATGCCGATGCGCAGGTCGTCCCCGCGCCATGGCCCCCTCGGCCCTCGGGACCTACCCTGGCGTGCCGGCTCGCCGAAGGAGCCGTTCCCGGGAGGCCAGGATGCTTGACCAGACCGCCCTTCTGCAGCATTTCCTCGCGGCCCTCGCCTACCGCACCCAGAAGGCGCTCCGGAACGCCCACGGGGCCTTCCCCGGCTTTCAGGCGGGCGCCCAGGTGCGCACCCCCCATGACCTGGTCTGCCACATGAACAGCGTGCTGGGCTACGCCTGCACCTTCTTCACAGGCGGCGTCTACGACCCCGGCCTCCTGCCCGATTTCCAGGAGGAGGTGGCGCGCTACCACGACACCCTGGCCCGGCTCGCCCGCCTCATCCAGGAGGAGCGGGACTGGCGGGACATCTCGCCGGAACGTCTGCTGCAGGGCCCCCTCTCCGACGCCATGACCCACGCGGGGCAGCTGTCCCTTCTCCGCCGGCTTTCCGGCGATCCGGTGCCGCCCGAGAATTTCGTGTTCGCCCGCATCGACCCGGCGAACCTGGGCGCCGACCAGCCGGCCCCGGCCGCCCCCGACGCGGTCTGGCCCGAGGCGCCGGGCCGCGAGGCGTGAGCGTCCACCGAAGGTCCCTTCTGCCCCCGCGAGATCCCATGTCCATCGACATCCTCCCCATCGCCGAAGCGCACGCGGAAGGATTCCACGCCTGCCTCGACGCGGTCGCCCGTGAACGGAAGTACCTGGCGCTGGTCGAAGCCCTTCCGCTGGATCGCCTCCGCGAGGTCATCCGCGAGAACGTGGCTCACGACGCGGCGCAGGTCGTGGCCCTCGACGAGGGCCGGGTGGTGGGCTGGTGCGACATCTTCCCCCGCTGGGCCCCCGCCGTGCGTCACTGCGGCATCCTGGGCATGGGCGTCCTGCCTGCCTACCGCGGCCGAGGCATCGGCCGGCAGCTGCTCGCGGCCTGCATCGCCAAGGCCTTCTCCCAGGGAATCACCCGGATCGAGCTGGAGGTGCGGGCGGACAACCAGCGCGCCATCCGTCTCTACGAGCGGATGGGATTCGTCCAGGAAGGGCGCCTGCGCCAGGCCTTCCGTCTCGACGGCGCCTCCTTCGACGCCCTCCTCATGAGCCTCCTCCTGGATTGAGGCCCCCTTCGAGACCCACACTGTCACTCTCCTCGCAGGGCGCGGCCTGACGGTGTCCTTGGAGGCAGAGATGGGTCCATCCGTCTTCGAGCAGGCACTCCTAGCTGTCCTCCAGGCACTTCAAGGACATCCTGCAGCTGGCCTGCACGTCTTCCAGAGGAAAGGTTCCCCCCGACGCCAGCTGGGTTTCAGCATGGCGCACGAGGTGGTGCAGGCCCACCATGCCATAGCTCGCCGCAAGCCCCGCCAGGCGATGGAGGGCCTGGGCCACGCGCGTGGGCTGCGCCAGATCCTCCAGGCAGGCCTCCGCCGAATTCCGACAGGCCCGCAGGCCCCTGGCCCAGGTGTCCTCCCCCAGGTCGCTGCGGATCCGCGCCACATGGGCCTCGTCCACCTGGTCCGGGCAGGGTGGAACGTCCTGCGGGCCGTGGGCGGACACGTCCATCAGCAGGGCCGCGAGGCGGTCCATCTGGAGGGGCTTGGGCAGCACCCCCCGCACGCCCGCTTCGAGTCCAGCCTGGAGGTGGGAGGGCCCCGTGTCCGCCGATGAGAGGAAGACCGGCAGATTCGCCACCCGTGGATCAGGCAGGGACCGGATGCGCCTGAGCAGTTCCTGACCATCCATGTCGTGCATGTGCAGGTCCAGCAGGATGGCATCGAAGGGGCGGGCCGCCAGGATCTTCAGGGCCTCATCGCCGCTCGCCACGCTCGCGGCCTCGTGGCCGAGGCGCGCCAGAAGACCCGCCGCCACGACCCGGTTGGCCTCCACATCGTCGACCACCAGGACCGTCAAGGGCGCCGTTCCGGATGGGGTTCCCGGTGTTTCGGAGGTGGCCTCGCCCACCGGCATGACAAGGGAGAAGCTGAAGCGGCAGCCCTGGCCCGGGGCGCTCTCCAGGGTCAACGCCGCGCCCATGGCCGCCACCAGCTCACGGCTGATGGCCAGGCCGAGGCCCGCGCCGCCATGTCGGCGCTGGGTGGACATGTCCCCCTGTTCGAAGGGGGCGAACACCCGGCGCTGGGCCGCCTGGTCCAGGCCCGGCCCCGTGTCCCTCACACAGAAGGCGCAACGGACCTGCCGCGGCGGACCAGGTTCCTCCGTCGCCTCCAGGGAGAGCACCACCTCCCCGCGCTCGGTGAATTTCACGGCATTGCCCGCCAGGTTGACCAGCACCTGGCGCAGGCGCAGTCCGTCCCCCACCAGGTTGCGAGGCAAGGGGCCATCCCGCTCCACCCGGAAGGCCAGCCCCTTGGCCGAAGCCTGGGGATGGAGGGTGGCCTGCACCGCGGCAAGCAGGTCCGCGGGGTTAAAGGATTCCCGGGCCAGGGTCAGGTGGCCGGCCTCCATGCGGGCCAGGTCCAGGAGGTCGTCCAGCAGGCGCGCCAGCAGGTGCCCGTTGCGGGCGATGATCTCCAGCGGCTGCCGCTGTTCTGGACGAAGCCCCGGGGCCTGGAGCAGCTGAACGCCACCGAGCACCCCGTTCAGCGGGGTGCGAATCTCGTGGCTCATCATGGCCAGGAAGCGGCTCTTCGCTTCGTTCGCCCGTCGCGCCGCGTCCTCTGCCGCCTTGCGCTCAGCCACTTCCTGCTTCAGTCGGTCCCTCAGGGCGAAGTCCCGACGCTGGGTTCGGTTCCAGGTCACGCGAAAGGCGATTCCGACCCCGTGGGCGAACAGCAGGTAGAGGGCCATGAGGCCCACCGCCGGCGCGCCCGGCCCCTCGGTGGCCACCAGGTAGCCCAGGAAGACCACCGTGCCGGTGAGCGCCGAAACCAGACTCAGGCGCAGCGCCAGGGGCAGCATCATGTAGATGCCGAGCACGAAGAGGACGATGAAGGGGAGGTCCTGCGGGTGGGCAGGGCCACGGGCCAGGGCGAGCAGGTGGTACTCCACCACCTCCGTCACCGTGACCAGCGTGGTGCCCGCGAAGAGGAAGGCCTGCGCCGTCTTCAAGGGACAGCGGGATCGGGCCAGGAGTCCCGCGATCCCCAGCAGGCCCCAGACGCTCAGGCGCAGGGCCACCAGGATCCAAAAGGGTCTGCTGCTCCCAAAGGTTTGATGGTCGAACACGAGGGCGGCCACGTAGAGGCCGGGCAGGAAGGCCAGGAACCGGAGCTGCGCGGCCAGACGCGGCTGCAGGTCGTCCTGGAAAGCGGCTTCCGTGGCGGGGTGGATGAAGACGCCCAGCCACCGGGAAAGGGCCAGCGGCCCGGCGTGCACGGCTCAGCCCGGGGCCCGGTAGCCCACGCCCGGCACGGTCTGGAGCAGGGAGGGGTGCCTCGGGTCGTCCGCCAGCTTCCGGCGCAAGCGGGACACCAGCGTGTCCACACTGCGGCTGCAGACGGTGGAACCTTCGGGGCTGATGATCTCAGACAGGTCCGCGCGGGTCAGCACCCGTCCCTTGGCCTCCATCAAGGCGGCGAGCAGATCGAACTCACCCCGGGTGAGCTCGATCTCCGTCCCTTCGCCGTCCAGAAGGCGCCGTCCCGGCGCGTCCAGGCGGAAACTCCCGACAGGAAGGGTTTGGAGGGAAGGCTCGCCACAGCGCCGCAGCAGGTTCTGGATGCGGGCCAGCAGCTCGCGCGGGTCGTAGGGCTTCTCCACGAAGTCATCCACCCCCAGTTCCAGGGCCGCAAGCCGGTCCGCCGGTCGGCTGGTCACGATGAGCACGGGGACGGCCCGCCGGATCAGTTCCCGGGCCAGTTCCATCCCATCGCCATCCGGCAGGTTCAGGTCCAGCAGCACCAGGCGGGGATGCGTGGCCGCGGCCAGGGTCCGGCCCTGGGCCAGAGTCTCCGCCTCCTCCACGCGGAAGGCCGCCTGGCGCAGGTAGGCCGCCAGCAGGAGACGCTGGGCGGGGTCGTCCTCGATGAGCAGGATGGGATTCGACTGGCTCATGGCTGGGAGGGGTGGTTGACAGGCCATTGTCCACCCGTTGGCAAGCTATTGACATGGGTTCGTTACCTTTCCTGGGAAAGTCGTGCCCACTCAATCGCCACGCATCGCCGCGGAGGCCCCCATGAACCCCCGAATCCCATTGCGCCTGTCCCTCCTGCTCGCCCTGTCCTTCGCCCTCGGCTGCGGCGGCAGAAGCAGGTCCGCCCCCTCCGCGGCCCCGGGCGGATTGACCGTCGCCCAGGTCTACGAAAAGACCATCGCCTCCCTCCGGGCCGGCAACCCCGACACGGACGGGGACGGCATCCCCGATGACGTCGAGCGCGACCTGCTCCACACCGACCCCCTGAAGGTGGATTCAGATGGGGATGGCATCTTCGACAATGTCGAGGTCTTCGGCGACATGAAGTGGGGCGAGAGCGACGCCCTTCCCGACGTGAACGGGAACGGCGTCATCGCCGCCCTCGACAAGGACGACGACGGCAACGGCATCAACGACGGCGAACTGGTGGACAGTGACGGGGACGGCATCCCCAACTACCTGGAGTTCTACGGCTTCACTTACGATGCCTTGAGCGGGAAACCCAAGCTCTGGGACGGCGTCGACCACTCGGTGCGCTACTACAAGACCGACCCGAACCAGCGCTCCACGGACCAGGATCCCTTCGACGACCGAACCGAGGTCTCAGGCACCAACATGGACGTGTCCGTGAAGGGCCCGGGCGACCTGCCCATGGTGCCCGCCCTGCCGGAGATCGTGGTCCGACTGGAGGGATACCGGGTGACCCTCAACGATTCCATCACCGTCACCCAGGGCAGGTCCGTGAGCAAGGGCACCACCTGGGACGCCAGCACCACCGCCACGCACTCCCGCACGAGGGAGGACAACTGGGAAGTGGGCGTCGAGGCCGAAGTGGGATTCGAGTTCCCCGGCGTCAAGGCTTCCGTCAAGGCCCACGCGAACTACGGCGGCCTCATCGCGAACACCCATGAGACCAGCAGCGCCACGTCCCGCGGCGGCTCCCTGGTGAGCACCGAGGAGTGGTCCCAGGCCACGACCACGAACCCCACCGAGGCCGCCAAGATCAAGCTCTTCCTGAAGGTGTACAACCAGGGGAGCGCCTGTGCGAGCAACGTGGTGCCCACCCTCACCCTGCGGATTGGGGGTCACAACGTGGCCACGTTCAAGCCCGGCGAAAACCAGGTCAACCTGCTCGAGCCCGGAGGCACCTACCCCTCCACGCCCGGCGTCTGCTGGGTGGTGGACAGCAACCAGGCCGGCAAGGACATCTACCTGACATTGAATGAACTGAGGGCCCTGGAATGCGGCGCCCCCGTGAACATCACCATGACCCAGATGGCCGCGGACGTCATGCGCCTGAACCCCGCCACCGGCGCCTATGAGCGCATGGGGGACTGGAACGAGTACCGGGCCCGCTGCAAGGCCGTCTGCGCGAACCTCTACTTCGACATCGGCGACGGCAACTTCGTCCACAGCTTGGTCTACGCGGATGGCCGGCCGACGGCGCCCTCGGTGACCCTGGGAGACGCCTTCCTGTGGGGCGTGGGCGGCTACACGCACCAGGGGCTGGGCTTCACCTACCGGGACATGGGCGGGCTGACCAAGGAGATGAAGCTGGACGACTGGGCCATCTGCCTGGACGGTGCCACCTACACCGCGAATGGCCTGGAGAAGGGGAAGCCCCTCCCGGCGGGCTTCAACCTCTTCAACCTCCGCCTGAATCCTAGTTCGGTGATCGTGGCCAAGGTGCCCCGGGACTCGGTGGACGGCACCCCCGTGGACGGTGTCTTCGTCTATGAGCCCGAGATCTATTACGCCTACTACGACAGCGCCACCGGCAGCGTCAATGCGGTGGTGGACGACTACAACGGCATCGCCAAGGCGGAGTTCATCGACAAGGACGGGAACGCCCGCCTCATGTCCGTGGACCTGGCCGGATCGGACTTCTACGTCTACCACCCGCAGGCGGATGCCTTGGCCTATCCCAGCGGCTATGTCTTCAAGGGCACGGAAAAGATCCGTGTCACCAACGTCAAGGGCGACCACGCCGAGCAGACCCTCACGGGGATCTACACGACGCCAGAACCCGTGGCGCCGACCATCGAGTGGGCCGTGATCGACGCCAGCGATCCCGCCAAACCCTTCATGGAGGCCAAGGTGATCGCGGGCCTCAACGCCCCGCTGGATTGGATCAAGCTCTTTCCCAACAACGCCAATTTGTCCCCCGTCCAGCTCACCCTGGTCGCGGACGTCTACCGGCGACCGGATGTGTGGACCTGCAGCCTGGCGGATGAGATGAACCTGGGCATGGATATGTGGAACACCATGACCTTGACGGCCCACGCCCAGGGGGGACTCTACAGCGAGTGGAACGGGAAATTCGACATCCTCCGCCCCTACAACGTGGGCCTGAAGGACCTCTATTCCTATTACGGGTGGTACTGGGATGACGACTGGTCCCAGAATGTCCTGAATCTCGACAACAGCGAGGTCAGCGGCTTCGCGTGGGAAGAGGGCGACAGCGTGCCCTACCCCAACGACAACTTCGAACTGTGGGTCTGGTGGCAGGGTGGCAACTGGGAGCTGCGCATCAACAAGGTCCAGTCCTACAAGATGTCGGGCATCCCCTATGACGATATCACCCAGCAGACCGCCAACTTCCTAAAGGATCACCTGGCGACCGTTCCCAGTTACGCCACCATCCAGAACGGCGACACCTTCCTGCTCAGGACCAGCGAGGGACGGTTGGCCAAGCTTGAGATCGTCGAATGCGTGCCCTACGATCCCTCCGGCGCCTACAACCGCGCCCAGCGGACGCGCGTCCGGTACACCGTGTTCGGGAACTAAAACCAGGGTTCCCGCGAATTCCGGGGAAGGCCCGTTTGCCCGGGCCTTCCCCGGAAACGCGAGGACCTACCCCCTGCCTTGGGCGCAGTTAGGCCCGCCGCACCGGATTCCTCTTTCGACAGGGGTTGAATTCCCCGGCCCGGAAGGCTAGAGTCTCTGCCAGACCCTGCGGGGTCGTTTTCTGAGATCCTTGTCAGTTCCATAGCGAGTTATCCAGAAAGGTGGAGGGACGGGCCCTGTGAAACCTTGGCAACCTGCGAAAGCAAGGTGCCAATTCCTGCCATGGACGCGCAAGCGGACATGGAGAGATGTCGAGCTGTGTCGCAACTGACAACTTGCCGAAGGGGCCCGAGCGATCGGGCCCCTTCGGTTTTTTCTTTTCCTGGACTTGCTTGGACGACGAGGCCTCGGCCTTCTCCCTTCCTCATTCCAGGAGCCGCCATGAGCGCCGAACCCACCACCCGCACGCCCCGCTTCGAGACCCTCGCCCTCCACGGCGGGCACAGCCCCGACGGCGACACGAAGAGCCGGGCCGTGCCCATCTACCAGACCACGAGCTACGTCTTCGACAGCGCCGAGCACGGCGCCCAGCTCTTCAACCTCGAAGTCCCGGGCAACATCTACACCCGGATCATGAATCCCACCACCGCCGTGCTGGAACAGCGCGTGGCCCAGCTGGAAGGCGGCATCGCGGGCCTGGCGGTGGCTTCCGGCCAGGCGGCCATCACGCTCACCCTCACCACCCTGCTGCGCGGTGGCGATCACATCGTGGCGGGCGACAACCTCTATGGCGGCACCTACAACCTGCTGCACCACACCCTGCCCCGCACGGGCATCACCACCACCTTCGTGGATTCGAAAAGCCCCGAGGCCTTCCGCGCGGCCATCACCCCCAAGACCCGCGCCATCTACCTGGAGGCCCTGGGCAACCCCAAGCTGGATGTGCCCGAGTTCCAGGTCATCGCCGACATCGCCCATGCCGCGGGCATCCCCCTCATCGTGGACAACACGCTGCCCAGCCCCTACCTGCTGAATCCCATCGCCCACGGCGCCGACATCGTGGTGCACAGCGCCACGAAGTTCCTGGGCGGCCACGGCACGTCGGTGGCCGGCGTCATCGTGGATGGCGGGCGCTTCGACTGGAAGGGCGGCAAGTTCCCGGAGTTCACCGAGCCCTTCGCCGCCTACCACGGCGCGGTGCTGGCCGACCTCGCGGGCCCCGCCGCCTTCATCACCAAGGCCCGCATCGAGGGCCTCCGCGACACCGGCGCGGCCCTGAGCCCCTTCAACGCCTTCCTCATCCTCCAGGGCATCGAGACGCTGCACCTGCGCCTGGAGCGCCACGGCGAGAACGCCCTGGCTGTGGCCCAGTGGCTTTCCAAGCATCCGAAAGTCGCCTGGGTGAACTACCCGGGCCTTCCCGGCAGCGAGAACCACGCCACGGCCGCCCGCCATTTCCGCAAGGGCGCCGGGTTCGGCGGCATCCTCACCTTCGGCGTGAAGGGCGGCTTGACGGCGGGCAAGGCGGTCATTGACGGCGTGCAGCTCTTCTCGCGGCTGGCCAACGTGGGCGACGCCAAGAGCCTCATCATCCACCCCGCCAGCACCACCCACGCGCAGCTGTCCCCTGAGGAACGCGCCGCCACGGGCGTCACCGACGACCTGATCCGCCTCTCTGTGGGGCTGGAGCACGTGGACGATCTGATCGGCGACCTCGACCTCGCCCCCATGCCCGTCACCGTTCCCGGCACCCTGCCCGCCCGGGGCACCCTCGAGGCGGAGAACGTCTTCCTCATGGATGAGCAGCGCGCGCTGCACCAGGACATCCGCCCCCTGCGCGTCGCCATCCTCAACCTGATGCCCACGAAGGTCGCCACCGAAACCCAGCTGCTGCGCCTGCTGGGCAACACGCCTCTGCAGGTGGAGGTGACGCTGGTCCACATGGCCTCCCACGAGGCGAAGAACACGCCCGCCGAGCACCTGCTGGAGCACTACGTCTCCTTCGCCGAGGTGCGCGGCCAGGTCTTCGACGGCCTCATCGTCACGGGCGCGCCCGTGGAGCAGCTTCCCTTCGAGGCCGTGGACTACTGGCCCGAGCTGGTGGAGCTGCTGGACTGGGCCCATACCCACGTTTTCTCCAGCCTCTTCATCTGCTGGGGCGCCCAGGCGGCCCTCTACCACGGCCATGGCGTGCCCAAGCACGCGGTGGCCGCCAAGGTGTTCGGCGTCTTCCCCCACCGCCTGGCCGCCGCGAGCACCCGGATCACCCAGGGGTTTGACGATGTGTTCTTCGCGCCCCACTCGCGCCACACGGAAACGCGCCGGGAGGACATCCTCGCCGCGCCGGGTCTGGAGCTCCTCGCCGAGTCCCCGGAGGCCGGGGTCTACCTGATCCAGTCCGCCGACCGCCGCCAGGTCTTCGTGACCGGCCACGCCGAGTACGACGCCCGCACCCTGGGCGACGAGTACGCGCGGGACCTCGCCAAGGGCGTGCCCATCGAGCTCCCCCGGAACTACTTCCCGGAAGACGATCCGGCACGTCCGCCCCTCGTCCGCTGGCGCAGCCACGCCAACCTGCTCTTCGCCAACTGGCTGAACTACGTCGTCTACCAGGAGACGCCCTACGACCTGGGCCGGCTCCCGCAGGAAGGGAGCCGCCCATGAGCCTGAAGGTCCTCAAATTCGGCGGCAGCTCCGTGGGCAGCGCCGAAGCGCTGCGCCGGGCCGCCAGCATCGTGAAGGAGGAGCTGCCGGGCGGCGGACTCGTGGTGGTGTCCGCCCTGAAGGGCACCACGGACCGCATTCTTGGCGCCTGCACCGCGGCGGGTCGGGGCGACCTCGCCGCCGCCCAGGTCCTCCTCGCGGCCCTGCGGGACCACCACCGGGAAGTAGCGGCGGAGCTGAACCTCCTCGCGGCGGTGGAGCGCCCCTGGGCCCAGCTCTTCGAGCGGCTGGACCAGCTGCTCACCGGCATGGCCATGCTCGGCGAGGCCACGCCCCGGGCCCGGGATTCGGCCCTGGCCGTGGGCGAAACCCTCTCGGCGAACCTGGCGGCCTTCTGTTTCGGCGGAACCTTCCGCGACGTGCGGGAGGTGCTTCAGACCGATGCTCGCCACGGCAAGGCGCGGCCCCTGCTGGACGCCATCCGCGCCGCCGCGGCGCCCTGGCGCGAGGCCCTGACCCCTGGCCCGCTCACAGGCCCGCTCTGGGTGACCCAGGGCTTTCTCGGCGTCTCGCCCGAGGGCCTGACCACCACCCTGGGCCGGGGCGGATCGGACACCAGCGCCACCCTGCTGGGTGAAGCCCTCGGCGCCGCGGAAGTCCAGATCTGGACCGACGTGGATGGCGTGCTCACCGCGGACCCAAGCCTGGTGCGAGAGGCCCAGCCCATCCCCCAGATGAGCCTGGGCGAGGCGGAGGCCCTGAGCACCTTCGGGGCCAAGGTGCTCCACGCGGATTCTCTCGCCCCGGGCGGCCGCGCCGGGTTCCGGCTCGTGGTGGCCAACACCCTGCGACCCGGCGCCTCCCGCACGGAAATCCTGCCCCTGGCCCCCGAACGCCCCGCCGGCGCGGTCACCTCCGTGGCCTACAAGGAAGGCATCAGCCTCCTGCGCTTCCCGGCCTCGGCGGGCCTGGAACCGCCCCTGGAGGCCGCCCGCAGCCTGGAGGAGGCCGGGGCGCTGCGCTTCGGCCTGATCGCGAGTCCGGCGGGCACCCTGCTCGCCGTGCGCCCCGAGACCCCCGCCGCCACGGCGGCGCTGGCCACCCTGGCGGCCTCGGGATTGGCCTGTGAACCCGGCTGGGCCGTGGTGGCCCTGGTGGGAGAAGGCTTGAGGGCCGACCCGGTGGCGGCCCTGCGCCACCTCGCCGCCCTGGGCCACGAGCCCATCGGCGGCCTGCTCACCGGCAGCAGCACCGTCTCCATCGCCTTCCTGGTGCCCGAATCGCGCCTGGGGGACCTCATCCCCCGGCTCCACGACCGCTGTGTGCTCAGGGTTTCTGCGCCGGCCTGACCCCACATTGAAAGCAGACCCTAGCCCTGCTGCAGCAGCCAGGCCGTCAGGCGGAGGTGGAAGTTCTCGGGGTGATCCAGGTCCGTGGGCCGCAGCCGGGCCGGATGGTCCGGGTCGCCCACGGCCAGGACGGGCACCTCCATGCCATTGGGCAGGCGGTGGCCGTCAGGCAGGGACCACAGGGCCCCGCGACGTTCGACCGGAGCGGGCTCGGAAGCCTGTCGCCGCTCGTTCTGGCCGTCCCAGTTCATTGCTTTCTCCCGTAGAATCTAAAGATAGGGCGTACATCCCGGGCCGCCAGTTCCCAAACCAGAAGTTGAGCGAGGTCTCATGTCGCGTCACATCCTCATCACCGGCGGTTCTCGCGGCCTGGGCCGGGCCTGCGCTGTGCATCTGGCTCGGGTCGAAAGCGCCCACCTCACCCTCCTGGGCCGGGACGCAGAGGCCCTGGCCGACACCGCCGAGGCGGTGCGCCGGGCCGGCGGCACGGCCGAGACCCACCAGGCCGAGGTGACCGACCGAGCTCGGCTGTCAAACATCGCCAGGGCTCTGGCACCCCTGCACGGCCTGGTGGCCGCGGCGGGCATCTCGGGCATGACCCCCGTGGATGGAGATTCGGACGCATTCTTCGATGAAATCGTCGCCGCGGACCTCACCGGGCCCTGGAACACCGTGCGGGCATTCCTCCCCCGCATGGGAACCGGTGGCCGCATCGTGCTGGTATCCAGTGTGTTGGGCCGCTTCGGCGTTCCGGGGTACGGGGCCTACTGCGCGGCCAAGCACGGGGTGCATGGCCTGGCCAAGGCCCTGGCCCTGGAGCTCATCGACCGCGGCATCGTGGTCAACGCCGTGGCCCCGGGCTGGGTGGACACCGACATGGCCCAGACCGGCATCCGGCAGATCGCCGCCGCCACGGGCCAGACCGAGGCCGCCTTCCGGGCCCAGGCCGAGGCGGCCGTGCCGGTGAAGCGGTTCTTCCAACCCGAGGAGATCGCCCACGGCATCGCCTGGCTGCTGAATCCCGCCAACACCATGCAGGTGGGCCAGTGCCTCAATTTGGATGGTGGCGTGCTCCACATTTGAAACGTCGGGTTTGCCCGGCTGAAACTTTCGACCGCAATCTCTGACACAGCCCACCCGAAGGACGTACATTCCCCTGCGCGGATGCATCCCCGCGAGAAATGAGGGGACTGCCATGAGATCGCTCTCTGAACTTTCCACCGGTCATCTGGAGTGGCTCCGGGACCGGACCCTTCCATCGGCCTACCGTCTGGACGGCGGGGACGAGGTGGTCGCCACCCTCGCGTTCCTGGACGAGCAACAGACCCTGGCCCGGGTCGAGACCGCCGAGGGGATCTGGACCCTCAAGCACCTCGGCGTCCTGACCCCCGCGGTGACGGTGCGCACGGAGGGGGGCAAGACGAACCTCGCCGTGTTCCACCCCCACGCCCTCCGCCACGGAAAGCTGCAGTTCGAGGACGGGGTGTCCTTCGACTGGGTCTGGCTGCACGACGCCGGCCCAGGCGGGGCCTTCCTGGACACGGATGGCCTGCCGCTCGTCCGCCTCCGGGCCCACCCGGGCCGGGACCTCAACTCCATCCCGGGCCTGGAACGCTGCGAAGTGGACCTGGGCCTGAGGCCCAACAACCGCTCCCGGCAGGGGCTGCTGGCAGCCTTGGGCTGGTACCTGATCCTCTTCGATACGCTGAAGGAACGGGACACCGTGGCCGCGGAAACGGCCCTGCGGCTATAGGAAAACCGGCGGCTACTTCGTCCGCACCGGGTAGGGAGGACGCACCAGCTTCTGGGGCGGGTGCTTCGCCAGCTCCGCCTTCATCAGCTCGATGGCCTTCTCCAGCTGGGGATCGCGGCCCGCGATGACGTCCTTGGGCAGCTGCTCCACCTCGATGTCCGGGGCCACGCCCTCGTTCTCCACCACCCAGCCCTTCTCGGTCCAGATGGCCAGGTTGGGGGCCGTGATGTTGCCGCCGTCCATGAGGGTGGGGAAGCCGAGGATGCCCACCAGCCCGCCCCAGGTGGGCCGGCCCACCAGGGGGCCCAGGCCGAACTTGCGGAACATCCAGGGCAGCAGGTCGCCGCCGGAACCAGCGGTCTCATCCACCAGCATGACCTTGGGCCCCTGGATGGAGGCCTGGGGCGTCTTCAGGTCCTGGCCGTAGCGCATGGCCCACATGGCGATGAAGGGCCGCCGAAGGAGGTCGATGTAGTAGTCCGCCACCTGCCCGCCGCCGTTGTAGCGCTCGTCGATGATCACGGCGTCCTTCTGGGCCTGGGGGTAGAAGTAGCGCTTGAAGTAAGTGTGGCCTAGGCCTGTGGTGTTGGGCACGTAGACGTAGGCCACGCGGCCGTCCGTGGCTTCCTGCACCTTCTTCAGGTTGCCCTCCACCCAGTCGCGGTTGCGCAGCGCGGCTTCGCTCTCCACCGGCACCACCGTCACCGTCCGCGCGCCCTTGCCGGAGGGATCGCCACCCACCGTCAGTTCCACCAGCTTCCCGGCGGTGTTCTCGAAGCGGGCGTGGAGGTTCTCCGGGGCCGCGAGATCGCGGCCGTTCACCGCCAGCAGGTACTCGCCGGGCTTCACGTTGACGCCGGGCTCGGTGAGGGGTGAGCGCAGCTCCGGGTTCCAGTTGAGGCCACCGAAGATCTTGGTGAAACGGTAGCGGCCGTTCGCCACGTCCAGGTCCGCGCCCAGCAGGCCGCCGGGGATGGCCTTCCCCGTGTCGGGCAGGTCGCCGCCGCCGCCGCGGTGATGGCCCACGGCCAGCTCCGAGCACATCCACTGGATCACCCGATTCAGGTCCGCGCGGGTGGCGAGGTCCGGGAGGAAGGCCGAGTACTTCTGCTTCATGGCCTTCCAGTCGGCCCCGTGCATGTTGGGGGCGTAGAAGAAGTCGCGGTTGATGCGCCAGACCTCGTCGAGGATCTGGGACCACTCCTGGCGCGGCTCGATCTGCACCTGCAGGTCGTCCAGGTCCACCTTGCCCTTGCCCGGCTCGGGCTTGCCCGCGGCCGGGATGATGGTGGCGGCGCCCTTCAGGCGGTAGAGGAGCTTCTTGCCGTCGGCGGAGAGGCCGTAGGCGTCGGCCTTCTCCACCAATACGGTCTCTTCGCGCTTCTTGAGGTCGAAGCGGCAGAGCGTGGAAGGCTCGCTTCCATTGAAGCGGTTCGCGCCGCCGGCCTTCCGGAGGTAGAAGAGGCTTCCCTCCTCCCCGGTGGCCAGGTCCGCGAAGGCGGCGCTCTTGACGGCTTCGATGGGCACGATGCGCTCGGCCAGGCCCTCGAAGTCGATGCGGACCTTCACCTCGGCCTTGGCGCCCTTCTTCTCTTCCTCTTTGCCGTTCTTCTTCTCGCCATCCTTGGCGGAGCCGGTCTCCTCGTCGCTCTCCTTGGCCAAGGGCGAGGGCGCGTCCTTGGCCAGCACCATCAGGTAGAGGTTCCCGCGCATCTGCGCATCGGCGTTGGACTGGGCGAACCAGTCCCGGACCGGGCCGGCCTCCGTGCTGGCGGTGAAGTAGAGGTACTTGCCGCCGCGGTCGAAGACGGGCTCGCCGGCATCGGCCAGGCCATCGGTCAGCGCGGTGGACCTGTCCTCCTCCACGGCGTAGACATGGATGCGCTGCAGGCCGGACTCGGTGTTGCGCGTGTAGGCGAGGAAGCGGGAATCCGGCGACCAGTTGTGGGTGAGGGTGGGCGAGGGCGTATAGAGCAGCTCGCTGGAGATGGGCTTCACCGTCCCCGTCGCCAGGTCGAGGAGGTACAGGGCCATGGCGTTGTCGATGTAGGCGATGCGCTTTCCGTCCGGCGACCACTTGAGGTCGCGGTAGAACCCGGCGCCCTTCAGGGCATAGCTGCGCACTTCGCCCTTGCCGTCCTGGGCCTGTACCTTCAGCGCATATTCGCCGCCCGCGTCCGAAACGTAGGCGATGGCCTTGCCATCCGGAGACCAGGCGGGGTTGCGCTCATGGCTGCCCGGCGTGCGGGTGAGGTTCCGGGCGTCGCCCTTCTCGGCGGGCACGCTGAGGATCTCCCCGCGGAACTCCACCGCCACGCGGTTGCCGGAGGGCGAAAGGTCCAGGCTCCGCGCCCACTTGGCGCCGGAGGCCCAGCGGCTGCGCGTTTCCGGCAGGTCCGCGGGGACGGCGACCTTCAGGCGTACGGCCTGCCCGGTGGCGGGGTCGAAGCGGTGGAGCCAGCCCGCCTGCTCGTAGATGATGCGGCCCGCGCCGTGGCTGGCGGCCAGGATGGGGAAATCCGCGTGCTTCGTGAGCTGCGCCACGGCCCTGGTGGCCAGGTCGTAGCTGAAGAGGTTGAACTCCCCCGCACGGTCCGACAGGAAGTAGACCTTGCCACCGATCCACATGGGGTCGATGTCGTTGCAGCGGCCCTCGGATTGGGGGATCTGCGTCACCTCGTGGTCCTTGACGCGGTAGATCCACAAACGCGAAGCCGTGCCGCCCCGATAGTGCTTCCACTGGCGAAAGGCATCCGACAGGGGGTTGTAGACGATGTGAGTGCCGTCCGGCGAGTAGGTGGCCCGGGCGGCGTTGGGGATGGGCAATTTCACAGGCATGCCGCCGGCCAGGGGCACGGTGAAGAGCTGGGTATACCGGGTGGTGTGCACCGAGCGGCCCGAGGTGAACAGCACGGCCTTGCCGTCCGGCGTCCAGTCCTGAACCAGGTCGGCACCGGGATGCCAGGTAAGGCGCCGGGGCTCCCCGCCCGCGGCCGGGATCACCCAGACGTCGGCGTTGCCCTCCAGGCCCGCGGTGTAGGCGATCCAGCGGCCGTCAGGGCTGAATCGGGGCGTGCCGATGCAGCCGCCGCGGGTGGTGAGCCGCCAGGCGGCCCCGCCCTCGGGAGCACTGGTCCAGAGGTCTCCGGCGTAGAGGAAGGCCACCTGGGTGGCGCACACGGCGGGGGAAGCCACCAGCCGCGTGTCCTGAAGGTCCACGGCGGGGAGCGGCTGGGCGAGGGCCGCAGCCATCACCAGGGCCAGAGGGGTGAGAGAGGAGGGCCGGAGGGTCATGGAGTCATCCATAAGAAGACGAGGCATGGTGGCGGGATCCCTCCACCATGCCTTCCGCCTACTCCGGGGTCAATGACCCGCGCCCATCCCTAGCCGAGGAGACCCTTCAGGAGGTTCGTGACGTCAGCGCCTTCGGGCAGGCTGCCCTCGGGGCTGAGCTTGTCCACCACCTGAGGCAGGAGACCGGCCAGGCCATCGGCAGCTTCGCCATGGGAGAGACCCAGCTGGCCGGCCAGTTGCTGTAGCCGATCGGAACCAAGTGCGGCCCGCACCTGGTCGCCACCGATGGGCTGGTTCTCGCCCGTGCCGATCCAGGAGGCGACCTGATCCCCGAGTCCCTTCTCCTGGAACTGACCCAGCAGGCCCTGCAGGCCCCCGGGATGGTTCTGGATGAGACCCATGACCGCGCTCATGAGCGGATTTCCCTGCGTCTGACCGCCCTGGCCCAGAAGGCCACCCACCATGTCCAGCAGACCCATGATCCCCTCCTGCCACGCGAGGCCCCATGGTCGGCCTGCACGGGTTCTCCGGCAAGGCTTGGAGGAAAGATCTCCCCAGGCGACCTCGGTGTCCCCGGAGGCCCGCGTTGACCGGGCCCCACCCCGGGCGTAGGGTGGCACACACCCCAAGACAGACCGGAGGCACCATGCTCCACCTCATCTGGACCTGCATCATCGGTCTCATCGCCGGCGCCGTGGCCAAGCTGCTCCTGCCGGGCAAGGATCCTGGCGGCTGGATCGTCACCATGGTCCTCGGCATCGCCGGATCATTCCTGGGCACCTGGCTCGGTCGGATGGTGGGCCACTACCAGGAAGGCCAGGCCGCAGGCTTCCTCATGTCCGTGGTGGGCGCTGTGATCCTGCTGGGGGCCTATCACCTGTTCAAGCGGTTCGCCAGCTGATGGGCCCGGTCCAGACCCTGGCGGCCGTCCTCGGCCTCTCCACCGTCTCTGGCATCAACCTCTACCTCACGGTGCTCCTGGTAGGCGCAGGGCAGCGCTTCGGCTGGATCCACGGCCTGCCCTCCGACCTGGCGGTCCTCGGCCATCCGGTGGTGCTGGGCGCCGCCGCCCTGCTCTTCCTCCTGGAATTCCTGGCCGACAAGGTGCCCTTCGTCACCCCGGTCTGGGATGGGCTCCACACCTTCATCCGGCCCCTGGGCGGCGCGCTGCTGGCCCTGGGGGCCGCCGGGGAGCTGCACCCGGTGGTCAAGGTGGTCGCGGTGCTGGCGGGCGGCACCATCGCCCTGGGCACCCACGGCGGCAAGATGGGCGTGCGCCTCCTGGCCCACACCTCGCCGGAACCCGCCAGCCACAGCCTCCTCAGCGTGGCGGAGGACGCGGGCGTGGCGGCGCTGCTGGTCCTGATCTACAGGCATCCGGCCGTGGCCCTTCCCGTGATCGGGGCGATCCTCGTGGCCACGGCCTTCCTCGTGCCCCTCCTGCTGCGGACCCTGGCCTTCATCCTGGCGGGTCTGCGCGGGGCCCTGCGCGCGGTGGTCGGCCGCGGCCATCGGGACGAGATCCCTGTCTGGGTGGAGCTGAAGGCCCTGGAACTGGCGCCCGGGGGGACCTCGCCAATCCTGCCCTGCGTCGCGCGCCAGGTGAAGGGCGTGCCCCGCCTCGCGTCGGCCTACCTGGTCCAGGCGGAAGGACAGTGGCACCTCGTCCACCGCCGCTGGTTCCGGACCCGGAGCCTCGGCTTCGATACCGCGCCGGGCCCTGCGCGCGTCTTCCCCGGGTTCCTCTGGGACACCACGGTGTTCCTGCTGGCCCGGAAGCCCCAGGTCGTGCTGGTCGGGCGCGACTGGCGCCACGCGCTTCCGGCCGCAGTGCCCCCGGCCTAACCTCCGCGCGGCCCCCCGGGGTAAAGGGGGTGAGTATCATGTCCATCGCGCCCTGAAGGGCGCCTTCTGTTCCACCTGCAAGCCCTCGGGGATCTTTCCTATGCGTCGATCGTTGCCCTCCCTCGCCCTCTGCCTGGTCGTCCCCGCGCTGGTGGCGGCTCCCCCCAAGGCCCGTCCCAAGCCCGGACCCAAGGCAGCCCCCACGCAGACCTCCCAGGGCCTGGACCTCGCGGGCATGGAACCCACGGTGGCGCCGGGCGATGACTTCTACCGCTATGCCAACGGAGGCTGGCTGGCCCGGACGGAGATCCCCGCGGATCGCGGATCTTTCGGCGTGGGCCACCAGGTGGCCGACCTCACCGACCAGCGCACGGCCGCGCTCATCCAGGCCGCGGCGGCGTCCGACGCCCCCGAGGGCTCCGACCTGCGCAAGATCGGCGACTGCTACACCAGCTTCATGGACGAGAAGGCCATCGAGGCCAGGGGCCTGAAACCCCTCCAGCCCACCTTCCAGGCCATTGCCCGCATCCAGACCCGCCGCGACCTGGCCCAGTACCTCGGCACCACCCTGCGGGCCGACGTGGACGTGCTGAACGCCACCCACATGGACACCACCAACCTCTTCGGGCTCTGGGTGGCGCAGGATCTGGACGACCCCACCCGCTACGCGCCCTTCCTGCTGCAGGGCGGCCTGGGCCTGCCGGAACGGAGCTACTACCTGGATCCCGCCGAGGGCATGGCCAAGGTGCGCGTCCAGTACGAGGCCCACGTGGCCGCCATGCTGAAGCTGGCCGGGCTGGACGACGTGCAGGCCCGCGCCGCCGCCATCGTGGCGCTGGAGACGCGCATGGCCAAGGCCCACGCCAGCCGCGAGGAATCCGGCGACGTGCTGAAGGGCAACAACCACTGGACCCGCGCCGACTTCGCCCGCAAGGCCCCGGGCCTGGACTGGGAGTCCTACTTCGCGGCCGCCGGGCTCAAGCAGGCCGACGTCTTCGTGGTCTGGCAGCCGGGCGCCTTCACGGGCCTGTCGGCCCTCACCGCCGAGGTCCCCCTGGCCACCTGGCGGGACTACCTCACCATCCACGCCCTCCAGCTGCGGTCCCGGGTGCTGCCCAAGGCCGTGGTGGACCAGACCTTCGCCTTCTACGGCAAGGTCCTGAGCGGCGCGACCCAGCCCCGCGAACGCTGGACCTACGGCGTGGCCGTCACCAACCAGGCCCTGGGCGAGGTGGTGGGCAAGGCCTACGTGGCACGCTACTTCCCGCCCGCTGAAAAGGCCCGGGCCCAGAAGATGGTGGCCAACCTCATCGCCGCCTTCCGCAGCCGCATCGAGCGCCTGGATTGGATGACCCCCGCCACCAAGGCCAAGGCCCTGGAGAAGCTCGCCGTCCTCAAGGTGGGCGTGGGCTACCCCGACCGCTGGCGCGACTACCGCGGTCTGAAGATCGTGAAGGGCGACGCCTTCGGCAACGTCGAACGGGCCGAGCGCTTCGAGCTGGCCCGGAACCTCCAGAAGCTCGGCCGCCCCATCGACCGCACCGAATGGGTGATGACGCCGCAGACCGTGAACGCCGTCAACCTGCCTGTCATGAACGCGCTCAACTTCCCCGCGGCCATCCTGCAGCCCCCGTACTTCGACCCGAAGCGCTCCGCGGTCATGGACTACGGCGCCATTGGCGCGGTGATCGGCCACGAGATCAGCCACAGCTTCGACGATTCGGGTTCGCTCTTCGACGCCACGGGCAAGCTGAACAACTGGTGGACCGACGAGGACATGAAACACTTCCTGGCCTCCGCCGACCAGCTGGTGAAGCAATACAACGCCTACCAGCCCTTCCCCGGACTGCACATCAACGGCCGGCAGACCCTCGGCGAGAACATCGCCGACGTGGCCGGATTGGCCGCGGCCTACGACGCCTACCGGCTGTCCCTGGGCGGAAAGGAGGCGCCCCTGGTCGGCGGCCTCACCGGCGACCAGCAGTTCTTCATCAGCTATGCCCAGAGCTGGCGGGAAAAGACCCGCGAGCCGCTGCTGCGCCAGCAGATCCTGACGGACGGCCATGCGCCGGCTTCATGGCGGCCGGCCACCGTGCGGAACCTGGACGCCTGGTACGGCGCCTTCGGGGTGAAGCCCGGCCAGGCCTTCTACCTGGCCCCCGCGGACCGCGTGAAGGTCTGGTAGGAGAACCCATGCCTCTGCTCGACGCCAGCCGCAGCATCCTCGTCGTCATCGACTTCCAGGGCAAGCTCGTGCAGATGGTGCACCGGCCCGCCCTGGCCCTGGAGGCCACCCGCCGGCTCCTGCGGCTGGCGGATCTCTTCGCGGTGCCGGTGGTGCTCACCGAGCAGTATCCCAAGGGCATCGGTCCCACCGAGGCGAGCATCCGCGCCACCTTCGACGGACTCGCCACCCCCACCTTCTTCCTGGAGAAGACCGCCTTCGGCTGCTGCGGCGACGCGGGCTTCGAAGGCCTTCTGGCGCAGGCCCGGCCCGGCCTGCCCCCGGCCCGCCGCCAGATCGTGATCGCCGGCATGGAAACCCACGTCTGCGTCATGCAGACCGTGCTCGAGCTGCTGGCCTCCGGCCACGAGGTCCACGTCTGCTGGGACGCGGTGAGCGGGCGGGGCGAGGAATACCGCCGCCACGCCCTGGAGCGCATGGCCGCCGCCGGAGCCACCCTCACCAACCACGAGTCCGTGGCCTTCGAATGGGCGCGGGACAAGAACCACCCCCAGTTCAAGGCCCTGTCCGCCCTGATGAAGGAAGGCCAGCCCCAGTGAGCCGGGGCGGGCATTCCGAGGCGCGCCGGGCCTTCGACGTGGTGGTGGCCGGCAACGCCGGCGTGGACACCAACGTGTTCCTCCCGGCCCAAGGCATCGATTTCGAGGTGGAGGCGAACTTCACCGAGAACCTCGACTGCGCGGGCCAGGCCGGCGTCTACGCGGCGCGCTCGTACGCGGCTCTCGGGTTCCGCACGGCCTTCATCGGCCATGTGGGCGACGACTGGCCGGGCCGGATGGTGAAGGAGGCCTTCGCCCAGGACGGCATCGACACGGCGCTGCTCGGCCACGACCCCGCGGGCACGGCCCGCAGCGTGAACCTCATCTACGCCGACGGCCGCCGGAAGAACTTCTACGACGGCAAGGGGCACTTCGACCTTTCCGTGGACCTCGCCGCGTGCCGCGCCCTGCTCGCCGGGGCGAAGCTGCTGCACGCCCACCTGGCGAACTGGACCCGCACCCTGCTGCCCCTGGCGCGGGAGCTCCAGGTGCCCATCGCCTGCGACCTGCAAGACATCGTGGCGCTGGACGATCCCTACCGCGCCGACTACCTCCGCCAGGCCGACATCCTCTTCGCGTCGGCGGTCAACCATCCCGATCCCGCGCCTTTGATCCGCGCTCTGTTCGCCGCAGGCCCTGCCCGGCTGGTGATCTGCGGCATGGGCGCCGAGGGCTGCACCTTGGGCGCCCGGGAGGCCGGCCGGGTGGACATCCGGCACTTCCCGGCCCTCGACCTGCCCGAGCCGGTGGTGGATACCAACGGCGCCGGGGACAGCCTCGCCGCAGGCTTCCTCAGCAGCCACGTGCTCAAGGGCCTGCCCCTGGGGGAGGCCATCCTCCGCGGGCAGCTGGCGGCCCGGCACGCCTGCGCCCAGCGCGCCACCTCCGCCCGGCAGATCACCGCGGCGCAGCTCGACGCCCTGGCCTCCCGCCCGCCCGCGGCCCCCGGCCGGAGGTCCCGGTGAACCGAGCCTCCGCCGCGCCCCGCATCCAGGGCCACCCGGTGCCCGCCCTGTTCCCGGCCTCCGGGGGGGTCTCGGTGATGCTCTTCGGCGAGGCTCCGGGGCCCCGGGGCGCCGACCAGTCCGGCATCCCCTTCTGGGGCGACGGCGCGGGCATCACCGTCTACCGGGCCCTGGCGGCCACGGGACGGGCGGAGGTGCCCGGCGCCGCCTGGGAGGACTGGGACGGCGCGCGGTTCCGCGCCCTGGGCCTGGCGCCGGTACTGCGCGGCACGGCCCTCAGCAACGCCTTCCCCGCCTGCCCCACCAAGGACGGCCAGCACTTCCTGGCGCCCACGAACCGGCAGCTGCTGGCCCCGGAAAACCTCGGCCGGCTCGCGGCGGAGCTGGGGCGCGCCGCCGAGGGAAGCCGGGAACCGCTCCGGGTCATCGCCTTCGGGAAGCGCGCCGAATGGGTGCTGCAGCAGGTCCCGGACGCCCCGCCCTTCACCTTTCACGCCCTGCCCCATCCCAGTGCCCAGGGCCTCCTGCAGGGTGCGCCCAATCGTGGCAAGGGCTTGAAACTGGATGATCTGCGTGAGCAATGGCAGCAACGGCTCATCGCCCTGCTGGCCCCTTCTTAACAATTCTTAACAACGCTGGCCCCGGCAGCTCTCGTAAGCTGAGGCCTTCCCCTGCGGGGATCTTTCACAGCCTGGAGGCACCATGCCCTTCTCCCGTCGTTTCACGCTGCCCCT
>JAFJUR010000048.1 GCA_017859995.1 Holophagaceae bacterium | reverse complement strand
CAGCACTACGAGAAGCCCAGCGCCAAGCGCAAGCGGAAGATGCTCGCCGCCCGTAAGAAGACCCTCAAGCGCCTCGCGCAGGAGCGTCGCATGATCGGATGAGGTGAAGCTCCGCTTCCTCTCGACCAGGGCCCGCGCATGCGGGCCCTGTTTGTTTGACAGAATGACCCCGCGCATGCGGGCCCTGTTTGTTTGACGGAACGACCCCGCACATGCGGGCCTTTTGCTTTACTGGATGCAGACGAACGAACCATGAACCCCGAACTCGAAGCCCTCGAATTCCACGAAGCGGTGCGCCTGATCCAGTCCGGCGCGCGGACCACCCCCGCCCAGGCGGCCCTCCGCGCCATGCGGCCGGGCGACGGCCGCGCGGGCCTGCGGCGCCTCCACCAGATGGAGCTGGAGGAAGCCTGGTCCGCCTCGCCCGACCGCCTGCCCATCCTCGCCATGGACGAGTCCCTGGAGGAGCTCCTGAACCCCGCGGGCTGGCTGCTGCCCGAGCACTGGCGGCAGTTGCGGGACGGCCTGAAGGCCCTGGCCCGCCTGCTGCAGACCCTCGCCGCGCTCCCCTGGCCCGACACCCGCCCGGCGCCAGCCGGCACGCACCTGGGCATCGACCGCCTCCAGGTCACCGCGGCCCTCCTGCCGGATCCCGCCCCCCTCGCCGAGCGCCTCACGAAGAGCTTCAATGCCGACGGCCAGCTCGATCCCCTGCGCATCCCGGCGCTGGCGAGCCTCCACAAGGCGCGGCAGGAGGCCTTCCAGACGGTTCAAGCCAAGCTGCAGAAGCTGCTGCGCGCCCTGCCCGATGCCTTCAACGAGGCCACGGTGGTGGAGCGCAACGGGCGCTTCTGCCTGCCCGTGCGTCAGGAGCGGCGCGGCCAGGTGCCAGGGCTGGTGCTGGATCGCAGCGGCAGCGGCGCGACGGTGTTCGTCGAGCCCATGGATGCGGTGCCCCTCAACAACGCCTTCGTGGAGGCCGACCGCGACTACGCCCAGGCCGTGCAAGCCTTCCTGCGCGATCTGCTGGCGGACCTGCGGTCCCGCCGCGAGGATTTCACCCGCTGGCGCGACCTCCAGGCCCAGGCGGACCAGGGCCTGGCCCTCCTCCGCTGGGCAGCCCTCTGCGACGGGCTGCTGCCCGAGCTGGGGACGGATCCCAAGCAGGGCCGCCTCTGCCTGCTGGAGGCCCGCCATCCGCTGTTGCTCCCCGCCGTGCGGGAGGCCATGGGCCTGGAGCCCCTGCCCCACCCGGTGGTGCCCATGAACCTCATCCTCGAGGCGGAGAAGCCCGGGCTGGTGATCTCAGGCTCGAACACCGGCGGCAAGACCGTGGTTCTCAAGACCGTGGGCCTGCTTTCGGCCCTGGCCTCCTGCGGCTGCGCCGTGCCCGCCAAGGCCGGGTCCAGCTTCCCGGCCCTGCCCAGCCTCCACGCCGACATCGGCGACCACCAGACCATCACGGGAAGCCTCTCGACCTTCAGCAGCCATATCCTGCATCTGAAGGAGATCCTGAATAGCGTTCATGACGGCGGACTGGTGCTGCTGGATGAGCTCGGCACGGGCACCGACCCCAAGGAGGGCGCCGCCCTCGGCATCGCCCTGCTCCAGACCCTCTCGCGGCGGCACTGCTGGATCCTCTGCTCCACCCACCTGGGCGAGATCAGCCAGTGGGCCCTGCGCCACACCCGCTTCCAGAACGCCTCGGTGCAGTTCGACGAGGAACGCCTGGCCCCCACGTACCGCCTGCTGGTGGGCCAGCCCGGCCAGAGCCGCGCCCTCACCATCGCCGCCCGCCTGGGCCTGCCCCGGGCGGTGCTCGACCACGCCGACAAGGTGCTGGGGAAACGCGAACAGGACTGGCGCGACTTCCTGCGAGAGCTGGAGGCCGAGCGCACCCGCCTGCTGGAGGAGGCGGACCTCCTGCGCCAGCAGCGGGAGGCCGCCGAGAAGGACCGGGAAATCCTCCGGCAGCGGGAGGAGAAGCTCCGCGCCGAGCGGGAGGCCTTCCTCAAGGACTCTCGGGAGAAGGTGGCCCGGGTGCTGGATTTCCTCGACCACGAGGGCAAGCGCCTGGTGAAGGACCTGAAGGAGCGGCAGAAGGCCGCCGCCGTGAATCCGGATCGCCTCGGCACCGAGGCGCACGAGCGGGTGAAGCAGCTGAGCCGCCTGGCGGAATCCGAGCTGGCGCCGACCCTGGCCCGGAAGGCGCCCCAGGCGGCCCTCGAGGTGCGCGAGGGCGGCTACGCCCGGCACCGGGGCCTGGGCGTCGAGGGCAAGGTCGTGGCCCTGAAGGGCGACCGGGCCACCCTGGAGACGCCCCAAGGCCGCCAGCTGGCCTGCCGCCTGGGCGAGCTGGAGCCCATCGGCGCCCGGGAGGCGGCCGCGAAACCCTCGGGCAGGGTGCGGGTCCGGGCGGAGGTTCAGGAGGTCGACTCGGAAATCAACCTGATCGGCCGGGCCTCCGACGACGTGGACAGCGAGGTCTACCGGTTCGTGGAGGAGGCCCTGGCCGCGGGCCGCCGGTTCATCCGCATTGTGCACGGCCACGGCACCGGAAAATTGAAAGCGGCCGTCCGGGAGGCCCTGCGGGGGCACCCGGGCATCGCGAGGGTCGAGGACGCCCCCCAGGCCCAGGGCGGCGCCGGCGCCACCGTGGTGACCCTCCGGTAGGGCCAAAACTCAACCTTCCGCGGGGCCGGCCCGATGCAGGGGTGACACACCTCTTCAGGGGCGGATCATGACCTTCTGGAACAACCTCAACATCCGAAAGAAGCTGCTGTACTCGATCGTGGCCCTTGCGGTCGTGCTCGGGGCGGCTTCCACTGCCTTCTCCCTGTGGCGGCTCAACTCGACCCTGAACAGCGGCCTCGAGCTCAAGGCGGCCAGCCTTGCGGGCCTGGTGGCTGACGGCATCCAGTCCGGGGTCCAGTTCGAGGACCTGGGCCTGGTGGAACGCGGTCTCGACGGAATGAAGGACGACACCGACATCACCCAGGCGGCCCTCATCTCCCAGGATCCGGCCACCAAGGCCACCAAGCTGGTGACCAAGTCCAAGGCCAAGCCCAGCCAGATCGACCTGATGCCCTTCGCCGACAAGGCCCTGGCCGAGGCCGCCAAGCGGGACCTCAGCAAGGAGCACCTGTTCCTGGAGAAGGACGGCTACCTCATGGTGTGTGAGCTCGTGAAGATCGAGGGCGCCCCCGTCAAGTCCTACCTCCTGCTGCTCGTGAACCGCGACCGCCTGCGCAAGGACCAGATGGCCGCCTTCGCGGGCATGGCCATTCTCGGCGTCCTCATGGTGGCCGCCGGCGTCGGCGCCGCCTACTTCCTGGGCAACACCATCGTCACCCCCCTGGAGAACATCCAGCGCCGCATGCGCGACATCTCCGAAGGCGAGGGCGACCTCACGGCCCGCCTCGACGTCCACGGCAATGACGAGATCGCGGCCCTGGCCGGCCACTTCAACCGCTTTGTGGAGAACATCCATCAGATCGTCCAGCAGGTGATGGCCATCTCCACCAACATCGCCTCCGGCTCCCTGCAGATGTCGGCCGGCATGTCCGAGATGCACAGCACCGCCCAGAGCATCGCCCACGCCGCCGAGAACCAGAAAGCCAGCGTCACCACCACCACCACCAGCGTCCAGGGCATCGCCGGCGCCTCCCAGGTGGTCAACTCCAACGTGACCGACGCCCTCCAGGTCTTCGAGCAGGCCCAGCAGGCCGCGGGCAAGGGCGGCACGGCGGTGGGCAGCGCCATTTCCGGCATGCAAGCCATCAACCAGAACTCGAAGCAGATCGGCAACATCCTCACGGTCATCACCGAGATCGCGAACCAGACCAACCTGCTGTCCCTCAACGCCGCCATCGAGGCCGCCAAGGCCGGCGAGCACGGCAAGGGATTCGCCGTGGTGGCCGAGGAGGTCCGCAAGCTGGCCGAGCGCAGCGCCACCGCCGCCAAGGAGATCACCGCCCTGATCCAGACCTCGAACCGGGCCATCACCGACGGCACGAAGATGGTGAACACCGCGGGCGAGGCCCTGAACAGCATCCAGAGCGCCATCACCGATTCGGCCGGCCGCATGCAGACCATCGGCACCCAGAGCGAGACTCAGAGCCGCGACAGCCAGTCCGTGGTGTCCGCCATGGGCGATCTCACCGCCATCGCCGAGCAGAACGCCGCGGCCATGGAAGAGATGGCCGCCACCATCAAGGAATCCACCCGCACGGTGGACGAGCTCAGCCACCTGGCCGAGCAGCTCAATTCCCTGGTGGCCCGCTTCCGAGTCTGATCCCGCCCGCTCCAAAGGAAAGGCCCCGCGGTGGCGGGGCCTTTCCTTTGAGATGGGCCGCGGGATTCCGGAGGGCGCGCCTGCCTGCCCGGCGTCCCAGGGAAGTTGCCCGGCGTCTCAGGGCAGCGGACGGCCCCGGCGGGTGCCCCGCGCGCCATTCGGGACAAGGATCCACTCGCATCCCGGGCAGCGGGTGCCGGTGCCTGGACACAGGAAGGCCCCGCAACGCGGGGCCTTCCTGCCGGTGCTGGGGAGGACTAGAACTTGGCGCGGACGCCGAGCTGGACCTCGCGGGTGTTGCGGTCGGGCAGGTTGATGAAGCCGAAGTCGGCCGTGGGCTGGTTGGTGTTGAGGGTGGTGCGCTGATTGGCCCAGTTCAGGACGTTGAACACGTCGATGAAGGTCTGGACTTCGAAACGGCTCGCGATCTTGAAGTCCCGGTTCAGGCGGAGGTCCAGGGTGCGGACGGAGGGCTGCCGGAACTGGTTGCGCTCGGTGCCACCGAGGTAGTCGTTGCGGCCGCCGTCGCCGTTCAGATCCGCCGAGGCGATGGAGCTGTAGGGTCGGCCGGAGGTGTAGCTGTAGTTCACCGCCCCCTGGATGCCCCAGTAGACGGGGAAGAACCCGGCGAAGACCACCCGCCAGCGGCGGTCGTTGTCACTGTAGGAGTTGACCGCCAAGGGATCGGCCGGGTTGTTGACGTTGGAATCCGACGTGGCGCTGGCGGTGGTGCGCTCGTTGGAGTTGTTGTCCTTGGACTTGGAGTAGGTGACGTTCGAGGTGAAGCCCCAGCCGTCCTCGGACCGCTTGGACACGGTCAGGATCAGCGCCTGGTAGGTGCCTTCCCCGTTGTTCTTGCTGAGGAACACATTGCCAAAGCCCGTGAAGTCCATGAGCCGGCCGGCCACCATGGCCTTGCCGGGGCGGGTGCCGCCGAAAGCGTTGGTGGTGAGGGGATAGCCGTCGTTGTAGTAGGAGCCGGCGGGCGCGCCCGTCTGGTTCAGGTTGATGTTGATGAACGACTGGAGGTTCTCAAACTTCGCGTAGACCGCCTGGAAGCCCACGTTGTAGCCCGTGTCGTAGGCGTGCTCGACGCCCAGGGCGGCGCGCTTGGCCACCGTGAGGTCATTCCGGGGATCCCAGACCTGGCCCTGCTTGCCCGAGGTGGAGGCGACGGTGGCCAGCAAGTTGGGGTCCAGGCGCGTGAGGGTGGTGCCGCTCACGCGGTTGGCGTAGGAGAGCAGGCCCGAGTTGAACAGGGCGTTATTGGCGGCATTATTGGAGATCTGGTAGGTCGAGGTGGTGTTGCCGTTGCTGTTCATCGTGTTGGACACGGTGAGGCTGGCGTTGGGGCTGGAGAACCAGCCATAGCCGCCTCGGATCAGCGTCTTGCCATTGCCCTTCAGGTCATAGGTGAACCCGAAACGGGGATCCGTGGCGCTGGCGTCGTTGGCCTGATCCAGCCCCTGGAACTGGGCGTTCGCCCGCGGGTTGTCGGGCTGATCCTCGCGGGTGACGCGCACGCCCAGGCTCAGCATGAGGCGGCGATCCAGCAGGCCTTGGTACTGGCCCTGCACGTAGCCGGAGAGGAGCTTCGACTTGTAGGCGATGGCACCCCCGTAGTTGCTGAAGGCGCCCTGGTAGATGAGCGTGTCGCCGGTGGCGACCGTGCCAGCGGCCCAGCGGTTGGCCACGCCATAGTTCCCGAACTGGAACGACCCGTTCTGGTAGCGGAAGAACGTGTTCTTGAAGTCGAAGAACTGGAGGTCCACGCCGCCCTTCACGTTCCAGTCACCCTGGCTCCAGGTCAGGTTGTCAATGACCTGCCAGCTGTACTCGTCCAGGCCGTTGGGCAGGAAGTTGTTCTGCCCCGTCGTGAAGCCGCTGTTCACCTGGAACTCGGGGGAGGCCTCGGTGTTGGCGTAGCGGGGACGGCGCTCGATGGCGCGCTGGATGCGGGCCTCGTTCACCAGGTTGGATCCGAAGACGCTGTTCAGTTCCACCACCCAGGAAAGGCCGCTGTTCTTTTCGAGGCCCTGCTGGGTCTGGCCGGTGGTGGGCGCGAAGGTGCTGGTGAAGGCGGTGGTGCCGTTCTCGGACTTCCAGTCCTGGGCGTTCACGCGCAGGGTGGCGCGGTGGTTCTCGTTGATGGACCAGTCCAGGCGCCCGAAGTACACCGTGTTGGTGCGGTCGTTGGAGTAGCTGCGGCCACCCTCCTGGGCCAGGGTCCGGCCGTCGTTGCCCATCACCAGGCCGCCGAAGGTGGAAAGGAAGGGGGTGAAGTTGGCGAGACTATTGCCGCCGGAGGCCGAGAGGCCGAAGTTCGGGGTGAAGTCCTCGGTGTACTTGTAGGTTTCCACGCCCACGAAGTAGTGCAGCTTGTCCTTGATGATGGGACCGCCCACATTGAAGTTGAACTGCTTCTGGGAGAACTTCTTCGTCCGGGCCTGCTCGGTGTTGGTGGAGGCGTTCAGGTCCACGCCGCCCACCACGCGCGGGGGCACGGGCCTGATCTTGGCCACCAGCGATTCGGGCCGGATCTGGAACAGGGCCGAGCCGCCGAAGTCGTTGGTGCCGCTCTTGGACACGGCGTTGATCACCGCGCCGGCCGCATTGCCGTACTGGGCATCGAAGGCGTTGGTGATGACCTGTAGTTCCTTGATGGTGTCCGCGCCGAAGGCGAAGGGGATGCGCGTGGAGCCGCGCTGCTCGCCGAAGAAGTTCGACTGGTAGGAGGCGCCGTCGATGGTGAGGTTGTTCTGGATGCCGCGGGCGCCCTCGACGGACACGCGGTTGTTGTCAGAGTCGTAGACCGAGCCGGGGGTGAGCTGCACCAGCGCGGTGAAGTCGCGGCCGCCGGCCAGGGGCAGCACTTCCACCAGCTTGCTGTCCACGGCGGTGACGCTGTTGACCTGGGCGGTGTCCAGGGACGAAGCGGAAGCCACGATCTCGACCATGGCCGAGGCTTCGGCCTTGTCGAGGCTGAAGTTCGCAACAGTGCTCTGGCCCAGGGAAACCTGGATGTTGGCATCCTTCAGGGTGCGCATGCCCGTGGCAGTCACGGTCAGCTCGTAGTTGCCCACCGGCAGCAGGCCGATGTGGTACTCGCCCTGGACATTCGAAGTGGCGGTACGGGCCAGGCCCGTCTCCCGGTTGCGAAGCGTGAGGGTCGCGCCGCTCACGATCTTGCCGGCCTTGTCCTTGATCGCGCCGCGCACGGCGCCAGCGGTGGAAGAGGTCTGGGCCGAGGCGACGGTGGCACAAGCCAGTGCCGTCAACGTGAGGGTGGTCAACCTTCGATTCATGCGTCTCTCCTGGGCCGGGGGCGGCCGTCATGGTGCTGCACGGTTCCCGGGGGCAGGGGTGCGTCCCGGTGGTCCATCGCAGGGGGGTGATCCAGCATCCCCGATCCAGGCCAGGCGGCTCAAGTGCCTTTTTTGCGTGGAAAGTTTCCCGAAAAATCCGTCCGTTTTCGCAGAATTGTCACTGACCTGTCGTGACACCCATGGACTTAGGTCATATGCCTGGATTTCAGGTAGGTCACGAAGCCGAAATCCCCATCGCTGATGTGGTGCTTGAGCCAGCCTTCCATGAAGGTTGGCACCATCAGGGCCATGGCCTGGTCGCTCTCCCGGAACTTGGCCAGCAATTCATGCAGGCTGCTCAACATGGAGGCGTGCTCGGCCAGGTGCTGCGTCAGGTCGGGGTAGCCGACCCGCTCCATGTAACCTTCCTCCGTGGCGAAGTGTCGCTCGGAGCAGACCACCAGGGTCTGGAGCTGTTCCTCGATCGCCGTCCGGTCCGCCTGGCCCTGCACCATCCGGCGCAACCGCTCCACGATCTGGAAGAGTTCCTGGTGCTGCGCATCGACAACCTGGATGCCGGTGTTGTAGCGCTCGTTCCAGATGGCTTCCATGGTTCCGGGCTCCCGTTCCCGTCGGGCCTGATCGATTCCTCGAGGCACATGGCTTCGAGGCTCCGCCAGATTGGCTGTCCTGACGCTGATTCCTGCAATCGAATGTAATTTTTATCGACCTTCCGATCAAGTGAAATTCGCCTAGACGCGCAGTTTCCCCTGATGGCCTTCGCCCAGCGCTGCCCGGAAATAACAAGCCGGGGTTCCTTCAACGCCGACCTGGCCGCCCATTCGCGACTTCGAGTCCGCCCACCCTGCGGATGGCCCCTTGCGGGGCCCTTGATTGGTACCGGTGGTCGGACTCCGGTTCCCGCCGCGCGACTGGCTGGCCACGGCGCTGATCGGCAGGGACGCCATATTCAGTGGCCTCCCTGCCGGCGCCTACCTGGCCGCCATTCGCGACTTCGAGTCCGCCCACCCTGCGGATGGCCCCTTGCGGGGCCCTTGATTGGTACCGGTGGTCGGACTCGAACCGACACTCCTTTAGAGGGAAACGGATTTTGAGTCCGTCGCGTCTGCCATTTCGCCACACCGGCTGGAACGCTAAGCATAGCGCGGCTTGGCGGCTCCACCAAGTGCGGTGGCGCGGGGTCAGGGCGCGGTGAGGGGGATCCGGCGCCCCGCCCCGAAGGCCTTGGGACTGACTTTGAAGGCGAAGGGCAGTTGCCGCCGCTTGAACTCGGTGCGGCGCAACAGGCCGAGGATGCGGGGGAGCGCGGCCCGGGCCTGGGCCAGGGTGTCGCCCTCGAGGAGGAGCGCCAAGTCCTCACCCAGCCCCTCCTCGGGGCGCTGGGCCTCGAGCACCGCGCCGAGGATCGCGTCGAGCTGGGCATAGGGCAGGAGGCTCGCCTCGTCCGTCTGCCCGGGCCGAAGCTCGGCGGTCGGCGGGCGGTCGATGACCGCCCGGGGCACGGCCTCGCCCAAGTCGTGGGCCAGCGCGTAGACCCGCGCCTTGAGGCAGTCACCCAGGGGGGAGAAAGCCCCGATGCCGTCACCGTACAGCGTGAAATAGCCCGTGGCCGCCTCGCTCTTGTTGCCGGTGTTCACCACCGCCACCCGGTCGGTGCCCAGGCGCCGATGGATCTCCGGCTCGGACGTGAGCGCCATCAGCAGGCTCCCGCGGCAGCGGCTCTGCAGATTCTCGTCGGTAAGCCCGAAGGCGCGGCCCGGCAGGGCCTTCGCCAGTGCTTCGGCGAACCCTGCGAAGGGCGCGTCGGCGTCGAGGGCGAGGCAGCCCATCCCCAGGCGCTGAGCCTGGCCCAGGGCGAAGGTGGAACTTTCCGCACTGCTGAACCGCGTGGGCAGGGTCACGCCCAGCACCCGGTCGGGGCCCAGCGCCTCCACCGCCAGGGCCGCGAGCACGGCGCTGTCGATGCCGCCCGAGAGGCCCAGCACCACCGCCTGCAGGCCCTGCTTGGCCGCGTTGTCCCGGATGCCGGTCACCAGGGCGCGGTGCAGCCAGGGCCCGTCCTCCACCGCAGGCCAGGTCCCGCCCGGCGCCCCGGTGTCCACCAGGATGGTGCCCTCATGAAAGAGCTCGCCGCCCTGCCAGCGGCCGTCGGGGAAGGCCAGCCCCGATCCGCCATCGAAGAGCAGCCAGCTGTCGGCGCCGACGCGGCTGGCGAAGGCGATGGGGATGCCGTGTTTCTGCGCAAGGCCGGGCAGCAGGCGCTGGCGCTGGGCATCCTTTGACGGAATGGCCCAGGGGGCGTTGCGGCCAGGGGGCAGCCAGCTGCCCAAGGCGGTGGGGCTGGCGCTGGCATTGACGATGAGGGTGGCTCCGGCTTCAGCCAGGTCCGCGATGGGGTCCACGCCGTAGCCCACCGGCAGATTCCCCAGCTGCGGATCGGCCCAGAGGTCCTCGCAGACGGACAGGCCGACCCGGTGGCCGAGGTAGGACACCAGCGGCTCGGGCGAGGGGTCCGGCTCGAAATACCGGTGCTCGTCGAAGATGTCGTAGCTGGGCAGCACCCGCTTGTGGGCGCAGTGGCGCAGGCTGCCGCCTTCGCACCACCAGAGTTCGTTCCAGAGCCGCCCCGTCGGCGCAGGCCGCGCGGTGCCGAAGAGCAGCGGCACGGGTCCTGTCAGGGCCGCGAGGCGATGGGACTCGGCCTCGATGCGGCGCCGGACGCCGGCTTCCCACAGCCGGTCCTCCAGCGGGTAGCCAGGGACGGCCAGTTCCGGCGCCAGCACCAGGTCGGCGCCACCGGCCACGGCTTCGGCGTAGGCCAGCTCGATCCTGCGACCGTTTCCTTCGGGATCCCCGAGGCGGGGGTTGAGCTGAAGGAGCGCGATCTTCATCCGGCCATCCTACCAGCGGATGTCCGCACAGGTGCCACCCTCAGGCCGGGGGGCGAGCCGCAGGTCCGCGCCCTGGGCATTGAGCCACTTCAGCGCCAGGGGCAGGCCGAGGCCGGTGCCATCGGGCCGGCCGCTCTCGAAGGGCCGCAGCATGCGGATCGCCGTGTCCTCGGACAGGCCTGGTCCGTCATCCAGGATCTCGAGCCGTCCTTCGAAGACCCGAACCTGCACCCGCCCACCGATGCCCGTGGCCTGGCAGGCATTTTCCAGCAGGTTGACCAGGGCCTGGTGCAGCAGCACGGGATCGCCGATGGCCCCGCCCCCGCCCTCGCAGAGAATCGTCCGTCCCTGGCTCACGGGCCTTCGCTTCAGCTCGCCCACGGCCTGGGCCACGACTTCCTCGAGGCGCAGCGACTCGGCGTTCGGCTCCAGCGGCTTCGCCCATTGGAGGAAGCGGTGCACCAGGCGCTCGAGGTCCTCGGTCTCCTCCAACACCGCCTCGGCGGGCGCGACATGGCCGGTTCGCTGCAGGAGCTGGCCCTGAGCTTTCAACACGGCCAGTCCATTTTTCAGCTGGTGGGCGACCCCGGCGGTCATCTCCCCCAGCTCCGCGAAGCGCTCCCGCAGCTGGCCGCGGCGCTCCGCCAACTCGGCTTCCGTCACATCCTCGAATTGAACCAGCGCCCCGATGCGATCCGGCGCTTCGATCCGCTGGATCCGCCAGCGCCGGCCTCCCGCCCCCAGGCTCCGGGCGGGACCCGGCTCGTGCGCCAGGGCCTCCCGCAGCCAGGGGAAGGGTTCCAGCACGAAGGCCGCCTCCAGCCCCACCACGCCGGGCTTCACGCCCAGCAGCTCCTGGCCCCGGCGGTTCAACGCCGCCAGCCGTTGGCGCTGGTCCACCCAGAGCAGGCCGGTCGGAAGCGCGTCCACCAGCCGTTCGTGGACCGTGCGCAGCTCGCCCAGGGATGCGGCCAGTTCGCCGCGCTCCCGCAGGCTGCCGGAGACGGCCGTAAGCAGCAGGGCTTCCGGATCCGCCGCCGTCCGCCGGCGCAACCGGGCCCAGCGGAACAGGAGCACCACCAGCCCCCCGAGGACGGTGCCGATGGGCAGGGCCAGGGCCAGCCAGGCGAGGGCGTGGGGATTCACGCGGCCCCCCCGGGATCATGCAGGGCGGCGCCGGTCCCGGGCATCGATCCGGGCCAAGGGGCACTCCGCTGCTGCTCCGCGCTCATGCCCCCAGGGTATGCTGAAACCCATGGAGAGACAGCCCATCTACGTCGTGTCCGGTGGTTCCGGCGAGACCGCGCACCGCATGGTGCAGGCGGCGCTCACCCAGTTCGCCAAGGGCGAGAGCTCGGCCCTGGTCCGCCGCTTCCAGAACGTGCGGTCCCGGGAGGACCTGGACCGGGTGCTGCACGTGGCCGCGGACAAGCGCGCCGTCATCATCCACACCACCGTCTCGCGGGAGATGCGGGACTACCTGGCCGACCGCTGCGCGGAACTGCGCCTCACCCAGGTGGACCTCTTCGGCAACCTGCTCGACACCCTGGCCCTCTACCTGCGGGAGCGGCCCGAGGAACGGGCGGGCAGCTTCCATGCGGTGGGCGACAAGTACTTCCGCCGGATCGAGGCCATCGAGTTCGCCCTGAAATTCGACGACGGCATCGACATGGGCGGCCTCGTGGACGCCGACATCGTGCTGGTGGGCATCAGCCGCACCAGCAAGACGCCTCTTTCGATGTATCTCGCCATGGAAGGCTACAAGGTGATGAACGTGCCCCTGGTGCCCGGCGTGCCTCTGCCATCGGAGCTCGACAGCATCCCCCAGGGCCGCATCGTAGGCCTCACCATCGAGGCCGACCGCCTGCAGGAAATCCGCGCCTACCGCCTGAAGCGCCTGGGCGCCACCGGCAGCGCTGACAGCTACAGCGACATGGGCCGAATCCTCGACGAGCTGGCCTATGCCGATGAGATCTTCAAGCAGCACCGGCGCTGGCCCGTGCTGGACGTGACGGGACGCAGCATCGAGGAGACGGCGGGCCTGGTGCTGGACCGCGTGTTCGGCAAGGAGCGGGCGGTCTAGGGGCCGGAATTCCCCTACAACTCATCCTCCAGCCGCTGCACCAGCGTCTTCAGGATCTTGATGCGCCCGTAGCGCTTGTCCTCGCTTTCGATGAGCGTCCAGGGCGCGATCTCCGTGCTGGTCCGCTCGAGCATGTCGCAGATGGCGGCCTCGTATTCCGGCCACTTCTCGCGGTTGCGCCAGTCTTCCTCGGTGATCTTGAACCGCTTGAAGGGCGTCGCCTGGCGTTCCTCGAAGCGGCGCAGCTGCTCCGCCTGGCTGATGGAGAGCCAGAACTTCAGCAGGATGCTGCGGCTGCGCACCAGCTGATCCTCGAAGTCGTTGATCTCGCTGTAGGCCCGCTGCCAGTCGGGTTCCGCGCAGAAGCCCTCCACGCGTTCCACCAGCACCCGGCCGTACCAGCTGCGGTCGAAGATCATGACCTTCCCCCGCGGCGGCAGGTTCCGCCAGAACCGCCAGAGGTAGGGTTGCGCCCGCTCCTCCTCTGTGGGGGCAGCCACGGGCTGGATGCGGTAGGTGCGGGCGTCCAGCGCGCCGGTGATGCGCCGGATGCCGCCCCCCTTCCCGGCCGCGTCCACGCCTTCGAAGACCAGCACGGCCGAATGCTTCTGGAAATTCTTGTGGCGGGTGAGGAGGTTCAGCTTGCCCTGGAGGAGCAGCAGCTCCTCCTCGTAGTCCTTCTTGTCCAGGCGTTTCGTGAGATCCAGCGCCTTGAGGATGTTCACCTCATCGAGCTTCGCCGAGATCCGGGGCGCCACCGGCGCGGCCTTCGGGGCCGGCTGATCCAGGCGGGCCCGGATCCGCTCCAGGAGGATCTTCCCCACGCTGAGCCGCTGGTAGCGGGGGTCGGTGGCCTCCACCACGATCCAGGGCGAATCCGCCGTGCTGGTGGAGCGCAGGGCCCGCTCGGCCACTTGGCGGAAGGTGTCGTACATCTCGAAGTGCCGCCAGTCCCGGGGCGTCACCCGCCACCGGGTCTTCGGGTCCTTCTCGAGGCTCTTCAAGCGCTTCTTCTGGGCGTCCTTGCCGAGGTGCATCCAGAACTTCAGCACCAGCGCCCCTTCGTGGATGAGCATCTGCTCGAAGCGCGCGACCCGCGCCATGTCCTGGTCCAGGTCCGAGGTCTTGATCCGGCCGTAGGCCCGCTCGAGGATGGGCCAGGTGTACCAGGACCCGTCGAAGATCCCGATCTTGCCCTTGGGCGGCAGCATGCGCCAGTAGCGCCACATGTGGGGACGCTCCCGTTCCTCGTCGGTGGGCTCGTCCAGGCCGTGGGTCTGGATGTGCCGGGGATCCATCCACTCGTTGAGGGTGTTCACGGTCTCGCTCTTGCCCGAGCCGTCCACGCCCGCCACGAGGAGGATCACGGGGAATTTGGCCCCGGCCAGGTCGTACTGCGCGTCCAGGAGCGCCTCCCGGAGCGCCGGTACCTCCTGATCCCAGGTTTCCTTCGAGACCTTGTGCCCGAGCTCCGCGGATTCGAACATGGTTCCTCCGGGATGGATGTGCCGCTTTTTCGGCCTACGGATGGCGAAGGCTGATTTCCGGCGGGCCGGCAAGGTGGAATGATGACGGCATGATCTCGATCACCGATCCCATCCAGCCGGCCCTGGACCACACCCGGCGCATCCTCTTCCGGCCCTTCTCCTGGCGGAAGTGGTTCGTGCTGGGCTTCGCGGCCTTCCTGGCCCAGCTGGGCGAGGGTGGCGCCTTCAACGTCAATGGGAACCCCTTCGACCACGCCCAGAGCGTCCCGGACTTCAGCCCCGTGACCTCGTGGATGTCCGCCCACCTGCCCCTGGTGATCGCCCTGGGCGCCATCCTGTTCGTCCTCTTCATGGGCCTCGTGGTTCTCTTCCTGTGGCTGAGCAGCCGGGGCCAGTTCCTGTTCCTGGATGGCGTGGCCCGCGATCAGCCCGGCATCGTGGAGCCCTGGGCCCGGTTCAGGGCCCTGGCCGATCAGCTGTTTCGCTTCCGCCTCCTGCTCTTTCTCGCCACCGTGGCTCTCCTCGCGATCTGCGGCGGGCTCGGCACGCTCATCGCCCTGCCCGACATCCACGCCAGGACCTTCGGCGCCCAGGCCCTCACGGCCCTCCTGGCCGCCGGCGGCCTGCTGGCGCTGGGATTGCTGATCCTCACCGCCGTCCGCCTGCTGCTGGTGGGTTTCGTGGTGCCCGTGATGTACCACAGAAACCTGGATATCGCCGCGGCCTGGCGGGTGCTGCGGCGGGAGCTGCTGCCCGGGAACGGCTGGCGGTTCGTGGGATTCTTCCTGATGAACCTGCTGCTCTGGATTCCCGCGCTGCTGCTCATCCTCGCGGGGGTCTGCCTCACCTGCTGCCTGGCCGCGATCCCCTACCTCAGCTCCGTGGTGTTCCTGCCCATCTTCGTCTTCTTCCGCGCCTACGGCTTGACCTTCCTGGCCCAGTTCGGCGAGGACTGGCGGATCATCCAGGCTCCGGAGCCGGCGGCCTGACTCAGTACTCGTTGGCCAGGTCCCCGGCCCGGACCTGCTTTTCGAAAGCCTGGAAGACCGGCGCCCCGGCGGATTGCGCGATCCACTCCGCCACGCGGATGCCGTCCACCGCCGCCGACGTGATGCCCCCGGCGAAGCCCGCGCCTTCCCCGCAGGGATAGAGACCCGGATGGGACAGGGACTGGCCGTCTTCGCCGCGAAGCAGCTGGATGGGACTGCTGGTGCGGCTCTCGATGGCCAGCAGGATGGCCTCGCGGCTCGCGAAGCCGTGGATCTTCCGGTCGAAGGCCGGAAGCGCCCCGGCCAGCTGCTCGCGGACGAAATCAGGCAGGCAGGTGCGCAGGTCCGCCGCCACGGCGAAGGGCTTGAAGCTCGTCCGCGGCAGGTGGCCGGTGGCCCGTTCCCGGAGGAAATCGCGCCGTAGGTCTCCCCGGCGGCGCGGAACGCGGCCTGTTCCCACTTCCGCTGGAAATACATGCCGCCCAGCAGGTGGTCGCTGCCGAAATCCGCCGTGTTCACCTTGGCCACCAGCCCCGAGTTGGCGAAGCCCGAATCGCGCTTCTCGTTGCTCATGCCGTTCACCACGACGCCGCCCGCCTCGCTGCTGCACTGGATGACCTCGCCGCCCGGGCACATGCAGAAGCTGTAGGCCGCGCGGTTGAGGCCGAAGTTGCACACCAGCTTGTAGTCCGCGGCGGGCAGCGACGGATGGCCCGCGCTTGGCCCGTACTGGGAGCGGTCGATGAGATCCTGGGGATGTTCCACGCGCACGCCCATGGCGAAGGGCTTCTGGCGCATGGCCACGCCGTGGCCGTGCAGCATCTCGAAGGTGTCGCGGGCACTGTGGCCCGGGGCCAGCACCAGGGCCTCGCAGGGGATCTCCTCGCCGCTGGCCAGCACCGCCGCGCGGACCCGGCCCGCCGTGTCGAAGCGCACGTCCGCCAGCCTTGCCCGGAACCGGTACTCGGCGCCCCGGTGTTGGGCCTCCTTGCGGATCAGCACCGCGCAGCGGCGGATGACGTCCGTGCCCACGTGGGGCTTCGCGAGGTAGAGGATCCGGGGGTTCGCGCCGAAGCGCACGAAGGCCTCCAGCACGTAGCGGGTGGCGGGGTGGCCGATGCGCGTGGTGAGCTTCCCGTCACTGAAGGTGCCGGCGCCGCCTTCGCCGAACTGGGCGTTGGCCTCGGGATCCAGCACCGCGTCCTTCCACAGGCCCGCGATGGCCTGCACCCGCTCGCCCATGGCGGGTCCGCGCTCGAGCACCACGGGCTCGATGCCGTAGTCCAGCAGCCGCAGGGCACAGAAGGTGCCTGCCGGCCCGCTGCCCACCACCACCACCCGGGGGCGGCGCGGGGGCGGCGCCACGGCGTAGGGCGCGGGGGTCGGGGCCGGCTCCAGCTTCAGCCCGCCGGGCAGCGGACCTGGGACCAGAGGCCGGTCGGTGTCGAAGCTGAGGGCCGCGAGAAACCGTATGGCGCCCTTGTGCCGGGCGTCCAGGCTGCGGCGCTCGAGAAGGACGGCCCGGTACTCCCGCGGCGCGCCGCCCAAGGCGTGGGCCAGGGGCTTCGCCAGGTCCAACGCCTCCTCGCCAAGGTTCAGGGGCAGGTTCGAAAGGAGGTAGCGCATGAACACCTCGGCGGAGGGGGTCCACGGGACCCAAGGCCAGCGTTGATGATAACCGGGCGAAGCCAGGGCTCAGAGCACCTCGCCGATCAGATGCAGCAGGCGGTCGATGCCGAAGGGCTTGGCGAGGATCCGGATCCGGGGATCCCGGCCCTCGTCCACCCCTTCGAGGCCGTGTCCCGAAACGAGGATCACGGGCAGCTCCCGGTTCACCTTGCGCAGCTCGGCGAGCAGTTCCAGCCCGGTCATGTGGGGCATCTGCTGATCGCAGATCACCAGGTCGAAGGCTTCCTCCCGCAGTTTCCGCCAGCCCTCCGCGCCGTCCGTGGCCACCGCGACCCGGGCCCCGCGCAGGGTGAACAGCTCCACCAGCACATCGCTCAACACGGCATCGTCCTCCACCACGAGGATGTGGCAGCCCACGAGGGAGGGTGGCCGTCCCAGCTCCAGCGGCGGAGGCACCTGCTTGCCGGGCTCCTGGACGCCGCAAGGCAGCTGAATCCGCACGGTGGTGCCGCGGCCCGCCGCGCTCTCCACCTCGACCTGCCCCCCATGGGCCCGCACGATGCCCGCGACCATGGCGAGGCCCAGGCCGTGCCCCTGCTCCGGCGCCTTGGTGCTGAAGAAGGGCTCGAAGATGCGGGACTGGATCGCCTCGGGGATGCCCGTGCCGGTGTCCTGCACCCGGAGGATGACGGCGCCGCGTTCGCCCCGCGCCGTCGCGATGGTGAGTCTGCCCCCGCCAGGCATGGCGTCCCGGGCGTTCACGGCCAGGTTCATGATCACCTGCTCGAGGCCCACGGGATCGCCCTGGATGGGGGCGATGGCGGGGTCCAGGTCCAGGTCGAGCAGGATCTGGCTGCCGAGCACCCGGGTGAGCAGCTGGGCCGTGTCCCTCACGAGCGCGTTCACATCCAGCGTCTGGAACTCATGACGGGTCTGGTGGGTGAACCGCAGGAGGGACCGCACCATGGCCGAGCAGCGGTGGGCCGCCTCCTCGGCCCGGTCCATCCGAATCCGCGAGGGGTGATCCGGGGGGAGGTGCATGCGGCCCAGGTCCAGCTGTCCGACGATGGCCGCCAGCTGGTTGTTCACGTCGTGGGCGATGCCCCCGGAAAGGGTGCCCACGACCTGGACGCGCTGACTCTGGAGCAGCTGGCCCTGGAGGGTGGCCTCGTCGTGGATGGCCCTGCCCGCGCGCTGGAGCGCCTCCCCGAGGGTCTGGAACTCCTGGATGCGCGTCCGCACCGGGCCCGGGACCTCCCCTTCGCCCAGGGACCGCGCCTGGGCCGCGAGCTGCTCCAGCGGTGCGCTGAACCGCCGCGCGAGGAGCACCACCCGCCAGGTGGCCAGTCCCATCATGAGGAGGCCCGCCGCCAGCAGCAGCAGGGACAGGCGCTGGGCCGGCCCCCGGAAATCGCGATCCGGCACCGCCAGGCTCAGCCGCCAGTCCACGCCGCGGGTGACCAGGGGCTGGGTGATGCAGGTGTAGCGTGCCCTGCCGAAGGTGAGTGGGAACGGGTCACCCTTGGCCGGGCTCGCCTCCCAGCGCCGGAGCAGCGCCTGGAAGTGGGGCAGGAAGTCCGGCCCCAGCCGGCGCAGGAAGGGGAGGCTCCCGCGCGGCGCCGATTCGGGGAAGGCCCCTTTCGGCAGGATGAGGGCGGTGCCTTCGGCATCGCTGACGAGCACCTGGGAGCCCGGGGTGGGCTGGGCGGCCCAGGCCCGCTCGCTCAGCGTGTGCAGGAAGATGTCCACGCACACCGCCCCCTGCAGCTCGCCCGCCGCGTTCCGGAGGGGCAGCACGTACGAGATGCCGTGCGTCGGAAGATCCACAAAGCGGTACGCCCTCACCCACTCGGGGGCCTTCGCCTCGCGGACCACCTTCCACCAGGGGCGCTCGAACACCCGGTACGGCGTCGGTTCCCAGCTGGCGCCGCGGATCGCATGCCCGCCCTTCCGGAAGTAGCGCTTCAGCCCCTGCCGTTGCCGCGCGTCCAGGTGGTAGCTGGACAGGCCGTCTCCCAGGCGGCTCATGGATAGGCCCCAGCCCTCGACGGAGACGAAGACCAGGTTCGCCACCAGGGGGAATTCCTCCAGCAGCGGGGCCACCTGAGCCTCCGCGGCGGGGATGTCCTGGAACGAGAGGCGCTCCTCCTGCCACCACCGCCCCACGGTGCCGCCGATGCGCTCCACCTGGGCGAGGTCCCCCGTCAGGTCGCTGGACAGGCGCGCCAGGCTTTCCTTCGCCCGGGCCTGGATCTGCTGTTCCAGGCTTCGGCCCATGCCCACCCAGCCCAGCAGCGCCGACAGCCCCGCGAGCAGGCCGATCAGGACCAGCAGTTCGCTCTGGAGGAGCCGCCGGAGCGGAACCATGGGACTCCCAGGTTGGGGACAGCACCCGCGTCAAGGCCGTGGATCCGGAGGCGGGACCAGCCGGCGGCCTTCCTCTCCATCGACCGGAGTCGAGAATTCCATGAAGGCGCTGCCTGCGAGATGGGAGGAGACTCGAGGCCACAGGAGGGTCGCCATGGACCAGTCACGTCCCAGCCGCGTGGTGGTCGCCGGGGGCACCGGGCTGGTGGGCCGCCCCCTGGTCCAGGCCCTGCTCGACCAGGGCCACCCCGTCACCGTGCTCACGCGCAACCCGTCGGCGCTGCGCCTCCCCGCCGGCGCCGAGGCCCAGGCCTGGACGACCCTCCCGGCGGTTCTGGAAGGAGCGGGAGCGGTCATCAACCTGGCCGGGGAAGGCATCGCGGATCGGCGCTGGAGCGCGGCCCGCAAGGCGGTCATCCGCGACAGCCGAATCCAGGCCACCCGCCGGATCGTCGAGGCCATGGGGGCCTGTACGCGGCCGCCCGGGGCCCTGGTGAACGCCTCGGCCATCGGGTTCTACCTCCCCATCAACGGCGGGCCCGGGGATGGATCCCTGGACGAGGCCGCGGCGCCGGGCCGGGGCTTTCTCGCCGAGGTGTGCCGGGCCTGGGAGGCGGAAGCGATGGCGGCCGCCGCCTTCGGCACCCGCGTCGCGCGGATCCGCATCGGCGTGGTGCTGGCCCGGGAGGGCGGCGCCCTGCCGAAGATGGCCCTTCCCGTCCGGCTCTTCCAGGGTTCCAAGCTGGGCTCCGGCACCCAGGGTCTGAGCTGGATCCACCTGGACGACCTGGTGGCCATGCTGGTCGAGGCCACCCGGAATCCGGCCTGGGAAGGGCCCTTCAACGGCACCGCCCCCGAGCCGCTCAGCCAGGAGGCCTTCACGCGGGCGCTGGCGCGGCGCCTCCACCGACCGGTCCTGCCCATCCCGGCCTTCCTCACCGCGGGGGCCCTCCGCCTCCTGCTGGGAGAGCTGGCGGACGCCCTCCTGCTGCAGGGGGCCTACGTGCTGCCCGCACGGGCCCAGGCTCTGGGCTTCGCCTTCCGCTTTCCCACGGCCCAGGCCGCCCTGGAGGACCTCCTGTGAGCGAAGAGGTGTTCACCGCGGTTCAGGATCTGCCCGCGCCGCGCGGGGAGGTGTTCGCCTTCTTCGCGGACCCCGCCAACCTCGAAGCCCTCACCCCGCCCTGGCTGCGCTTCGAGGTGCTCACCCCGCGCCCCCTGCCCCGCGGCGAAGGCGCCCGCTTCGACTACCGGATCCGGGTGCGGGGCCTGCCGCTCCGCTGGCGCACCCTCATCGAAACCTTCGAGCCCGGCACGCGGTTCGTGGACACGCAGCTCGCCGGGCCCTACGCCCTGTGGCACCACACCCACGCGTTCGAGGACCTGCCGGCCTCGCCCGACCTGCCCCAGGGCGGCACCCGCATGACCGACCGGGTGCGCTACCGCGTGGGCTGGGGTTTCCTGGGCCGGATCGTCACCGCCCTGTGGGTGCGCCGGGACATCGCCCGCATCTTCGAGTACCGGAAACAGGCCCTGGCGGCGCGGTTCCCGGCGGTGGTCACAGCCGCTGCAGGCCCCCGAACCGCGCCATGATCCGCCGGTCCCCGCCCTGGTCGAAGCGCACGGTGTAGGTGAGGCCGTCGCCCCGGCCCGTGGCGGCGAGCACGGTGCCCTGCCCGAAGCGGGGGCTCCGCACCCGGGTGCCCACCGGGAAGGCGCTGGCGTCGTGGGGTTCGGCGGGTTCCGTCGGCGCGGGGTCCGGCGTCGCGCCTGAATCCGGCAGCGGGGCACCCGGATCGCGCACCTTGTCGAAGAAGCTGCGGATGCGCTGCAGCTCCGTGGCCACGGACACGCCGCCCCCGCCCCGGCTGAACGAGCTGCCCGGGCGCACGCCCTCGCCGGCCTGGTAGAGCTCAGTGCCCCAGCGGATGGGCGTGGTGAGGGCCTCCGCCGGCAGCTCCCGCAGGAAGCGGCTGGGCATGGAGAGCATCTCGGTGCCCATGACGCGCCGGCGGCGGGCGGCGCTGAGCGTCAACCGGCGCTGGGCGCGGGTGATGGCCACATAGAAGAGGCGCCGTTCCTCCTCGAGGCCGTCGGGCGTCTCCCGGGCGTTGCGGTTGGGGAAGACGTCCTCTTCCATGCCGATGACGAAGACATAGGGGAACTCCAGCCCCTTGGCGCAGTGGATGGTCATCAGGCTGAGCTGGGCCGCCTCCTCGATCTGGTCTGCGTCCGCCGCCAGCGTAATGCGGTCCAGGAATTCCGACAGGCGCAGCCCGAGCGATTCGGATTCGGCGGCGGCGCTGAGGAACTCCTCCAGGTTGCGGATGCGGCCCTCGGCCTCCAGGGTGGCCTCGTCCTCGAGGCTCTGGAGGTAGCCGCTCTCCTGCAGCACCCACTTCACCATGCCCGTGAGGCCCTGGGCCTCCCGCTCGGCCCCGGCGCGGTGGAACAGATCCAGGAACTTCGCCAGCTCGCGCTGCGCCCGTCCCTTCAGCTCGCCGGACCGCAGCAGCAGGGCCAGCCCCTCGAGGGCCGTGCCGCCCTCGGGGATGGCCGCCTCGATTTTGCCGAGCGTGGTGGGCCCCACGCCGCGGGTGGGGGCGTTCACGCAGCGGCGGAAGCTCACCAGGTCGAAGGGATTCGAGATGAGCCGCAGGTACGAGATGAGGTCCTTCACTTCCTGGCGCTCGTAGAACTTCACGCCGCCCACCAGGCGGTAGGGCAGGTTCTGGGACCGCAGCGCCTCTTCCATCTGCCGCGACTGCCAGTTGGCCCGGTAGAGCACGGCGACCTTGGCATCGTGGTCGAGGTACCGCAGCTCCTGGATGCGCTGCACCACCCACTCGGCCTCGAGGCGGCCCTCGTCGGCCAGCTTGAATTGGATCGACTCGCCCTCCCCCAGGTCGGTCTGCAGCGCGCCCTTGCCCTCCACGCGCTGGGCGTTGTTGGCGATCACCTCCGAGGCCGCGTCGAGGATCTTCTTCGTCGAGCGGTAGTTCTGCAGCAGCTCGATGCGCACGGCCTCGGGGAAGTCCTGCTGGAAGTCGAGGATGTTGCGGATGTCCGCGCCACGCCAGCCATAGATGGAGTTGTGGGTGACGAGCCCATTGGCCACGAACGTGTGCACCCCTTCCACATCCAGGTCGTGGATCTGCGATGCCAGCGGCACCCGTTCCACGCGATCCACCACGTCCAGCCCGCCCTGGCCGTCGAACAGGACCATGCCGGGTTTCAGGTTGCAGGCCGGGAGGAAGGGCAGGCTGTTGGATTCCCGCGACGGATTCGCACCCAGGCGGGCCTGCAGGTGCAGGTCCGCATCCAGGTGCTGGCGGATGCGGTCGGCGGTGCGGCGGATGTCCTCGAATGAGGCGCCGCAGGTCTCCATGCGCCAGCTCGCCGAACCCGCCTTGGCCGGGCGCACCGAAAGGCCCAGGCCTTCCAGCACGCGGCGGTCTTCCGCGCTGCGGCCCACCATGGAGATGCGGTGCATGGGCCGCTTTCCGCGGCGGTCGCCGCAGAGGGTCACGGTCACCTGCCGACGGTGGCCCGTGCTGGCCTGGGCGCGGTGGTGCGGGGCCTCCACGGCCATGCCCAGGTCAGACAGCAGGCGCTCGGCGCCGGACGCGGAATCCACGGCGGCGAACACGTGCCGGATGGCCTCTGCATCGTGGACCAGCCCCCGGGTGGAGCCGCCCTTGCGCGGCACGAAGGGGAGGGTCGGCAGCTGGTATTGCAGCGACCACACCTCCTCCTGGAGCCGGGCCTCCGGTTCGCTGCCGTGGGTGGAGAGCACCCACAGCTCGTCGGCATGTTCCTGCCGCGCGCGCTGAAGGAAGCCGACCACAGGCTTCACCTGCCCCCGGGTGTGGGTCTGGCTGGTGCCCAGGCGCCAGCCGATGCCCCGCTTGCGCATGAGGTAGACGAAGTGAAGCTGGGGCGAGACGCCCAGCCGGTAGCCGGCGATGTGGATGTGTTCAGGGGTGCTCGTGAGCATCCGCCCGGAGGCCGTGGTGATGCGGATGCCCGAACCCTCGCGCATCCGAGCGGCCGCCTTCAGGACTTTGGCCGCCCGGAAATCCCCGCTGCCGTGGGCGGCGCTGACCAGATCTCCCGGGGCCACCCGCTCGATGGGCTGTTCCCGGCCATCGGCCATGAGCACGCGGGTTCCCGTGGCCAGGCACTGGTCTTCATCACCCACCACGCACAGGTTGTGGTGGCGCCGTGCCAGATGCTGCACCAGCAGGTACTGGGCGCGGTTGGTGTCCTGGTACTCGTCCACGAGGATGAACTTGAACCGCTCGCCGTACGTGGCCTGCATCACCGGGTCGCGGAAGAGCCGTTCCGTCCACAGCAGCAGGTCGTCGAAGTCGCAGGCGCGGTGGTTCTTCAGGCCCTTCTGGTAGAGGTCGTAGGCGTCCAGTACTTTCCGGGTCCAGGGGTCCAGGGCCTCCTCCTTCGCTTCCTCCGGCAGCAGGCAGCGGTTCTTGAAGTCGCTGATGAGCTCCAGCACCTTCTTCGGGTGGAACTGCTTCTCGGGCAGCTTCAGCTCGGCGAGCACCTGCTTGACGAGGCTCTTCTGGTCGGCGGGGTCGAAGATGACGAAATCGCGGCCCACGGGCGTGCGGTCGCCCTCCCGGCGCAGGATGCGGGTGCAGAAGCTGTGGAAGGTGCTCACCCACATCTGGGCCGCGGGCACGGAGACCAGGCGCTGGACCCGCTCCCGCATCTCCTCGGCGGCCTTGTTGGTGAAGGTCATGGCCAGGATGGAACCCGGGTGGACGCCCTCCTCCTCGATGAGCCAGGCGATGCGCCGGGTGATCACCGTGGTCTTGCCCGATCCTGCCCCGGCGAGGATGAGCAGCGGGCCGTGCGCGTGCTGGACCGCCTCCCGCTGGGGGGCGTTCAGGCGTTGCAGCAGGGGGTGGGTCGAAGGGTCGGGAGGGGCGCCGGGCATCCCTTCATCCTATCGGCCCGGTCCCGGTTCCGAGGGGACGGCTTTGCCTATTCCGCCTCGGGGGTCGGCCGCCGCCGCGCGGCGAGGGGCCGGATGACCTCCGCCAGCAGGCGCTTCGCCTCGGCTTCATGGATCTGCCGGCGGAACCCTGGCATGGCGCCCCGGCCCTTCAGGATCGCCGTGACCAGATCCTTCTCCTCCTGCCGGGCGAGCCAGCGGCCATCCGCCAGGTTCCGGCCGCCCAGGCGGGCGCCGCCGGGTCCGCGCCCCGAGCCATCCGTCCCATGGCAGGCCGCGCAGCGTTCCTGGTAGAAGGCCTTCAGATCCCGGACCTCGGCGGACAGGGGGGCGGTGAGGATCACCAGCAGCAGCGCGGCGGAACGCGGAACCATGGGTCGAAGCTACCACGGCGCGCGGACTGTCGTTAGGCTGGAGCCGCGCGCCCGTGGCGGAATGGCAGACGCCAGCGACTTAAAATCGCTTGCCGGAAGGCGTGGGGGTTCGAGTCCCCCCGGGCGCACCAACGCTCAGATCCGTGCGGGCACCCGGATCCGTGCGGGACCGCGCTCAGGGCAGGAGCTTCAGCAGCGGGATGAGAATGCCGTTGAACCGCTTCCAGCCGGACAGGTCGCCGTGCACCACGCGCCGCACCTTGACCCAGTCCCCCTCGGCCGCCGCCTTGGGCACGCCCTTGAGCATGAAGTCGTAGGCGAGGATGCGGGCGGCCACCGCCGGGTCCAGGGCCAGGTCCGGCTGCTCCACCAGGTCGGCGTCCACCAGCTTGCCGAACCGCGCGTACCCCGAGCGACCCAGCAGCGGCGTGAAGCCGCGCCCGCAGTACTTCGCGCCATCGCCCGCCTCGACATTGCCGAGGCTCCGGTCGAACTCGTACATGCGACGGAAATAGGCGTCGCTGCCCGGTTCCCGCTCCGGGGCGAACAGGTAGCTCTCGGCGCCGATGCTCGCGATGGCGGCCACCTCCACCGCCGGATCGAGGATCTTCAGGGAGGCCAGCGCGTCCACGATCAGCGGCCAGTGCGTCTCCACGTTCGCCAGAGGCGCGTGGAGCAGGGTCGCGATGACATCCGCCTTGAAGTGCATGGCTGGCTCCCGGAGGGAAGGCTGCGTGCGAAAGGGACGGGGCGGGCCAAATCTACCACGACCTCAAGAGGGGGACACGGCCCGGTAAGCTGGGGCATGGCCAACCACCTCCTGCGCTCGGATCATTCGGAAGCGGCGATCTCGCCCCGGGGCGCCGAGCTTCAGGGCCTGCGCCTCCAGGGCACGGAGCTGCTCTGGGCGGCGGGCCCCCTCTGGCCGCGCCACGCGCCCCTCCTGTTCCCCGTCATTGGAAGCCTGCAGGGCGGCGTGCTGCATCACGGGGACGCCGCCCTGCCCATGCCCAAGCATGGCTTCGCCCGGGACCGGGCCTTCACCTGGCTCCGCCGCGACGAGACCAGCTGCGCCCTGGCGTTGGAGGACGACGCGGCCACCCGGGAGGTCTTCCCCTTCGCCTTCCGCCTCATGGTGGCCTACACCCTGGCGGCTTCCGGGCTCCGCATGGACGTGACCCTCAACAACCCCGGCGACCTCCCCCTGCCCGCCAGCCTCGGCCTGCATCCGGCGTTCCGCTGGCCCCTGGCCCCCGGCCTGGCCAAGGCCGCGCACCGGCTGGTCTTCGACGCCGAGGAACCCGGCCCCCTGCGGCGCCTGGACGCCCAGGGCCTGCTGGCGCCGCACGCCCGCCCCACGCCGATCCGCCACCGCGAACTGGCCCTGGGGGAGGACCTGTTCGCGGAGGACGCCCTCCTGTTCCTCGAACCCCGGAGCCGCGGCCTGCGCTACGAGGCGGAGGGCGGCCCCTCCCTGTCCCTGCGCTGGGAGGGTTTCCCGCACCTGGGCGTGTGGTCCAAGCCGGACCCCGGCCCGGCCTTCCTCTGCATCGAGCCCTGGGAGGGCTACGCCGATCCCTCGGACTGGCGGGGCGACTTCCGCGACAAGCCCGGCGCCTTCACCCTGGCCCCCGGGGCGGACCGGAGGTGGTCCCTCGAGGTGGCGCTGAATCCGGCCTAGATCAGCTCCGCCCCCAGGAAGTGCGGGCTGGCGAAAGTGACCCGGGCCTGCACGAGCTCGCCGAAGGGCAGCATCCGGCCGGGGCCCGCGGAGAGGTGGATGGTCTTCCACTCGCCGCTGCGGGCCAGCCACCAGCCGTGCTCGTTGGGGCCATGGGTCTCGACGCGCACGGGGATCTCCCGGCCCAGGAACCGCTCGTTGCTGGCCCGGGTGAGCTCGGCCTGCCGCTGCTGCAGGCGGGTCAGGCGTTCGGATTTCACCGCCAGGGGCAGGTCGTCCTTCAGTCGCAGCGAAGGCGTGCCCGGCCGCGGCGAATAGATGAAGCTGAAGGAGGAATCGAAGGCCACCGAGTCCAGCACCCGCATGGTGGCCTCGAAATCCTCGTCGGTCTCGCCGGGGAAGCCCACGATGAAATCCGTGCTGAGGGCCAGGCGCCGCCGGCCCTCGCCCAGGTAGCCCAGGCGCTCCAGGTACTCGGCCACGGTGTACTCGCGCAGCATCCGCTTCAGCACGCGGTCGCTGCCGCTCTGCAGGGGCAGGTGGAGGAAGGGGGCCACCTTGGGGTTGGTCACCAGCACCCGGGCCAGGTCCTTCGTGAAGTTCATGGGATGGCTGGTGGTGAAGCGGATCCACTCCAGGCCCGCCACCTCGGAGACGCGCTCCAGCAGGTCGGCGAAGGTGCAGCCACCCGCGTAGCTGTTCACGTTCTGGCCCAGCAGCTCCACCTCGCGGTAGCCCCGGTCCACCAGGCCGCGCACCTCCGCCAGCACGTCTTCGAACGGGCGATGCCGCTCGGCGCCCCGGGTCGTGGGCACGATGCAGTAGGTGCAGGCGTGGTTACAACCCTCGGTGATGGTGACCAGGGCCTTGGCGGTGTCGCGGCGACGCGTCACGGACGGCGGGAAGAGGTGGTTGTCGGGGTATTCGCCTGTATCCATCACCCGGGCCTTGCCCGCCTGGGCTTCAGCCACCAGCCGGGGCAGCTGCTTCAGGGCCATGGTGCCCAGCACGAAGTCAATGTGCGGCGCCCGCTTGAAGAGCGAAGCCTGCTCCTGCTGGGCCAGGCAGCCCGTGACGCCCACCAGCAGCGGCCGCCGCTGCTTCTCCTCGCGCAGGCGGCCCAGCTCCGAATAGACCTTGTGCACCGCCTTTTCGCGGATGGAGCAGGTGTTGAGCAGCACCAGGTCGGCCTGCTCCGCCGAGCCCACTTCCTCGAAGCCGTCCGCCGACAGCAACCCCGACAGCTTCTCGCCGTCGTGGTCGTTCATCTGGCAGCCCCAGGTTTGGATGTGGAACTTCATCGCCGGCCTCGACCCTGGGGCTGCTGGATGAAGGGGACAACCCCCCGATCGCACCGTGCCCCGCACGGTGCTCCCGCGCCCCGGCTGCGCCGGTTCGCGGAGGGGGCCCCGTTCTGGCAGCCCCAGGTCTGGATGTGGAACTTCATGGAGGGACCCAAAACCCTCGATTGTACTGGATCCCTGTTGAAACGCCTTCCCTCAGAACCGGAATCGGAGGCCCAGGGTCACCTGCCGGCCGGGCAGCAGGTAGTACTGGGCGTCCCCCAGCTCGCTCTCGGAGACCGGCTTGCGGCGGTCCGTGAGGTTCTGGCCGCTGAGGCGCAGGTCCCAGGCCTTCTCCCGCCAGCCCAGGCTGGCCGCGAAGGTGGCGTAGCCGCCGCTGGGGGCGGTGTTCCGCTGGTTGAGCAGCACGGCGCCGGTGTAGTGCATCTCGGCCGTGGCCGTCACTCCCTGGGCGGGAGCATAGGCCAGCCCCAGGGCCCCCAGGTGGTAGGGAGACATCTCCAGGCGCTTGCCGGCCAGCTGGGTGAGGGTGCCGTCGCCGAAATCCTTCGCGTAGTCCTTGAACCGCGCGTCGTGGTAGCTGTAGGCCAGCCGCACGGTGAGGTCGTGGTCGAAGCGGTAGGAGGCACTGGCTTCCGCCCCCTGGAACCGCTCGGTGCCGGCGTTCACCAGCACGGGCGAACCCGCCACGGACTGCGGCACCACCAGGTTCTCGAAGTCCATGAGAAAGGTGCTCAGCTCGAAGGCGAGCCGCCGGTCCAGCAGCTCGGCTTTGACGCCCAGCTCGTAGCTGGTGGCGGTTTCGGGTTTGAGGATCTGCGGCGCGCTGTCCAGGCCGAAATCCGTGGCCGCCGGCTTGAAGGTGCTGCGGACGCCGGCGAAGAGGCTGATGCGGTCCGTGCCCGACTGCCAGGCGGTCCAGGTGGCGCCTGCGCTGCCCGAGAGGCGGGTGGTGGTGCGATTGTCCTGACCCGCGTCCAGGGTTCCGCTGCCGAAATCCAGGGTGGCGGTGCGACGCGACTCATCGGCCCGCGTGAGCCGCAGGCCCGCTTCCAGCACCAGCCGCGGCGCCGCCTGCCACTGGGCAAAGGCGTAGAGGCCGGAGAAATCGCGCCGGTCGTCCACCCGGATGTCGGCCTGGTTCGGCAACGCAGCGGCCCCGGGCGCCTGGGAGCCGTCGAGGTTCACCGCGTAGTCGAAGTCGCCGCCGCGGCCGCTGCCCTGGCCGTGCAGGTGATCCAGTCCCGCCACGACCTTCAGCCCGGACGCCACGGCCCAGGTCAGGTGCGTATCAAAATAAACGTCCGTGAGGTCCACCCGTTCCCGGAAGCCGTGGGCGTTGGGATCCGTGGCGCTCACGTCCACCAGGAAGCCGCGGAACACATCCTGGCGGGCCCGGGAGACGGACAGGGTGCTCGACCACAGCGTCGCCGGACTCAGGGTGCGATCGTAGCCGGTGCTGAAGGTGAAGCGCCGGTCGTTGAGGAAGGCGTCCACCGGGTTGTGGTTGGCGTCCACGGGCACCAGGGTGGTGAGGGCCCGGCCCACCCGCGGGAAGGGGCTGGCCGGCTGCTGATCCACGGCCGTACCCTCCAGGTCAAAGCGGAAGACGCCGTCGGCCGCCTGGAGGCGGTTGCGCCAGAGCAGGTGGCTGCGTTTGAAGTCGGCGCGGGCATCCTCGAAGCCCTGCCGGTCGTGATCCACGATCAGGCCCGAATCCACGCCAGCCCAGGAGGGCAGGCGGAAGGTCACGGCGGCACCACCGCTGCCGTGGGTGCCCAGAGAGAGCCGCGCCGTGTTCGGGGTGTCGCCCGGGAGGCTGCGGATGATCTGGATCACGCCCACGAAGGAGGTGGCGCCGTACATCACCGGCGCCGCGCCGCGCTGCACCTCGATGCGCTCCACGCCCTCCAGGCTGAGGGTGGAGAGCGCCGGATTGAAGGCGCCGCCCCAGGGCACGCCGTCCACCACCAGCAGGAAGGCGTCGAATTCCTTCAGGCCCCAGAACTCCGGCACGCTGCTGGCCGGACCGCCGTCGCCGCCGGGCGCGATGAAGACCCCCGCCGCCAGGGCCAGGGCGCTGCGCAGATCCGTGGCGCCGCGGTCAGCCAGCTCACGGGCGGAGATCACCGTGATGGAGGCGGGCACCTTCGCCGGATCCTCGGGGAACCGGGTGGCGGTCACTTCCACGGTGGCGGCGCCGTCGGCCTTCGGGGCCTGGGCGCAAAGGCTGGTTCCGGCCACGAGCAGGCAAGGCAGCAGGGTGAGGGCCCGACGAGCGGCCAGGTGGTGGCTGGAACGAGACGTCATGCGGATTCTCCGGGGTTCGGAAGCGTCAGAAAGCGGCGCGCAGGCTGAACTGCCACACGCGGGGCTGCTGGAAGTTGCCCGGCGTGAAGGCGCCGCCCACGTTGTTCACCCAGGTCATGGGCTGGCGGTTGGTGGCGTTGAGGATGTCCACGGCGGCGCGGAGGTCGCAGGCCTTCACCCGCGTGCGCCAGGCGAGGCCGAGGTCCAGACTCATGACGTGGGGCAGCTCCTGGTCGCCGCGCTCGGCGCCGGGCGCCAGCACGTTGTCGCCCGAGACCTTCACCAGCCGGCTGTACCGCAGGCCCGAGCGCCAGAGGAAGGCGAAGGAGGTCTCCAGGTTCCAGGGCAGCGCGGCGCTGCCGAAGGCCTTCCAGGCGTGCTTGACCTCTTCGTTGAGGCTGCCGTCGTACTGGGGCAGGCGGTAGTCCTGGCGCAGGCTCGGGATGGAGGCGAAGCCCGTGTTCTTGCCCGTGGCGGTGTTCACGTTGCCCACCTCGGTGTTGCCGTTCAAGTCACCCTGGCTGTAGCTCACCTGCAGGTGGTGGCCACCTTCGAAGCTGCGCCGGGCCACCAGGTCGAGGCCGCGGTAGTCCCGCTTCAGCCCCGGCAGGTTCGCGATGACCTTGCGGGTGGACGAGCTGTTCGCCTGGGCGTCCAGCTCCGGCAGGTAGCCGTAGGTGGCGCTGTAGGTGTCCACGAGATCGCGGACGGCCTTGAAGGTGAGCGTGGCTTCCAGCGTCCACGCCCCGACCCAGGGCAGCTCCTGGAGGCGCTCGGCACCCAGCTGGTAGAGGTCCGTGCGCGGGGCCTTGAGGTCCGCCACGGCCACGTTCGCCACCCCCTGCACGCCCGTGGCCTGCCAGGTGCGCCAGTCGTTCAGGCTGGGGATCCACACCTGCCTGGCCGTGGCGGGCCCCCCGGTGGTGGCGCCGGCGGCGGCGAGGTTGCCCGGGGTGGGCGGGCTGTAGATGCGCCCGGCATACGCGAAGAGCCGCGTGCGGCCATCGGCCGCGGGATCCCAGGCGAGGCCCAGGCGCGGGCTCAGCAGGGTCTGGCGGTAGAGCGTCCGGCCATCCTCGGCGTCCAGGCTGGCGCGGTCCACCCGCAGGCCCAGGTTGGCGGTCCAGCCGCTGGCGAAGGCCCAGTCGTCCTGGGCGAAGACGCCGAGCACCTGCTGCTTCAGGGGATTCCCGTACGAACCCCCGTCCGCCAGGGTCCGCTGGTAGAGATAGCTGGCGCGGCCCCCGGCCAGGCTGCCGGATATGGGGCTGGCCGTGGCGAGGCTATCCGTCGCCGCGTAGCCGTAGCTGCTGCCGTTGAGGGCGAGGAGGCCCGCCTGGATGGCCGCCAGGTCGCCCGCGGCGGGACCGGCGCCGCCGGCGGCGCGGTCCAGGTAGGCGACGCCAAACGACGGCCGTTGGAAGACCTTGGTGTACTCGGAGGCCATCCCCTGAAAGCCGCCCTTGACCTGGTGACCGCCGGCGAACCAGCTGAGCTCGCTGCGGACCGTCAGGTTCTGGATGCGGTCCAGGCGGTCCTCGCC
>JAFJUR010000164.1 GCA_017859995.1 Holophagaceae bacterium | reverse complement strand
AACCTTCGTCGGGGCGTGGCTCAGCCTGGTAGAGCGCTCGGTTCGGGACCGAGAGGTCGGAGGTTCGAATCCTCTCGCCCCGACCAATAAGATAAGGGGCCTCCGGGCCCCTTATCTTATTGGCCGGAAGCAGGCGAGAGGCTTCGAACCTCCGAGTGGGCTTGCGGAGGCGCCACTTGATGTGGCGCCGGAGCAAGACCGGCACACGGCGCAGCCGGGTGCGGTTCGAATCCCGCCCTGATGGGTCCCAACCCCAGACGGGGCACGGCCCGAACCTCCGAGTGGGCTTGCGGAGGCGCCACTTGATGTGGCGCCGGAGCAAGACCGGCACACGGCGCAGCCGGGTGCGGTTCGAATCCCGCCCGGATGGTTCCCAACCCGGACGGGGCACGGCCCGGACCTCCGAGTGGGACCGCCCGACGCGTGCCTTGATGACACGCCGAAGCAAGACCAGCGGCTGCTGAAAGCCAGACGCGGTTCGAAGGCCGCGCTGGACCCAGCCGAACGCGGTTGAAATCCCACGCAACGACTCCCTGCCCGAGGCAAGGCCATCCATCCCGCCCACCCAGCACCCACCCCATTCCGCCCCCGCCGGTGGTCTGACCACGGGCGTGGCCCAAACCTTCCCGGATCTGCATCTTTCGTGATCCGCGGCGTCCTGGGGCCAAGGCTACAATGGAGGGTTCCGCCCGCCGGGCGGGGAGCCCACCCGATGAGCGACGCCTGCACCATCCTCACAACCTGTGGAAGCGAGGAGACCGCCCTCACCATCGCCGCCGCCCTGGTGGACCAGGCGTACGCCGCCTGCGTGAACATCCTCCCCGGCATCAAGAGCTACTACTACTTCAAGGGCGAGACCCACCTGGACGAGGAGGTCATGCTCGTCATCAAGACCACGCGGGAGCTCTTCCCCCAGGTGTCCGAGGTCATCACCGACCTGCACACCTACGAGGTTCCGGAAATCCTGATGTTCCCCGTCGAATCCGGCTCGGAACCCTTCCTCGACTGGATCCGCCAGAGCGTGAACCGGCTGGCCTGAACCCTCCGTCACCCCCACCCCCGGGAGCCCCCCATGGAACACACCCTGTCCCTCGAATTCCTCCGGGTGGTGGAGCAGGCCGCCATCGCCTGCGCCACCTCCATTGGGCATGGGCGGCGCAAGTACAGCGACCAGCTGGCCGTCGAGGCCATGCGCACCGCCATGGAAACCGTCCGCATGGACGGCACCATCGTCATCGGCGAAGGCGAGCGGGATGAGGCGCCGATGCTCTTCATCGGCGAGAAGGTGGGCATGGGGGCCGATCTGGACGGCGACCATCCGGCGGTCGACATCGCGGTCGATCCCCTCGAGGGCACGAACCTCTGCGCCACCGGCGCCCCCAACGCCATCGCGGTGCTGGCGGCCACGGAGAAGGGCGGCCTCCTGCACGCCCCCGACCTCTACATGGAGAAGCTGGTGGTGGGCCCCGCCGCCAAGGGCAAGGTCCACCTGGACGCCCCCGTGCATGAGACGCTGCAGATCATCGCCCAGTCCCTGAACCGCCAGGTTTCGGAAGTCACCGTCAGCGTCCTCGACCGCGAGCGCCACGCTCAGCTCATCGCCGACATCCGCAAGGCCGGCGCCCGCATCCAGCTCATCGGCGACGGCGACCTCAGCGCCGCCATCAGCGCCGCGGTGAGCGGCACGGGCATCCACGCGGTGATGGGCACCGGCGGCGCGCCGGAGGGCGTGCTGTCCGCCGCCGCCCTGAAGTGCCTGAACGGCGAAATCCAGGGCCGCCTCAAGGTGGACACCAACACCGCCAGCCGCGAGAAGGCTGAGGCCATGGGCGTCGATTTCGGCCGCATCTACTTCACCGAGGACCTCTGCCCCGGCAAGCAGATCGTCTTCGCCGCCTGCGGCGTCACCCACGGCAACCTTCTGAAGGGCGTGCTGCACTTCGGGCACGGGGTGCGGACCTCCAGCCTCATCCTCACCTACGGCAACCGCCAGGTGCGCTTCATCGACACGGTCCACATGAAGGAAGGCGAAACGGTCACGGTCCGTTTCTAGCTGGGCATGGGCGAGACCCTTCGCACCCGGACCTTCCGGTGGCTCTTGAACCTGTGGCCCTGCTACTGGGGCACGGGGGCGCGGGTCACCCGCATCGCCGGGGACTGGTCCGAGGTCCGGGTGCGCCTGCCGCTGTCCTGGCGCACCCGGAACGTCGTGGGCACCATCTTTGGCGGCAGCCTGTACGGCGCCGTCGATCCGATCTACATGCTGATGCTCATGCACCGGCTCGGTCCCGATTACGTGGTGTGGGACAAGGCCGCCTCCATCCGGTTCCGGAAGCCTGGCCGCGGAACCCTCACCAGCACCTTCCGGGTCGACGACGCCGAAGTGGACGAGATCCGGCGCCTTCTCCTGGACCAGCCGAAGGTGGACCGGGAGTACCGGGTCCTGCTGGTGGACGACCAGGATGTCGTGCATGCGGAAATACATAAATCAATCCACATATCCCTTCGCAATCCTTCCTGATAGGCTTTAGCCCTCATCTTACGAGGTCAACCATGGCATCCCCCTTCCGTGCCTCCCTCTGCCTTTGCCTGGGCCTGGCGTCCTTCGCCCTGGTCGCCCAATCCAAGCCGGGGGTCGATCCTGCGAACCTCGACACCACCGTGAAGCCCTGCGACGACTTCTACACCTTCGCCAACGGCGGCTGGCTCAAGTCCCACAGCCTCCCCGCGGACAAGGCCCGCTTCGGCGCCTTCGAGGAAGTGAGCGAGCGGAACCGCGCCATCCTCAAGCGGATCCTCGAGGAGACCAGCGCGAAGACCACCTGGGCCAAGGGCAGCCTCCAGCAGAAGGTGGGCGATTTCTACGCCTCGGGCATGGACGAGGCCGCCATTGAGAAGCGGGGGCTGGCCCCCCTCAAGCCCATCCTGGCCACCATCGACACGCTGAAGGACGGGAAGCACCTGCCCGCCCTGCTGGCCAGGCTGCACACCCAGGGCCTGCCCGGTGGGTTCGGCTTCTTCGTCCGCCAGGACGCCAAGCAGTCCACGCAGTACCTGGGCTACCTGAGCCAGGGCGGCACGGGCCTGCCCGACCGCGACTACTACCTGAAGGACGATGCCCGCAGCCGCGAGATTCGCGCCAAGTACGAAGCCCACGTCGCGAAGATGCTCGAGCTGGCCGGCGACGCCCCCGACCTGGCCCGGGTCCGCGCCAAGGTGGTGCTCGACCTCGAGACCCGCATGGCCCAGGCCCAGTGGAGCCGCGTGGAGATGCGGAATCCGCAGAAGACGTACAACAAGCGCACCCTCGACCAGGTGGTGTCCGAGGCGCCGGGATTCGACTGGAAGGGCTACTTCCAGGCCCGGGGGGTGAAGCTCGCCGACCTGAACCTCACGCAGCCTTCGTTCTTCCAGGCCTTCGGCAAGCTCGCCGCCGAGGTGCCCGTCCCCCAGTGGCGCACCTACCTCCGCTGGCACGCCATCAGCGCCACCGCCAACCTGCTGCCCAGGGCCTTCGGCGAAGAGGCGTTCGCCTTCCAGGGAAAGGTGCTGAGCGGCACCCCTGAACGCGAGCCCCGCGCGAAGCGCATCGAGGCGGCCGCGGACAACACCCTGGGTGAAGCCCTCGGCCAGCTCTACGTGAAGGTGGCTTTCCCCCCCGAATCCAAGCAGCGGGTGCTCACCATGGTGGAGAACCTCCGCGTGGCGCTGCGGGAGCGCATCACCAACCTCGACTGGATGGGCCCCGAAACCAAGCAGCAGGCCATCAAGAAGCTCAACGCCTTCGGCGTGAAGATCGGCTACCCCGACAAGTGGAAGACCTACGCCTTCGACATCAAGCGCGACGACTATTTCGGCAACGTCCGCCGGGCCTCCGCCCACCGGATCCAGGAGAACCTGGCCAAGCTCGGGAAGGCCATCGACCGCACGGAATGGGGCATGACGCCGCCCACCGTGAACGCCTACTACAGCCCCACCATGAACGAGATCGTCTTCCCCGCGGGCATCCTCCAGCCGCCCTTCTTCGACGCCTCGGCGGACGACGCCGTGAACTACGGCTCGCTGGGCTTCGTCATCGGCCATGAGATGACCCATGGCTTCGACGACAGCGGCAGCCAGTTCGACGCGGAAGGCAACCTCAAGAACTGGTGGACCGACGCGGACAAGCAGGCCTACCAGTCCCGCACGGACCTGGTGGTGAAGCAGTACGACGCCTATGAACCCCTCAAGGGCGAGCACGTGAACGGCAAGCTGACCCTGGGTGAGAACATCGCCGACATCGGCGGCCTCAAGATCGCCTTCGCGGCCTACCAGAACAGCCTGAAGGGCCAGGCGGTCCCCGCGCCCATCGACGGCTTCACGGGCCCCCAGCGCTTCTTCCTGGGCGCGGCCACGGTGTGGCGCAACCACATCCGCGAGGCGGCCCTCTCCGTGCGGCTGAAGACCGACCCCCACAGCCCCGGCAAGTCCCGGGTGAACGGCCCCCTGTCCAACCTGCCGGAATTCTTTGACGCCTTCGGGTGCGCCGACGGCCAGGCCATGAAGCGCGATGCGAAGGTCCGCCCCGCCATCTGGTAGCCCCCCGGCCATCCCAAGCCCCTGCTGAAAGGAATTCCCTTGAACCTTCGATCCGCATGGCTCGCCCTGGCGCTGGTCGCCCCCCTCGCGGCGGAAACCCCCGCCGCCGCTCCCCGGCCGATCCTCGGGGTGGACCCCGCCTACATCCACACCGCCACTTCCCCCTGCCGCGATTTCTACGGCTACGCCAACGGCGCCTTCGATCAGGTGGCCATCCCCGGTGAATACGCCTCGTACGGCGTGAACCAGGAAATCGACGAGCGAAACTACGCCATCCTCAAGGGCATCCTCGAAGGCTCCGCCCGCACCCGCGGCCCTGAGGGCAGCATCCCCCAGCGGGTGGGCGACTTCTACGCCTCCGGCATGGACGAGGCCCGCATCGAGAAGGAGGGACTCAAGCCCCTGGCGCCAGCCTTCGCCGCCATCCAGGCCATGGCCTCGCCCCGCGATGTGCTGGTCCAGATGGGACGCCTGCGCGCCACCGGCGTGCAGGCCGGCCTCGGCTTCAGCGTGCAGGTGGACGACAAGGACAGCAGCGCCATGATCGCCAGCTTCAATCAGGGCGGCCTGGGCCTGCCGGAGCGCGACTTCTACCTGCGCCCCGGGAAGGAGGCGGAGGCCATCCGCCAGGCCTATGAGCAGCACGTCGCCCGGATCCTGGTCCTCGCGGGCGACCGGCCCGAGGCCGCCCAGGCCAGAGCCAAGGGCATCCTGGCCCTGGAGACCAAGCTGGCCAAGGCCAGCCGCGCCCTCGTGGACCTGCGCGATCCCCAGGCCAACTACCACAAGGTGGCCCGGAAGGACCTCCGCGACATGGCCGACCTGGACTGGAACGGCTACTTCACCGCCGTGGGCCTGCCCGCCGGCGAGGCCCACATCCTGGTGGGCCAGCCGGAGTTCTTCAAGACCCTGGCGGGCCTGCTGAAGTCGGAGCCCCTGGCCGACTGGCGGGTCTACCTCCGGTGGCATGTGCTGAAGACCGCGGCGCCCTTCCTGGGATCCGCCTTCGTGAACGAGAACTTCGCCTTCTACGGCAAGACCCTTTCGGGCGCCACGGAGCTGCGCCCCCGCTGGAAGCGCGTGCTGTCCGCCGCCGACCGCGCCCTGGGCGAGGACCTGGGCCAGCTCTACGTGAAGACCGCCTTCAGCCCCGAGGCCAAGGCCCGCGCCCTGGAGATGGTCCACTTCCACAAGGAGGCCATGCGCGCCCGCATCCTCGCCGCCGACTGGATGGTGGAGGCCACCAAGGCCCAGGCTCTGCGCAAGCTCGACACCATGCGCAGCAAGGTGGGCTACCCGGATCGCTGGCGGGACTACAGCGGCCTGAAGGTGTCCCGGCGCGCCTTCGTCCTCAACGTGCAGGCGGCCTCCGTCTTCGATTTCCAGCGCCGCATGGCCAAGCTCGGCAAGCCCGTGGACCGCAACGAGTGGCACATGACGCCTCAGAGACGCCTCCAACTACGGCGCCCTGGCCTCCACCATCGGCCACGAGCTGACCCACGGCTTCGACGACCAGGGCCGCCAGTACGACTGGCAGGGCAACCTCGAGGACTGGTGGACCGCCGAAGACGCCAAGCGCTTCGAGGCCCGCGCCGACCACATCGTGAAGCAGTACGATGCCTTCGAGGTGCTGCCCGGTGTGCGCATCAAGGGCAAGCTGACCCTCGGCGAGAATATCGCCGACATCGGCGGGCTGCGGGTGTCCTATGAGGCCTTCAAGCTGGCCACCAAGGGCAAGCAGCTCAAGTCGGTGGACGGCTTCACCCCCGACCAGCGCTTCTTCATCGCCTTCGCCCAGGGCTGGCGCACCAACCAACGCCCGGAGCAGCTCAAGCTGCAGGTCACCACCGACGTGCATTCACCAGTCCGCTGGCGCGTACTGGGTCCCGTGGCCGACTTTCCGGAATTCCGCCAGGCCTTCGGTTGCGATCCGGCCCCCGCCGGCCAGGTCCCCACGGCCATCTGGTAGCCTGCGGACATGAAGCCCGTCGCCGCCCTCATCGCCCTCACCTGCCTCGGCCTCTCCGCCCAGGTGGAGCCCGGCGGGAACCGCATGGGCATCGGCCTCTCCGCCGTCTCGCCCCAGGGCGACCTGGGCTCCGTGTTCGGCACGGGCTTCCAGGGCGGCCTCCAGATCCATTTCAACCGGGAGAGCCGCCACCTGGGCCGACTGCGCGTGGACTACCTCCGGATGGACTCGAAGCGCCCCATCTCCCTGGGCACCTGGGCCATCTGGAACGGCAGCGCCTACGTCCCCACCCCCCAGCTGGCCGACAGCCGCATGGAGGCCTATTCGGTGGCCTACGAGTGGATGCCGCACCTCGATCCCGAGGGCCGGTCGGGGTTCTACGGCATCTTCGGCATGGGCGGCACCCTGTGGAATGAAACCTGGCGCAACACCACCATCTACACCGGCACCGACACGGACTCCGAGCTCGGCTTCACCCTCAGCGCCGGCGCGGGGTGGCGGTTCAACACCCATGCCGCCCTGGAAGCCCGGTACGTCCACAGCGACCTGACCTTCCATGGCCATCATCGCTATGGCTCCGAACGGTCGTACCTGGCCTTCGGCACCAGCCTTCGCTTCTGAACCCAACCCCTCTTCCAAGGATCCCCATGCGCATCCGCCCCCTCGTCCTCCTCGCCACCCTCCTCACCGCGGGCGCAGCCCTGGACGCCTGCACCAACCTGCTCGTGACCAAGGGCGCGAGCAAGGACGGCTCGACGATGATCACCTACGCCGCCGACAGCCACACGCTCTACGGCGAGCTCTACTTCAAGCGCGGCGGAAGGCACCTGGCCGGGGAAGTGCGCGAGATCCGCGAGTGGGACAGCGGGTACACCTTCGACACCGGCAAGATCCTCGGCAGCATCCCCGAGGCGCCGGTGACCTACACCCGCGTGGGCAACATGAACGAGCACCAGGTCACCATCGCCGAGACCACCTTCGGCGGCCGGAAGGAGCTCGCGGGCCCCAGCGGCATCATCGACTACGGCAGCCTCATCTACATCGCCCTGGAGCGTGCCAAGACCGCCCGCGAGGCCATCGACGTCATGACCAAGCTAACGGAGCAGTTCGGCTACGCCAGCAGCGGCGAGAGCTTCTCCATCGCCGATCCCAACGAGGTGTGGATCCTCGAGATGATCGGCAAGGGCAAGGGCCAGAAGGGCTCGCTGTGGGTGGCCCACAAGCTGCCTGACGGCACCATCAGCGCCCACGCCAACCAGGCCCGCATCCGCCAGTTCCCCCTGAACGATCCCAAGACCGCCGTCTACAGCAAGGACCTCATCCCCTTCGCCCGGGAGAAGGGCTGGTTCAAGGGCGACGACAAGACCTTCAGCTTCGCCGACACCTTCGCGCCCCTCACCTTCGGGGCCCTGCGCGCCTGCGAGGCCCGGGTGTGGAGCATCTTCAACCGCGCCGCCAAGAGCCAGAAGATCCCCATGGACTTCGTGAAGGCTGAGAAGGGCGCGAAGCCCATGCCCCTCTTCATCAAGCCCGACGAGAAGCTGGACGTGCGCGATGCCATGGAGCTCATGCGCGACCACTACGAAGGCACCGACTTTGACATGACCAAGGATGTGGGCGCGGGCCCCTACAAGCTGCCCTACCGCTGGCGTCCCATGGGCTTCAAGATCGACGGCCAGGAGTACGTCCACGAGCGGGCCATCAGCACCCAGCAGACCGGGTTCTCCTTCGTGAGCCAGAGCCGCTCCTGGCTGCCCGACGCCGTGGGCGGCGTGCTGTGGTTCGGCGTGGACGACACCTACACCACCGTCTACGTGCCCATCTCCTGCGGCATCAAGGAAGCGCCCGCGGCCTTCGCCATCGGCACCGGGAACTTCAACGAGTTCAACTGGGACAGCGCCTTCTGGACCTTCAACTTCGTGTCCAACTACACCTACACCCGCTGGTCCGACATGATCGTGGACGTGCAGCGGGTGCAGCGCGAGTTCGAGGGCCGCTACCTCGCCGACCAGGCGGAGGTGGATCGCACCGCCCTCGACCTCTACAAGCAGAACCCCGGCCTGGCCAAGGAGTACCTCACCCAGTACGCCGCCAAGGAGACGGACAAGCTCATGGCCCGCTGGAAGAAGTTGGGCGAATCCCTCATCTGGAAGTACCTCGACGGCAACGTCCGCAACGAGAAGGGCGAGGTCACCCACCCCAAGGCCCCCGAGGACTGGCTGCGTTGCATCGTCAAGGACCACGGCGACGTGATCAAGGTGAAGAAGGTCGAGGGCCTGGCGCCCGACGAGGAGTAGTCCACCGCGGGCCGGCCCCGCATCTGCCGGAAGGCCCCGCCCCGCGGGGCCTTCCTTGTTTCGCGCAGGCTATGATGGGCCTGCTGCCGAGGTCCTGATGACGCCCTGGTTCCCCCTTGTCCTGTCCTGCGCGCTGCTCGCCGGAGCCCCGGATTTCAAAGAGGAGGCCAACCGGAGCCTGGCCGCGGGGGACTGGGCCCGATTGCAGGCGCTGGCGGAGGCCCAGACGGCCTTGGCGCCCCGCGACGCCGACGCCCACCTCCTGCTCGGCGTGGCCCTGGCGAACCAGGGCCGGTCCGCCGAGGCCATCGCCGCCTTCCGGACGGCGGGAGGTCTGGCGCCGGATCAGGTCCAGCCCTGGTACAACCTCTGTCTCGTCGGCGCCCAGGCGATGCAGCGATCCCTCGCCGCCGAGGGCCTGGACGAGGTCGCCAAGCGCAACGACGGCGTCGCCCTGAAGCTCATGCGGCTGGCGCCCGTGGAGGACATCCTGGGCGCGAACCTGCCCGCCACCGAAGTCGAGCCCAAGGACGTCAAGGTGCGGTACCAACCGCCCGCACCCCGCTATCCGACGGACAGCCAGGGACGCCGTACGGAAGGCACCGTCCTCGTGATGGTGGTCCACGACCGCGAAGGCCGCGTCATCCGGGCGCAAGCCATTTCGGGGCCCGAAGCGCTCTGCCCCACGGCCGAGGCCTACGCCGCCTGCTGGCGGTTCTTCCCCATTCCCAAGGAGTCGGCCGCAGAGCGTTTCGCCTTCCTCCTGACCATGCCGTTCAGGCTGCGGTAGGCCCCACTTGTGACCCGTGCCGGTCCGCCGGCCGTGGGATCATGGGCGGTTCCCCGAGGTCTCCATGCGCCGCCCCGATCCGCATTCGTACTACGATGCCGCCCAGCCCAAGGCCCGCCGGCTGCGCCTGAAGCTGGG
>JAFJUR010000163.1 GCA_017859995.1 Holophagaceae bacterium | reverse complement strand
CACCGCCTTCGGCGTGACCCTCCTGGATGGTCCCATGCGCGGCCTCTTCGCCCGGGCCGTGGTGGCCCTGGACGAGAACGGCACCGTGGTGCACACGGAATTGGTGCCCGATCTCGGCCGCGAACCCGACTACGACCTGGCGATCCACGCGATCCGCAACCACCACCACCCCTGCCCAGAGGACGCGCTGGAAACCACGGAGTGAAACGAAACGGCCGGGGCGAGGGCTCCAGCCGTTCGTCGCATTCGCACGGATTCAGGCCTTTTTGGCCATGAGCCGGGCACGGGTGTAGGGGATCAGCCCGCCCGCGTCCATGATGCCCTTCCGGGCCGCGGGCAGCTTCACCTGGTCGAAGGTCCGGCCGGTGGTGCGGTTGATGACCTGGTCCGCGGTGATCTCCAGTTCATCGCCCTCGCTGGCCTCGATGCTGGGGCAGATCACGACCTGCAGACCGAGGTTGATGCTGTTCTGCAGGAAGATGCGCGAGATGCTGCGGGCCACCACGGCCACCTCGTGGCCCTTGAGGGTGGAACAGGCCTGTTCGCGGCTGGAGCCGCAGCCGAAGTTCTCGCCGCCGACGATGATCGATCCCGCCGGAAAGGCTTTGGCCTTCAGCTGGGCATTGAACTCGGTGCGGTCGAAGAAGGCGAACTGAGGCGTTTCGGTGGGCAGCACCGTGGCCATGAAGCGGCCCGGGTAGATGTCATCGGTGCTGATGTCGTTCTCGAGCTTGATGATGACCTTCGGCATGGGAGTCTCCGTGGCTTGGAAAGGATTCACCACGGAGGCACAGAGGACACGGAGGGATCACGGAGGAAGGGGTTGTTCAGATTCATCTCCGTGTTTTTCTCGGTGACTTCCGTGCCTCCGCGGCGGACTAGTTCTTGCGTCGAGGATCAGTGATGACACCGGTGATGGCGGAAGCCGCTGCCACCACCGGGCTGCAAAGGTAGACCTCGCCAGTGGGGTTGCCCATGCGTCCCTTGAAGTTGCGGTTGGTGGTGCTCAGTGCGACTTCGTTGTCGCCCAGGGCGCCTTCGTGCACGCCCAGGCAGGGGCCGCAGCCGGAGTTCATCACCACCGCGCCGGCCCGCATGAAGTCGTGGATGTAGCCCATGTCGAGGGCCTTCGCGAAGATCTTACTCGACGCCGGGAACACCAGCATGCGGGTGCCCTCCGCGACCTTGCGGCCCCGCAGGATGGCCGCGGCGTCGGCCAGGTCGTCCAGGCGGCCATTGGTGCAGCTGCCGATGACGATCTGCTGGACCTTCGTCCCGATGACCTGATCGATGGGCTTCACGTTGTCCACCATGTGCGGGCAGGCAATCTGCGGCGCCAGGGCGGACACGTCGATCTCCACCGTCTGCACGTACTGGGCATCCGCGTCAGGCACGACGCATGGGATCGCATCCAGCACGCCGGCCTCCTCCCGGAGGTAGCGCACGGTCTCCTCATCTCCCGGCACGATGCCCGAGGTGGCGCCGGCCTCCACGCTCATGTTGCAGATGGCGATGCGACCGCTGGTGCTCATCTTCCGGATGGTCTCGCCATGGAATTCCAGCACCTTGAAGTTCGCGCCCTGGGCCGTCAGTTTCCCGATGAGGTGAAGGATGAGATCCTTTGGTCCCACGTAGGGCGGGAACTCGCCGTTCACGACCACCTTGATGGTCGCCGGCACCTCGATGTTCACGGCGATGCCCAGGCTCCAGGCCGAGGCCATCTCCGTGGCGCCCACGCCGAAGCTGAAGGCGCCAAGGGCCCCGTGGCTGGTGGTGTGGGAATCGGTCCCCAGCACCACGAACCCGGGCCGGACGTAGCCGTACTCGGGGAGGATCTGGTGGCAGATGCCGCCCACATCGCCGCGCACGTCGTGGAACTTCGTGATGCCGTTGGCGGCCACGAAGCCCCGGATCTTCTTGTGGTTGGTGGCGGTCTTCGGGGACTCCGCCGGTACCCGGTGGTCGAAGATGATGGCGATCCGGGAGGGATCCCACACCTTCGGCGTGATCCCCGTGCCCTGGAACACTTCCTGGAACTGATTGATCACCAGCGCCGCGTTCTCGTGGGACATGGCGAGGTCCACCTTCGGCTCCACCACATCGCCCACCTTCACGGAGGCGAGGCCCGAAGCCCGGGCGAGGATTTTCTCAACGACGGTCATGCCCATACAGCCTCCTTAGATGACACCTTTGGATTTCAGTTCAGCCTGCTCCGCGTCCGACAGACCCAGGGCGCCGTAGATGGCCCCGTTGTGCTCGCCCAGGGCGGGCGGTGGCGCGTCCACGGATCCCGGCGTCTTCTCGAAATGGGCCGTGAGGCCGAACACTTCGATCTCGCCCACGCTCTCGACCTGGACCTTGCGCAGGACTTCCCGATGCCGCACCTGGGGCTGGCGCAGGGCCGCCTCCAGGTCCAGGATCTCACCGCTGGGCACGTCCCTGGCGTTCAGGGCCTCCACCCAGAAGGCTGTAGGCTTCAGGGCCAGACGGGCCTCGAGCAGCGGCGTGAGGGCCTTCCGGTTCTGCTTGCGGGTGTCGCGTTCCTGGAAACGGGCGTCCGTCTTCAGCTCCGGCACCTCGAGGACGTCGCAGACCGACTCCCACTGTTCCTGCTTGTTGGCTGCGATGTTGATGTGGCCGTCCTGGGTGCGGAAGGTGCCGCTGGGGGCCGCGGTGAAGTTGTCGTTGCCCATGAGCACCGGCTGCTCGCCACCGATGAGCAGGTTGGCCGCCACCCAGCCCATGAGGGGCATGATGCTGTCCAGCAACGCCACGTCGATGGACTGGCCCTGGCCGGTTCGCTCGCGGTGGAACAGCGCCGCCATGACGGCGAAGGCCGCGTTGAGGCCGCCCACGGTGTCACACACGGGAAAGCCTGTGCGAAGCGGGTTCAGGCGCTCGTCGCCGTTCACGGCCATCTCGCCGGAAAGTCCCTGGATGATCTGGTCGTAGGCCGGCTTCAGGGCATCCGGGCCCGTCTGGCCAAAGCCGGAGATGGCGCAGTAGATGAGCCGCGGGTTGAGCTCCGCCAAGGATTTGTAGCCCAGGCCCAGGCGCTCCATGACGCCCGGACGGAAGTTCTCCACCACCACGTCGGCGTCCTTCACCAGCTTGCGGAAGAGCTCCTTGCCCTCGGGGGACTTGGTGTTCAGCGTGATGGAGCGCTTGTTGCAGTTCTGGGCCAGGAAGCTGGTGCCCATGAGCTGCTTGTTCAGGGCAGGCACGATGCCCAGCTTGCGGGCCAGGTCGCCGTCCTTGGGGTTCTCGACCTTGATCACCTCGGCGCCGAGGAGGGCCAGGTGCAAGGTGGTGAAAGGGCCCGACAGCACGTTCGTGAGGTCGAGGACCTTGATGCCTTCGAGGATCTTCCGGGTCATGCCATCACCTTTGTCACGATCGGTCCGGTCTTGTACACGCAGCCGGGCAGGTCCCGGTCGAAATGCCGCGCCACATCCTTCGTGACGCCGATGAGGGCTGGCAGGTCGATATCGAGCCGCTGGCCCGTGCGTTGGAGGCCGTGGACGAGATCCTCCGTGGCCACGTTGCCTGCCGCGACCTTGGTGAAGGGACATCCGCCGAGCCCGCCGAAGCTGGTCTCGATGGCCCTGGCGCCGGCCTCCATGGCGGCGTAGACGCTGGCCATGCCCAGGCCGTAGGTGTCGTGGATGTGGGCCGTGATCTCGGCGGAGGGATTCAGTTCGAGCACCTTCTGAACGTAACGCCGCACCTGGGCTGGATGGGCGTGGCCCGCCGTGTCCGCCAGGCTGATCGAAGTCAGGCCTGCTTCCAGGTAGGCGGCCACGATCCCCATCACGCGTTCCTCGGGAATGGCTCCTTCGAACCCGCACCCGAAGGCGCTCTGGACGCTGACCTGTACCTTGCGGCCGGCCTTCTTGCCTTCAAGGGCCGTGGCGATGATGCGGCGGGTGGCGTCCTCGGTGCCCATGCCGGTGTTCTTCCGGCTGTGGGTCTCCGAGGCGGACACGCCCATGCAGATGAGCGGCACGCCCACGTCCAGCGCCCGCTCCAGGCCCTTCTCGTTGAGCACGAGTCCTGAAAGCAGGGCCCGGGGCGATTCCTTCACGAGGATGCGGAACAGCTCGTCCGTGTCCGCCATCTGGGGCATCTTGTCGCCCCGGACGAAGGAGCCCACCTGGACGATGTCCACGCCCGAAGCCGCCACGCGACGGATCCAGTCCAGCTTGACGTCCGTGGGAACCACCGTGGCTTCGGCCTGGAGACCGTCGCGAGGACCGACTTCGTGGATAAGGATGTGGCTCATGGGAGAACTCTTTTCTTTAACCGCAGGTGACGCAGATTTCGCAGATGGGACTTCGAAGGTATTTCATCTGCGCCATCTGCGTCATCTGCGGTTTCAACTCAAACCTTTTTGGCAATGGCCTCGCCCATCTCGAGCGTGGTGGCCTTGCCGCCCATGTCGTAGGTGCGGACCTGGCCCTCGGCGATGACGGCGGCCACGGCCTTCTCGAGACGTGCAGCTTTCTCGGTTTCGCCCAGCCAGTCGAGCATCATCTTGGCGGCGAGGATGGTGGCGATGGGGTTCACCTTGTACTGGCCCGCGTACTTCGGCGCGCTGCCGTGGCTGGGCTCGAACACGGCCAGCTTCTCGCCGATGTTGCCCGAGCAGCCGAAGCCCAGGCCGCCCACCATCTGGGCCGCGAGGTCGCTGACGATGTCGCCGAAGAGGTTGGTGGCCACCATCACGCCGTAGTTCTTCGGATTCTTCAGCATCCACATGGTGATGGCGTCCACGTTGGCGTCATCCATCGCGATGCCGGGGTATTCCTTGGCGATGCGCTTGCCGGTCTCGAGGAACATGCCCTCGGTGGCGCGCACCACGTTGGCCTTGTGGATGATGGTGACCTTGGGATAGCCGAACGTCTTCGCATACTCGAACGCCGCCCGGATGATGCGATCGCAGCCGCGCTGGGTGTTGATCTTGCAGGTGATGGCGAACTGATCGCCGGGGATGTCGGCGAAGTGGCCGAAGGGCTTGCTGAGCTTCTTCAGGGTGGCCTTCAGTTCATCCGGCACGGGCGTGAACTCCACGCCGGAGTAGAGATCTTCCGTGTTCTCCCGGAAGATCACCATGTCGATGCCGTCCTTGTAGTTCAGGGGGTTGCCCGGGTAGGCCTTGCAGGGCCGCAGGCAGGTGTAGAGGTCGAACATCTGCCGCATGCGCACGATGGGGCTGCGGTAGATGAGGCCCTTGCCCTTCAGCTCGGGCGCCAGCTCGGCCTCGGCATCCTTCACGGGCTTCGAGGTGATGGCGCCGAACATGGCGGCGTGGCTGTTCTTCAGCAGGTCAATGGTGCGCTGGGGGAAGGACTCGCCCTCCTTGCACCAGAATTCCCAACCGATGTCGCCGTGGGTGTACTTGGCGTCGAACTTCAGGGCGTCGAGGCAGATTTTCGCCGCCTCCATGACCTCGATGCCCACGCCGTCACCGGGCAACCACGCGATGTTGAACTGGCTCATGATCGGGCTCCTGCAGGAAGGGGACAGGGGATCGGCGCCACCGCGCCGGAATCGCCCAATCATGACCTCCCCGTTAAGTTTGAGCCCGGACCGCCATCACAAAACCCCCCGAAATCGCATGATCGAGGGAGGCTGCCCGACAAACTGTCAAACCGGTCCCGCTACTTGCAGGCCAGCCAGCTGTCGCCAGCGCGCACCTCGGCGGCGAGCCGCACACCCAGGGCCCCCAGGTCATCGGCGCCCTCCATGGCCTGCTTCAGCAGGGCGGAGGCCCGGTCCACTTCTTCCGGCGGCGCTTCCATGAGCAGTTCGTCATGCACCTGGAGCAGCAGCCGAGCCCGGAGGCCCTCGGCCTGGAGGCTGCGATGCAGGCGCACCATGGCCCGGCGCATGAGGTCGGCGGCGGTGCCCTGCACGATGGTGTTCACGGCCTCGCGCAGGCCCTGGGCCTGGAACTGCTTGTTGGGGCTCTCCAGCTCGGGGATGCGGCGGATGCGGCCCCAGTGGGTGCGGACAAGACCTTCCGCCAGGGCCTTCTCCTTGGCCCCCTCGATCCAGGCGGCCACCTTGGGCATGCGCTCGAAGTAGCGCTCGATGAAGGCCTTCGCCTCCTTCTGGCTCACGCCGATGTTGGCGGCGAGGGCGAAGGCGCCCTGGCCGTAGAGCAGGCCGAAGTTGACGGCCTTGGAGGCGCTGCGCTGGTCGGAGGTGACCTGGTCCATGGGCACGTTGAACAC
>JAFJUR010000162.1 GCA_017859995.1 Holophagaceae bacterium | reverse complement strand
ATCTTCTTGTCGCGCACCAGCTCGGCGATCTTCTCGATCAGGGTGGACTTGTTCACCTGGTAGGGAAGCTCAGTGAAGACGATCTGCTCGCGGTCCCCCGCCCGGCGGATCTGCTCCACGTGGGACTTGGCCCGGACCACACAGCGGCCGCGGCCCGTGCGGTAGGCGTCCACGACCCCCTCGGTGCCCAGCATGAGGCCGCCGCCCGGGAAATCCGGTCCCTTGACGTGGGCCATGAGGCCCTCCAGGGCCAGGCCCGGGTTGTCGATCAGGTCCACCAGGGCCCGGCAGCACTCCCGCAGGTTGTGCGGTGGAATGCTGGTGGCCATGCCCACCGCGATGCCCTGGGAGCCGTTCACCAGCAGGTTGGGGAAGCGGGCGGGCAGGGTCAGGGGCTCCTGCATGCTGCCGTCGTAGTTGGGGCCGAAATCCACCGTGTCCTGGTCGATGTCCCCCATCATCTCGTTGGCAAGGCGGGACAGGCGGGCCTCGGTGTAGCGCATGGCAGCCGCGGAGTCGCCGTCGATGGAGCCGAAGTTGCCCTGGCCGTCCACCAGCACGTGGCGCATGGAGAAGGGCTGGGCCATGCGAACGAGGGTGTCGTAGATGGCTGAGTCGCCATGGGGATGGTATTTACCCATCACGTCACCGACCGTGCGCGCGGACTTCTTGTAGGCCCGGTTCCAGTCGTTGCCGGCTTCCTTCATGGCGAACAGCACGCGGCGGTGCACGGGCTTGAGGCCATCGCGGACATCAGGCAGGGCCCGGCCCACGATGACGCTCATCGCGTAGTCCAGGTAGGACTTCCGCATTTCTTTTTCGATTTCCAGGGGCTCAATGCGATTCGGGTTCATGGTTCTTCCGGTGTTCTACGTGGAACGCTGCTCGACATCCTTGAAAAACAAGGGTTTAGATGTCGATGTTCTCCGCCAGGAGGGCGTTGGTCTCGATGAAGCGGCGCCGGGGTTCCACGGCATCGCCCATGAGGATGGTGAAGATCTCGTCCGCTTCCACCGCGTCGTCCACCCGGACCTGCAGGAGGGTCCGGCGCTCGGGATCCATCGTGGTCTCCCACAGCTGCTCGGGGTTCATCTCGCCCAAACCCTTGTAGCGCTGGATGCCGAGGCCCCGCTTGCCCTCTTCAAGGACCATGTCCAGCATGGCCTCGGGGTCGGTGAAGACCTGCTCCCGGCCCAGCTTGGTCGGCCCCTCGTCAGTGGCCTCTTCGTCCCCCTCCTTCTCCTTGGGGGCCTCCTTGGGCTCCTTGATGTCCTTGAGGCGGCGCAGGCGCAACTCGCCCCCGCGGAAGCCCGCCAGTTCGGCGTGGAGGGAGGCCAGGCGGCGGAACTCGCCCCAGTGGGCCACCGTGCTGTCAATCCAGAGGGTGATGGGCCGGCTCAGGTGCATGCGCACCACCCGCAGGCGGTGGCTGGCGGGGATGATGACGGCGGGATCCTCCCCTTCGGCGGCGCGCTCGATGGCCTCGGTGGTCTCGATCTCGCAGGTGCCGAGCTTCTGCTGGGTGATGGCCGCGCTCAGCGCCGCCAGGCCCTCCAGGGAGGCGAAGCGGTCGGCATCCAGCAGGCCGGCGGCCAGCAGGGCGTCCACCAGGGGGCGCGCATAGCCGCGGCGGTCGAGCTTGCCGTAGAGCTGCTGGACCTCGCCCCACTTCTTCATCTCGCGCACCAGGGTCGCGCCCTTGTGCTCGGTGCCGTCCGGCAGGCTGAGCGTCCAGCCGTCCAGGGCCTTCTGGAACAGGAACTCCTCGAGGGCCCGTTCGTCCTTGAGGTACTTCTCGGTCTTGCCCTTCTTCACCTTGTAGAGGGGGGGCTGGGCGATGTAGAGGTGGCCGCGCTCCACGAGTTCCGGCATCTGCCGGTAGAAGAAGGTGAGCAGCAGGGTGCGGATGTGCGCGCCGTCCACGTCGGCGTCGGTCATGAGCACGATCTTGTGGTACCGCAGGTTCTCGACCTTGAACTCGTCCTTGCCGATGCCGGTGCCCAGGGCCTGGATGAGGATCCGGAGCTCCACCGCGCTGATGATCCGGTCGAAGCGGGCCTTCTCCACGTTCAGGATCTTGCCCTTGAGGGGCAGGATGGCCTGGGTGGCGCGGTGACGGCCCTGCTTGGCGGAGCCGCCGGCGGAATCGCCCTCCACCAGGAAGATCTCGCTGAGGGCCGGATCCTTCTCCTGGCAGTCCGCCAGCTTGCCGGGCAGGCCGCCTCCGTCCAGGGCGCCCTTGCGGCGGGTCAGCTCGCGGGCCTTGCGCGCGGCCTCGCGGGCCCGGGCGGCCTCGATGGCCTTTTCCAGGATGGCCTTGGCCTCCCGGGGGTTCTCCTCGAAGAAGCTGGAGAGCTTGTCGTAGACGATGGTCTGAACGATGCCCTTGACCTCGCTGGAGACAAGCTTGTCCTTGGTCTGACTGGAAAATTTGGGGTCAGGAACCTTGGCGCTGATAACCGCCGTGAGGCCCTCGCGGACATCCTCGCCCGAGAGGCTCACCTTGGCGCTCTTCAGCAGGTTGTTCTTCTCCGCGTAGGTGTTGATCACGCGCGTCATGGCAGCTCGGAAGCCCTCCAGGTGCGCGCCGCCGTCGCGGTTCCGGATGTTGTTGGTGAAGCAGTACAGGGTCTCCTGGTAGGAGTCGTTCCACTGGAGGGCCACCTCGACGGTGGTGTCCTGCTTCTCGTCCTTGATGAAGATCGGGGGCTTGTGGAGCGCCACCTTGTTGCGGTTCAGGTGTTCCACGAAGGCACTGATGCCGCCGGCGTTCATGAAATCGTGGGTGTCGCCGGTGCGCTCGTCCGTGATGCGGATGTGGACGCCCTGGTTCAGGTAGCTCAGCTCCCGCAGGCGCTGGCTGAGGGTCTCGAAGCTGAAGTCGAGGACGTTGTTGAAGACCTCGGGATCCGGCTGGAAGCGCACGCGGGTGCCGCGGCGGGCCGTGGGTCCCACCACCCTCAGGGGGGCGTCGGCCTTGCCCTGGGAGAAGGTCATGGCGTGCTCCTGACCCTCCTTCCAGACCGTGAGCCAGAGCTTCGCGGACAGGGCGTTCACGCAGGAGACGCCCACGCCATGGAGGCCACCGGACACCTTGTAGGCGTTCTTCCCTTCGGTGCTGGTGTTGTCGAATTTTCCGCCGGCGTGGAGCACCGTCATGATCACTTCCGCCGCGCTGCGGCCCTCTTCCTTGTGGATGTCCACAGGAATGCCGCGGCCATTGTCTTCCACGCTGCAGCTGCCGTCGCCGTGCAGGATGACGTCGACGCGGGTGCAGAAGCCCGCCAGGGCCTCGTCAATGGCGTTGTCCACCACCTCGTAGACCATGTGATGGAGGCCGCTGCCGTCATCGGTGTCGCCGATGTACATCCCGGGCCGCTTGCGGACGGCTTCGAGGTCTCGCAGAACCGTGATGTTGTCGGCGGTATAGCTGTCGGTTTCCGTGGGGGTGTGGACGCGCGCGCTAAGGACTTCTTCAGACATCAAGACTCACTTGGTTGGGTACGGTGAAGAGCGGTATTCCAGCGCGGATCAGGCCGTGGCGCTGTTGGCGAAACGAACGGGCATCAGGACATAGCGGAAGCTGAAATCCTCGAGGCTGGGCGACATGAAGACGCCCTGGCCCACCTCGTCCTTGAACTGGTAGACCACCTCTTCGCCGGGCAGCCGCTCCAGCAGCTCGGTGAGGTAGTCGATGTTGAAGGCCAGTTCAAAGGGCTGTTCCTCGCCCGTGAAGGGCAGCGTGGCCTGGTTCACGCCCTCGTCGGGGTGCTGGAAGACCGTGCGCAGGTTGGGGAATTCGTAGAACAGGCGCACGTTCTTGTTGTAGTCATCCTTCTTCAGGCCCACGAACCGCAGGGTGCGGAGGAAGACCTCGCGGTCCATGATCACGCGCTTGGGCAACTCGGCCGGAAGCACCTTCTCGTAGGCGGGATAATTGCCCGTCACGAGGCGGGTGCTGAACTTGAGACCCGGCTGGTCCAGGAACAGGGTGGTGCCGTCCCAGCAGAGCTCGACCTCGCCCTCATCGCCCAGCAGCGTGGGAATGAGGTCCAGGGCGCGCTTGGGGACGATGAGGCGGACCTCATCCTTGAGCTTGGTGTCGCAGGGAACCTCCGCCACGGCCAGACGGAAGCCGTCGGTCGAAACGACACGGACGTGGTGCTTGGAGAGGTGCACCAGCACGGCCGAAAGGGTGGGCTTGGTCGCATCCCGGCTCACGGCGATGGAGCCCAGCTGGATGGCCCGCTTGAAGCGCAGCACCGGGATCTTCACCACCGGCAGTTCCTTGCCGGGGGCGGGCAGCTCGGGGAAACCCTCGCCTGGCTGGATGTTGTGCTCGGAGTTCATCCCCTTGGCGCGCAGCCAGAGCCGTCCGCCGGCGTCGGGGCACTCCAGGCTCAGGATGCCTTCAGGGAAGACCTTCACGGTCTCGATGAACTTCTTGCCCGGCACGGCCATGGTCCACTGGCCCTGGCCTTCACCAGGCACGGTGGCCTCGAAGGCCAGTTCCATGTCCGTGGCCTTCATGACCACTTCCTTCGGACGCACGTCCACGAGGATGTGCTGGAGGATCGGCAAGGTCACCCTGCGGTCGAGGGCATGCTTCAGCAGACCCAGCGTCCGATCAAGACGATCCTTGGAAACCTGTAACTGAAGACTCATGAATCACCCTTGATGATGCTGAGGACCTGGGCAACCTGTGGAAAGCTATGTCAAAGCCCTATCCTACCGGAGTTTCCCGACCTGGGACAGGCTGTGGACAGCGCTCGGAACGCGGTGGAAGCGGTGGTTCGGGGCCGGTAGGAGGCGGGTTCGAAGGGCGACTGTGGACTGCGCCGGCCGAGCACCTGTGGAAAACAGGGTATAACCAGCGGAATCAATGAATGCTGTTGAGCAAGGCCTGGACCATCCTGTGGAATTCAGGATCGCGCTTCATGCGGTCCCGCACGGAATCAATGGCGTTCATGACGGTCGAGTGGTGCATGTTGAAGGACCGGCCAATGTCCGTGAAGGGCAGGGACGCGATCTCCCGGGCGAGGTACATGGCCACCTGCCGCGGAAGCAGGATCGATTGCTGCCGGGAGCGCTTCTTCATGAGGTCCGCGAAGGGGATGTTGAAGGTCTCGGCGGTCATGCGGAAGATGCGCTCGGGCGGGACGGGGGCCGTGGGCTCCTCGCCGCTCTGGCCTTGGAAGGCCGCGTGGGCGACCTCCAGCGTGGGCGGCACGCCGATGAGGCTGGCCTGGAAGATCACCCGCGTGAGGAAGCCTTCCAGGTCGCGCACGCTGCCCTTCGCCTTGTGGGCGATGAAGGTGAGCACATCCTCGGGGATGGGCGGAACGTTGCGGAAATCCGCATCCTCCAGCTTCTTCTTCAGGATCGCGATGCGGGTCTCGAAGTCGGGCGGTTGGATGTCGGCCGTCAGGCCCCACTTGAAGCGCGTGATGAGGCGCTCGTGGCAGCCCTCGAGCCGCTGGGGTGGCTTGTCGGAGGTGATGACGATCTGCTTCCCGTGCTGAAGGAGGTGTTCCAGCACGTGGAAGATCTCCTCCTGGGTGCGCTCCATCTTCCCGAGCGTCTGCACGTCGTCGAGGAGGAGCACGTCGTTCTGCTGGTACTTCTTCCGCATGGGTTCGGTGTTCTTGGCCTTGATGGCCACCGTCAGCTCGTTGAAGAAGTGATCGACCTTGAGGTACGCCACGCGGAGCTTGGGATCCCGCGCCAGCAGGCCCTTGCCGATGCCCACCATGAGGTGCGTCTTGCCGAGGCCCGCGCCGCCGTAGATGAACAGGGGGTTCATGCTGAGGGGTGTCGCGGCCTTGCCGTAGCTGTCCACCACGGCCTTGGCCGCGGCGAAAGCCAGCTGGCTGCCGGGGCCCACCACGAAGCGATCCAGCGTGTAGCGGTTGAACAGGTGCGGGAACGAGGGAAGGGCCTCCGCGCCGCCAGAGGCCGTGTGCGCGGTCTTCTTGGGTGCGGGCCTCGGCTCGGCCAGGGGCGTGCCGTTCACCTGGAACTCGAGGCGCAGGTCGCCCAGCCCGCCCTGGGCCAGGGCGTCGCTGAACTCCTCCGGCAGCTGCTGCTCGATCCAGAGCTTCGCGGCGGCGCTCGGGACCTGGATCCACAGGGCCCCGTCCTTCATCTTCAGCGGCTCGCAGGGGGCGATCCACTCCTTGAAGCTGGTCTCGGGCAGCTGCTTCGACAAGCCAAGGCGGATGGTGTCCCAGAGGGCTGCGGGATCGGTGGATCGCATGGTT
>JAFJUR010000253.1 GCA_017859995.1 Holophagaceae bacterium | reverse complement strand
CGCGCCTCTGAATCAGGCCCCGACTCAGGCCGCATCCCAGGCCGCATTCCAGGCTCGGGGCGGGGGCAAGGAGGCCGTCCAGCACCGGTTCATGACCTTTTTCCTCAACGACCGGCACTACGGCCTTCCGCTCCGGCACGTCGCCGAGATCACACCCCTTCGGGATCTGAACAAGCTGCCCCACATGCCCCGAGCCGTGGAGGGCATTCTGGACCTCCGGGGCAGGGTGGTGCCGGTGGTGAACCTGCGCGCCAGAATGTCGCTGCCGCCCCTGGACGCCTCGAAGACGGGCACCATCCTGGTGCTCGACCTGGCGGGCACCGCCACGGGCCTGCTCGTCGATGCGGTGGACGCGGTGGTGAGCGTGCCGGAAGAGGACCTGGTGCCCGCCAGCCCGCTGCTGGCCGGCCTGGAAGGCGCCTGGGTCGAAGGCTTCATCGTCCAGGGCGAGAAGGTGGTCACCCTGTTGGACGCCGCTCTGATCGTCAACATGGGCCTGGGCCGGACCATGGGCAAGGAGATCCTGGCGAGCCTCAGCCTGGAGGAGCGCCTCGATGAGGGCCTCAAGCGGCTCATCGCCATGGCGCCGCCCAAGGAGCAGGGCGAGCACCGCGTCATGCCCCAGATCGAGACGTCCATTTCGTACACCGAGCAGGAGATGGCCAAGGTCCTGGAGCGGGTGGAGGGGATGCTGGCTGGCACCGACAAGGTGTTCCATGGCCTCGGCCTCCTGAAGCAGGAGGTCGGCATCGGCAAGCTCAAGGGCCGCGACAGTGACCTCGCAGAACTGGAAAGGACGAATCAGGAGCTGCAGGACACGGTGTTCGCCCTCGGTGTTCGCCCTCATCCAGCAGATGCAGTTCCAGGACATCGCCCGGCAGAAGCTGGAGCGGGTCATGGCCCACCTCAAGGGCATGCAGGTGGCGATCTCGGGGAAGTTCCGGGCGGGGAAGAAGCCGGAGTCGGCCCCGGAGTAAACCCCTGATCCAGGGCGCAGGCCCCTCCCCGGCGCGCCCCTGGAGCCGACGGGATTCCCCGGGCACAATGGGGGATTAGGCCCAGGAGTCCCCGTGAGCAGCCAACCCTTCACCGAAGTCCGATTCCTCGCCGGCCAGGTCGGCGAGACCGTCCGGCTGCGGGGCTGGGTCCGCAATGCCCGCACCAGCAAGACCCGCTTCATCGAGCTGCGGGATGGCTCGGGCTTCGTGCAGTGCGTGGTGGGCGCCGCCGAGGCGGATCCCGAGAGCTACGAGCTGGCCGGGAAGCTCACCCAGGAGGCCGCCATCGCGGTCACGGGGATCGTCCAGCAGCACCCGAAGACCGGGCAGCCGGAGATCCTGGTGAAGGCCCTCGAGCTCATCGGCGGCAGCCAGGACTTCCCCATCACGCCCAAGGAGCACGGCACCGAGTTCCTCATGGAGAACCGCCACCTGTGGCTGCGCAGCCGCCGCCAGTGGGCCATCCTCCGCATCCGCCACACGCTGGTGAAGGGCATCCGCGACTTCTTCGATGAGGACGGCTTCACGCTGCTGGACGCGCCCATCCTCACGCCCAGCGCCTGTGAGGGCACCAGCACGCTGTTCGGCACCGAGTACTTCCACGAGGGCATGGCCTTCCTCAGCCAGTCGGGCCAGCTCTATCAGGAGCCGGGCATCGCCGCCTTCGGCAAGACCTACTGCTTCGGACCCACCTTCCGGGCCGAGAAGAGCAAGACGCGGCGCCACCTCACGGAATTCTGGATGGTGGAACCGGAAGTGGCCTTCGCCCACCTGGACGACGTGATGGTCCTGGGCGAGCGCATGACCAAGTTCCTCATCCAGCGCGTGCTGGAAGGCCGGCAGGAAGAGCTGAAGATCCTCGAGCGCGACACCGCGCCCCTGGAAACCGCGCTCAACACCACCTTTGACCGCATGACCTACACCGAGGCCGTGGACAAGCTCAAGACCTTGGGCAGCGACATCCAGTGGGGCGAGGATTTCGGCAACGACGACGAGACCATCCTCATGAACGCCACGGACCGGCCCCTGTGGGTGCACCGCTTCCCGAAGGTGTTCAAGGCCTTCTACATGGAGCCCGACCCGCTGGATCCCCGCCTGGCCCTGGGCGCCGACCTGCTGGCCCCGGAGGGCTATGGCGAGGTCATCGGCGGCGGCGAGCGGGCCTCCAGCCTGCAGTACCTCCTCGACCAGATCGAGCACCACCAGCTCAACCGCGCCGACTATGAGTGGTACCTGGATGTCCGCAAGTACGGCAGCGTGCCCCACGCCGGCTTCGGCATGGGCCTGGAGCGCGCCGTGGCCTGGATCTGCAAGCTGCCCCACGTCCGGGAGACCATCCCGTACCCCCGCATGATGGGGACGCTCAGGCCCTAAAGGAAAGATTCACCACCAAGACACCAAGGCGCCAAGGACAGCAACACGCTTTTCCTGGTGCCTTGGTGGTGAGTTGTTGTCTTACTTGACCGAACCCACAGCCCTCAGAGCTGCATCACCACGCCGGGGAGCTTCTGGATGGCTTCGCGCAGGGGCGTCTCGGCCTGGTCGTGGGGCAGGGTGACCCAGAAGGTGTAGCTGATGAAGCTGCCCTTGCAGTTGGCCTGGTGCTGCTCGTCGCCTTCGGCCTGTGGGCCCAGGTGGGCGAGGATCAGCTCCATCACCATGTCGGGGCGCAATTCCTCCACGCGCCCGATGATCTTCATGGGCACCCGGACCGGGTACGTGATCTCGGGGCGGCGGCAGGCTTCGTCCATCCCGCCATTGTCCCGCGCTTCGCGGGTTCGCTCAACGGCCAGCCTTGCGGGGCGAGGAGGGGGCTTGGGCTACTTGACCTCGATCTCGCGGAGATCCTTGCCGGGCTTGAAGCGGATGCTCTTGCCCTTGGGGATCTGCACGCTGGCGCCGGTCTTGATGTTGCGGCCCATGCCGCGCTTGCGGGGCCGGGGCTCGAAGACGCCAAACCCGCGAATTTCAATGCGGTGCCCGTTGAGGAGGGCATCCTTCAGGCGCTCCGTGAGCAGATCCACCACCTGGAGGGCGGTGGCGCGGGAGCAGGGATGAACCTTCATCAGC
>JAFJUR010000252.1 GCA_017859995.1 Holophagaceae bacterium | reverse complement strand
GCATCCCCAGGAGCCGAAGGAAGGAGCCTGAGCCATGCGCACCCGCATCGGTACCCGTCTGATCCTCGGCGCCGGCCTCGCGACGGCGCTGGTGATCGGCGGCATGTCCGTGGCTGTGCTGCGGTCGCACACCGCCCAACTGATGACCGAGCGCACCCGCAGCGCGGACCAGCTGAGTGAGACGATCAAGAGCGCGACCCACTTCGACATGCTGGGCAACCGCAGGGAGAATCTGCACGAGCAGATCCGCGCCGTGGGCGGACTGCAGGAGCAGGGCATCCGGAAGGTTCGGGTGTTCAACAAGGAAGGGCGGATCATGTTCTCCTCCACGGCCGGGGAGATCGGCACCAGCCTGGACATTCGCGGAGAGGCTTGCTACGCCTGCCACGCGGAGGGACGGCCCCTCGAACGCCTGGACATCCAGGCCCGGGCCCGCACCTTCCGCGGGGCGGACGGGCACCGCGTGCTGGGGGTGATCAAACCCATCCCGAACGAACCCTCCTGCTCCACGGCCGCCTGCCACGCCCACAGCGCCAAGCAGAGCCTGCTCGGCGTGCTGGACGTGAATGTCTCCCTGGCCGAGGTGGATCAGGAAATCGCCCGCAGCCGGGTGGCCCTGGTGGAGGGCACCCGCCGCGTCACCGAGGGCGACCTCAGCACGGCCATCCCCGTGGGCGGCAACCACGAGCTGGGCGAGCTGGCGAAGGCCTTCAACGACATGACCCACACTCTGGCCGAAACGCAGGGCCAGCTGGCCCAGGCGGACAAGCTGGCCTCCGTGGGCCGACTGGCCGCGGGCGTGGCGCACGAGATCAACAACCCGCTGACCGGGGTGCTCAGCTATGCCTCCCTGCTCCGCAAGCGGCTCGACCAGGACGCGTCGGCCTGCGAGGACCTGGACGTGATCGTGCGGGAGACCGTGCGCTGCCGGGGCATCATCCGGGGGCTGCTGGACTTTGCGCGGCCCACCGCGCCGGCCCGGAAGCCCATGGACCTCAACGAGGTCGTCCGGCGGTCCGTCTCGGTGGTGATGACCCAGCTCTCCCTGAACAAGGTGGATCTCTCCCTGCAGCTGGATTCAAGCCTTCCGGAAGTGCAGGCGGACGCCAACCAGATCCAGCAGGTGATGGTGAACCTGATGCTCAACGCGGCCGATGCCATCGGGGAGGAGGGCGGCCACATCCGTGCCATCACCCGCTCGGCGTCGCCCGAGGCCATCGAGTTCCTGCTCGAGGACAGCGGGCGCGGAATTGCCGCGGAGGACTTGCCGCGGATCTTCGAACCCTTCTTCACCACCAAGGGCAACCATGGCACCGGCCTGGGGCTCGCGGTCAGCTGGGGCATCGTCGAGGCCCACGGCGGATCGCTGACCGTCCAAAGCGAGCCGGGTCAGGGAACCACCTTCATCCTCCGCCTGCCCACGGCCGCCCTACCCGATGGCGGCGTGTCCTCCATTCCCACCCCTTCCTAGGAGGTCACCATGACCGCCGTATTGATCCTTCTCATGTTCGTGGCTTTCGTGGGCATTGATTTCCTCGTGCGCACGACCCTTCGCAAGGCGAAGGAAAAGCGGGAGCGCCAGGCCCGCGAGGCGGTGCTCAACACGTCCATCCGCCTCGACTTCACCCATGAGGCCAAGAGCCTCAAGCGCGTCGAAGTGCCCAACCCCAAGGCCCGCATCCTGGCCGTGGACGACGAGGCCGTGGTGCTGGATTCCTTCCGACGCATCCTGGTGCTCGAAGGCTTCAGCGTGGACACGGTGGAACACGGCCCCGAGGCGCTGGGCCTGATCCAGCGGCACGACTACGACTTCGTCTTCACTGACCTCAAGATGCCCGACATGGACGGCGTGGAAGTGGTGAAGGCGGTGAAGCACCTCCGCCCCGATGTGGATGTGGTCGTCGTCACCGGCTACGGCAGCATCGAGACCGCGGTGCAGACCCTGCAGCACGGGGCTTGCGAATACGTCCAGAAGCCCTTCACGGCCGATGAGCTGGGCGAGTTCGCCCGGAAGCTGCTCATCAAGCGGGAAGCCCGCATCGAGGCGGCCCGCCAGCCCAGCGTCCGCGTGGTGGCGCCGGAAATGGCCGAGGTCGTTCCGGCCAGCGATTTCTGCGTGCCGGGCGGCGCCTTCCTGTCCGCGGGCCACGCCTGGGTCCGCATCGAGCCCGAAGGCCAGGTCCGCATCGGCATGGACGACTTCATGCGCAAGGCCCTGGGCACCGTGAAGGAAGTGGTACTGCCTCAGCGGGGCAAGACCGTGAAACGGGGCGAGACCCTCTTCACTCTCAAGGGCGCCACGGGCACCGTCCACGTGGCCGCGCCCCTCTCCGGCCGCATCGAGCACGACAACGCGGGCCTGAAGAGCGATCCGGCGGAGCTCATCCACAGCCCCTATGACCGTGGCTGGGTCTGCCTCATGACGCCTTCGGACCTCGCCACCGAGCTCACCGCCCTGAAGATCGGCAAGCCGGTCATCGACTGGTACCAGGAGGAGATCACGCGGTTCCGCGCGACGGACGGCGTGCAGGGCACCGGCACCCTGGACTGGGCCGCCTTCGAGCAGCAGTTCCTGGGCGCCAAGGAAACCACCAGCGTCTAGGCCCGGCACCTGGCAGGCCGCGGGGGCTTCGGAGGCATCAGCCTCCGAAGCCCTCGCCCGCGTGGTAGCTCGAGCGCACCAGCCACGTAGCGGTCCAGGGGCAGGTGCAGGGCGGAGGGCGGCAGGTACTGGCCGATGGTGGCGATGTCCACCCGGTGCTGGCGCCAGTCGGCCATCAGGGTGAGGACCTGCTCGGGGGTTTCGCCGAGGCCCACCATGATGCCGCTCTTCACGCGCATGGCCGGGGCGTGGACATCGCGCCAGTCCGCGGTGCGGCGCAGCACCTCGAGGCTCTGCCCGTAGTCGGCATCGGGCCGCACGCGACGGTAGAGGTGTGGCACGGTCTCCACGTTGTGGTTCAGCACCTCGGGGCGGGCTTCCAGCACCGTGAGCAGGTCGGCCTCGCGGCCCCGGAAATCGGGGATCAGCACTTCGATGCCGCAGCGGGGCGAGAGGGAGCGGATCCAGCGGATGGTGTCGGCGAAGTGCGCCGCCCCGCCGTCGGGCAGGTCGTCGCGGTTCACGGAGGTGACCACCGCGAACTTCAGGCCCAGCTGGGCCACGGCCTCGGCCACCCGCTGGGGCTCGCCGGGATCCAGCTCGCCGGGCCGGCCCTTGCCCACGTTGCAGAAGCCGCAGTGCCGCGTGCAGATCTCGCCCATGAGCATGAAGGTCGCGGTGCGGTGGACGCCCCAGCATTCGTGCAGGTTCGGGCATCGGGCCTCCTCGCAGACCGTCACCAGGCGCTGTTCCCGGATCAGGCCCTCGACTTCGGCCACCACCTCGGGGGCCGGCACGCGGATCTTCAGCCAATCGGGACGGGGACCGGGGAGGACGGGAGGTCGGGCCATAGCCCTCCATTGTGGGGGAAGGGCGGCGCTTGCACACGGATGAACCGACTGGGCCTGGGGCATCCGCTGTTTTGCCTCGGGTTGGCCGAGGCCCATGCGCGGGAAGCGAAGGTTCTGGAGGGGCCGGAAACCCGGGTTCAGGCTAGAATGCAGGCATGTCCGACACCCCCCAGGAACCCTTCGACTCCCCAGCTGAGTCCGCCACCGCGCCGGAGGCAGTCGAGGCCCCCGTGGCGGAACCTGCGCGAACCTTCGAAGCCCCGAAAGGCTTTGAGACGAAGTTCCGGGGCCTGGCGCTGCACCTGACCGCCTTCGATGGTCCCCTGGACCTCCTGCTGCACCTGATCCACGAGCAGAAGCTGGACATCCTGAACCTGCCCATGGCCGAAGTGACCCGGCAGTACATGGACTACCTGAAGCTCATGGAGGAGCTGAACCTGGAAATCGCCGCGGAATTCGTGGCCATGGCCGCCCAGCTGCTGCAGATCAAATCCCGGCTCATGCTGCCCCGCCCGCCGGAGGCCTGCGGCGAGGAGGATCCCCGCGAGGCCCTGGTCCAGAAGCTGCTCGACTACCAGCAGATGAAGGCCGCCGCCCACCTGCTGTCCGACCGCGAGAGCGACTGGCAGAAGATCGCCTTCGCGCCGGGCCTCGACCTGGACGACCACAAGCGCGTGGAGGACGAGCCCATCCGCGCCACGCTCTTCGACCTGCTCGGGGCCTACCGCGAGGCCTTGAAGCGCCTGATGCCCCCGCCGCCCGTCGAGGTCCGGACCCAGCCCAAGACGCTGGAACAGCGAGTCATGGAAGTGCTGAGGGACCTCCAGGACGGGCTGTGGAAGCCCTTCCAGGGCCTGCTCGGCCAGGCCCGCAGCCGCGAGGAGCTGGTGCTCACCTTCCTGGCCCTGCTGGAGCTGGTCCGCACCGGCCGCATCGCGCTGGTGCAGGGCGAAGCCTTCGGCGAGATCCGGGTCAAAGCTGCCGAGGCCGCGTGAACGACGGTCCCTCCCT
>JAFJUR010000047.1 GCA_017859995.1 Holophagaceae bacterium | reverse complement strand
ACCAGCACGTAGAGGGCGAAGGCGCCGGTCCAGGTCTCGCCGTAGAGGGTGAAGTTGCGGCCCAGTTCGGTGTTGCTCCAGCTGCCGATGTGATCGAGGAGGGAATCGCTCACGGCCCGGTACGCCGCGATGGCCTCGGCCATGGTGGGCGGCAGGGGCGCGGCGATGAAGCCGTCTGGCCCCAGGCTCACGGGGCCCTTCACCTTCAGGCCCAGGTTCTGGGGCAGCTCGAGGACGGTCTCCACCAGGTGCCAGGCCATGCGCCGCAGGTCGCGGTGCTGGGGATCCACCGCCTGGTGGGCGGCCGCATCAGGAATGGCCGCGAAGACCGCCAAGGTCTTTTCCGCCTCCTGCTGCCAGATGGTCTTGAAGTCGTCCACGCGACGGAACATGCCTGCCTCCGGGAAGCTGCCGGAAGCATAGCGCAATCCCATCGAACGAGATGATCTGCCACGGATGAACACGGATAAATCCACCATCCGTGTTCATCCGTGGCTACAACCGTTTTTCTTCAGACGGGCGTGACGCTCCGTCGCTTGGCGGGCCAAACCTCGCGGCGGCGGGCCCGGGAGAGGCGGGCGATGAGCTCGGCGCGCAGGTTTACCGGCTCCACGATGGCGTCCACGTGCAGGTCGGCGCCGAGCTTCTTCAGGTCGATGTCCTGGTTGTACTCGTCACGGAGCTGCTGCACGTAGGCGGCGCGCTCGTCCTCGGGCTTCTCGGCGATCTTGTTGGCGAAGACGGCGTTCACGGCCGCCTCGGCGCCCATGACAGCGATGCTGGCCGTGGGCAGGGCCAGGGTGGCGTCGGGGTCGAAGCCCGGCCCGCTCATGGCGTAGAGGCCCGCCCCGTAGGCCTTGCGCACGACCACGCAGAAGCGCGGCGTGCTGCAGCCGGCCATGGCGCTGATCATCTTCGCGCCGTGGCGGATGATGCCCTGCTTCTCCACGGCGCTGCCGATCATGAAGCCGGGCACGTCGCTGAGAAATACGAGCGGGATGCCGAAGGCGTCGCAGAGCGTCATGAAGCGCGTGGCCTTGTCGGCGCTGTCCACGAAGAGCACGCCGCCCTTCACCCGGGGCTGGTTGGCCAGGATGCCCACAGGCTTCCCATCCAGCCGGGCCAGGCCCGTGATGATCTCCCCCGCGAAGAGCTTCTTCACTTCGAGGAAGCTGCCTTCATCCACCAGGCCCTCGATGAAATCCTTCATCTGGAAGGGGGCCATGATGTCCTGCGGCACGAGGGCGCCCAGGTCCTTGGCCTTGGGCGTCACGCCGCGCGGGGCGACGGCGGGAAGCTCCGCTTCGCAGTGCTGGGGGAAGTAGGCCAGGTACTTCCGGCACAGCTCGATGGCCTCCGGCTCCGTCTTGCAGAGGAAGTCGCCGCAGCCGCTCACAGAGCAGTGCATGCGGGCCCCGCCCAGGTCCTCGAGGCTGATCTTCTCGCCGATGACCATCTCGGCCATGCGGGGCGAGCCCAGGTACATGCTGGCGTTGCCCTCCACCATGATCACCACGTCGCAGAAGGCGGGGATGTAGGCGCCGCCCGCCGCGGAGGGTCCGAAGAGCAGGCACACCTGGGGCACCAGGCCCGACAACGCCACCTCCATGTGGAAGATGGTGCCGGCGTGGCGGCGGCCGGGGAACATGTCCAGCTGGTCGGTGATGCGGGCCCCGGCGCTGTCCACCAGGTAGAGCATGGGGACCTTCATCCGCAGGGCCACTTCCTGGATGCGGATGATCTTCTCCACCGTGCGGGCGCCCCAGCTGCCCGCCTTGATGGTGCTGTCGTTGGCCATGAGGGCCACGGGCCGACCATCCACCGTGGCCGTGCCGGTGATCACGCCGTCGGCGGGCAGGTCCTTGTGCAGGGCGTTGGCGAAGAGTCCGTCCTCGACGAAGCTGCCCTCGTCCACCAGCAGGCGGATGCGGTCGCGCGCGAAGAGCTTGCCGGCCTCCGCGTTCTTCTCGTGGGCCTTCGTCGAGCCGCCTTTCTTGATGCGCTCAACTTCCGACTGGAACTGCTCGGGCTGCATGGGAACCTCGGGGTGGATCCTCCAGCATAGCGGCCCCGGCGCGGGCCCCGGCGTGCGATCCTGGAGGGATGCTGGACGCAGGCGGAACGAAGCGGCCCGGGTACCTGACGGGGCCCTTTCTCATCGTCTGCACTTTCTACTTCCTGGTGTTTGCCGCGGGCTACCAGTTGTTCTCGGTGGTGCCGCTGCGCCTGCGCGACCTGGGCGCCAGCCTGGCGGAGAGCGGGCGCTTCCAGACGGCCTTCATGCTGGGCTCGGGCTTCGGCGCGCTCTTCACCGGCCCCCTGGGCGACCGGCTCGGCCCGCGCCGCGTGCTCCGCGTGGCCTCCCTGGCCGTGGTGGGCATCCTGGTGGTCTACGCGCTGCTCAAGGTGCGCTGGGTGTTCTACCTGCTGGCGCCGATCCATGGGCTGCTGTGGTCCGCCCTGCGGACGGCCTCCATCGCCAAGGTGGGCGGCATCCTGGCCATGGAGCACCGGGCCCAGGGCCTCTCCATCTTCGGCCTCACGGGCCCCGGCGGCGTGGCCGTGGGCCCCCTGGTGGGCCTCTGGCTCATGCCCCACCTGGGATTCACCTGGATGCTCGTCCTCCTCGCGGGCGTCTTCGTGGCCTTGCACCTGCTGATCGCGGCCCTGCCCCGGGAGGCGCCGCGGGAGATCGAGGGCACCGTGTTCCAGTGGCCCGACCGCGCCATCTGGGGGCCCGTGGCCGTGATGATGCTCGTGGGCCTGAGCTTCGGCCCCATGCCGCCCTACAGCGCCCAGGAGGCGAAAGCGCTGGGCCTGGCCTGGCCCTCCGCCTTCCTCACCTGCTTCGCCCTGGGCATGATGGCCATCCGCGGCCTGCTGGCGCTCACGGGCATGGGCCGGCGCCCCGTGGCGCTGCTGCCGGCCATGGCGTCCCTGACGGCCATCGGCTACGGGCTGCTGGCCTTCCTGCCCGGCGGGCTGGGCCGGCACCTGGTGTCGGGCCTGGTCTACGGCGGCGGGTACGGCATGGTGCACACCCTCACCCTCACCCACCTCATGGAGACCACGCCGCCGGAGCGGCGGGGCGCCGCGGTAGGGGCCTTCTTCTTCGCCTTCGACGCCGCCACCGCCCTGGGGTCACTGGCCCTGGGCTGGGTGATGGAGCACGGCGGCTTCCGGCGGGGCTGGGCCATCGGGGCCGGCTTGATGGCGCTGGCCATTCCCGTGGCCCGCCGCATCGTCCGGAAGCGCCCGGCCGTGACACCCGCGGCCGGTCCCTCTGCCATCCTGGAGGCATGACGGATCTTTCCAGTTCCCAGGCGATGCCCCAGATGAGGCCCCGCGCACGGCTCATCACCCGCCAGTTCGCCCTGGTGTGGGCGCTCACCTTCGTGACTTTTTTCGCCGCCTTCCAGCTCTTCCCCACGGTGCCCCTGCGCCTGCGCGACCTGGGCGCCAGCCTGGCGGAAAGCGGCCGCTTCATGAGCCTCTTCACGGCGGGCAGCGCCCTGGGCGCGCTGTTCACCGGCCCCCTGGGCGACCGCCTGGGCCACCGCCGCCTGGTGATCGCCTCGGCCCTGCTCTATGCCGCCTTCCTCGGCGCCTACGCCCTGATGCCCGTGCGCTGGGGGTTCTACCTCCTGGCCTTCCCCCATGGCATCGTGTGGTCGGGATTGCTCACGGCCACCATGGCCTCGCTGGCCCACGTGCTGCCGGAGGATCGCCGGGCCGACGGCCTGAGCCTCTACGGCCTGGCCAGCCCCGGCGGCGTCATCGTCGGCCCGCTGCTGGGCCTGTGGATCCACCAGACGTGGGGCTTCGCGCCCATCGGCTGGTACCTCGCCGGGCTCTTCCTCCTGCTGGGCGCCCTGGGCACCACCCTGCCCGTGGACCATCCCCACGGCCGCGCCGAGGGATTCCGCCCGCCGGGCCCCGAGGTGTTCGCCCCGAGCTTCGTGCTGTTCTGCGTGGCGCTGGGGTACGGCGCGCTGGGCACCTACACCGCCCAGGAGGCCCTGGCCCTGGGAATGCCCGTGCCATCGGCCTTCCTGTCCTGCATGGCCGTGGGCATGGTGCTCATGCGGGTGGCCATGCTCCGCCGGGGTTTCGGAAAGCATCCCATCCGCAAGCTGCCGGCGATGCTGGTGGGGGCCTTCGTGGGCCTGGCCCTGCTGGCGGCCCTGCCCGGCGGCACCCCGCGCCACATCGTCTCCGCGCTGATCTACGGCGCGGGCTACAGCATGCTGCACACCCTCATCAACGCGAAGCTGCTGGAATCGGTGGATCCCAAGCGCCGCGGCGCGGCCTTCGGCACCCTGCTCTTCGCCTTCGACGCCGGCATCGGCCTCGGCAGCTTCAGCCTGGGCTGGACCATCGGCCACTACGGCTTCCGCACGGGCTGGGCCCTGGGGGCCCTGGCCATGCTCGTGGCGCTGCCGGTGGCGCTGAAGCTGCGCCGGGACTGAATCACGCCCGGCGGTGCACCTTGTGGACGGAGGCCTGGTCCACGCATTTCACCAGCACCTCGTCGATGTTCACGTGGTCGGGCAGCATGAGGCACCAGCGGATGCACTCGGCCACATCGTAGGCGCTGAGGGCCTTCACGCCTTGATAGACGGCCTTGGCCTTGTCGCGATCCTTCAGCCGCACGTCGGAGAACTCGGTCTCGGCCATGCCCGGATCCACCGAGGTGACGCGGATCTGCTCGCCGTTGACCTCCAGGCGCAGGCTCTGGGCCATGGCCTTCACGCCGAACTTGGACGCGCAATAGACGCTGCCGCCCTCGTAGGGCTGATGGCCGGCGGTGGAGCCGATGAAAAAGATGTGGCCCCAGCCCGCCTGGCGCAGGTGCGGCAGGCCGGCGCGGATGGTCTTCACCACGCCTTCCACGTTGGTGCGCAGCATGGCTTCAAGATCTTCGTCGGGCGTCTCCCACAGCTTGTAGGTACCGCTGGCCAGCCCGGCATTGGCCACCAGCACGTGGAGGCCCCCCAGCTGCTCGGCGGCGGCGGCCACAAAGGCATCCACGCTGGCGGTGACCCGGGTGTCCACGGCCCCGGCATAGGCCTTGATGCCATGGGCCTTGATCAGCTCATCGGCCAAGGCCTGCACCCGCTCCACGCGGCGGGCGCCCAGGGCCAGATGGCAGCCCTGGGAGGCCAGCAGCCTCGCCATGGCTTCGCCGAACCCACTGGAGGCGCCGGTGATGAGGACGATGGGATGCTCGGGACGCATGGAGACTCCTGGTTCGTTCACGTTGATGACAGCAACGGCATCCACAGACTTGTTGCAGGTTTCCTTACCGGTAGCTGCGGTGGAATTCGGCGAGGGCGTCCACCACCTTCCGGATCTTCTCGGTGGGCGGCAGGATGGTGGTCCGGAAGTGCGCGGTGCCCGGCTGCTGGCCGAAGCCCGAACCCGGCACGACGCAGATACCCGTCTGTTCCAGCAGGGCCATCGCGTAGTCCGCGTCCGACCGGCCCGGCGGCAGGGTGATGCTGGGGAAGGCGTACATGGCCCCCGCGATGACGTTGCAGGTGATGCCCTCGATGCGGTTCAGGCCCTCGGCCAGCAGGATGGCGCGCTGCTTCAGCGTGTCGAGGATCGCGTCCCGCTCCGAGACGTACTGGGTGTAGGAGGGCATGCCGGGCTTGGGCGGCCGCACCATGGCGAAGGTGGCGGCCTGGCCCGCCAGGTTGGCGCAGAGGCTCACGCTCTGGAGCTTGAGGATCTGGGCCGCCACGTCGTCCGGGACGTTCCGGTATTCGAAGTAGCCGCCGCGCACCCCGCACTCGCCGAGGAAGCCCTTGGAGCAGGAGTGGAAGCTGAAGAGGGAGACGTCCTTCGCCTCCAGCTGGTGCAGCACCTTGGCGAAGGACACGAACTCGTCGCCCGCGAGGTAGATGTTCTCCTGATAGACCTCGTCGGCCAAGATCGAGAGGCCGTGGGCCCGCGCGAATTCGATGATCATCGCGATGTTGGCCTCGTCCAGCACGGCGCCGGTGGGATTGCCGGGATTGATCACGCAGATGGCCTTCACCGCCGTGCCCTCGGCCTTGGCCTTGGCCAGGGATGCCTCCAACATGGTGCGGCTCAGCTTCCAGCCGTTGGCCTCGTCCAGGTAGTAGGGCACCATGCGCCCTTCGTAGAGCGTGATGGTGGCGGAGTAGAGCGGATACTGGGGGATGGGCACCATGATGCCGTCCCCGGGACCGCTGAGGAGCAGCCGCAGGATGGTCTGGACGCCCTTGCTGGCGCCGTCCGTGAGGAAGATGGCGTCGGGGTCCACGCCGATGTGGTCGCGCTCCAGGATGAACTCGGCGACGGCCTCGCGGATGAAGCGCACGCCCCGGCTTTCACTGTAGGCGCCCAGGCCGTGCTTCGTGCCGGCCAGGATGCCCTTCGCGGCGGCCACCGCGTCCTCCGGGAACACGCCGGGGGCGAGGTCCATCAGCGCCGGGTACTCGCAGAGGGCGAGAATCTGCCGGTTCCAGCTCAGGGCCTTCTGCCCGAGGGACTGCGGGTTGCCGATGTTGCAGTAGATGATCTCGCGGCCCTGTTTCTCCAATTCCGCCGCCCGGGCCACAATGGGACCCCGCACCGCGTACTCCGTCTCCAGGACGGCCTTACCCAAGTCGGTCAATCGGATGGTCATGGGCTCTCCAACCCTTGAGTTTACCCCGGCCCTCCCTCCGCCATTCGCTTCCCTTGCTGTGACCCGCGTCATCCTGACCCCACGTCAGGAATGACGGGCGTTGGAGCCAGAGGTCTCAGGCGATAGACTGGGTTTTCCTGTTCCTTTCAGCCACGCATCCTCCCCTCCCCTTTTCCCAAGAGGCTTCCATGCTCGGTTTCACCCTCTCACCTGAACAGCTGGCCGAAAAAGAACGGGCCCACACCTTTGCCGAGAAGATCATGCGCCCCGTGGCCCGCAAGTACGACGAGACCGGCGAGTGGGCCGTGGATGTCTACAAGGCGGCCTGGGACCAGGGCTACCTGCAGGCCCTGGTGCCCGAGGACTGCGGCGGACCCGGCGCCAGCCAGGTGGATGAAGCCATCGTCTGCGAAGAGCTGGCCTGGGGCTGCGCGGGCCTCTACACCTCCATCATGGCCAATGGCCTGGCCATGACGCCCGTGCTCGTGGCCGGCAGCCCCGAGCAGAAGAAGAAGTGGCTGGGCATGCTCGCCGAAGAGCCCAAGTTCGCGGCCTTCTCCCTGTCGGAACCCAACGCCGGTTCCGATGCCGGCGGCATGAGCTGCCGCGCCGAGAAGAAGGGCGACAAGTACATCATCAACGGCACCAAGTGCTACTGCACCAACGGCGGCTACGCCGATTGGTACGCCCTCTTCGCCAGCACCGATCCCAGCAAGGGCGCCCGCGGCACCAGCTGCATCATCGTGCCCCGGGACACACCGGGCCTGGTGGTGGGCAAGGCCATGGACAAGATGGGCCAGCGCGCCAGCAACCAGGTCGAGCTCTACTTCAACGATGCCGAGGTGCCCGCGGAGAACATCCTGGGCAAGGAGGGCATGGGCTTCATCATCGCCATGAAGACCCTCGACCAGACCCGCGCCGCCGTGGCCGCCGGAGGCGTGGGCGTGGCCCGCGCCGCCTTCGAGATCGCGCTGGACTACGCCAAGACCCGCATCCAGTTCGGCCAGCCCATCTTCGCCAACCAGGCCATCAGCTTCATGCTGGCGGACATGGCCAAGAAGATCGAGGCCAGCCGCCTGCTCACCTGGCAGGCCGCCTGGATGACCGACAACGGCATCAAGAACTCCAAGCAGAGCGCCATCGCCAAGACCTTCGCCACCGACACCGCCATGGAAGTGAGCACCGACGCCGTGCAGATCCTCGGCGGCAACGGCTACAGCCGCGACTACCTGGTGGAGAAGTGCATGCGCGACGCCAAGCTCCTGCAGATCTATGAAGGAACGAACCAGATCCAGCGGCTCGTTATCGCGAAAGAGATCCAGCAGGGGAATTGACCCTCAGAAAACGAAACGCATCAGCGGGTGCCCGGCTCCCCATCAAAGGAAATCCAGCAGGGCAACCGAGGCATGGACCCATCCGGGGGCGGTCGGAGCGAACTCGCGTTCCGACCGCCCCCGGTGCGCACCTCACCCGATCGAGGGGTCCTCGACCTGGCGTGCAGATCCCTCGTTTCCCCGGTCCCCCGGACGGCCCATACTCGAACCATGGCCGTGCCGCGTCCGACCTGGATCCCTCAAGCCGCCCTGGCGGTGCTGCTGGCCGGCGCCATCCTGGGCGGCATGGTGCTGCTGACCTCCGGCGGCGAAGGGTTGCCCGCCTTGCGGGCGCTACTCGTGGTGCTGGGCGCCGTGGGACTTGGCGCCTGGCTCGGCGCCTACGTGCGGATGCGGTGGAGCGACCGACCACGCCTGCTCCGGGCCGAGGTGCGCTGGGCGGCGGGGGATCTGGCTTCCGAGGTCCTCGAGGTACTCGGGGACCACGCCTGGGCCTGGGGCGAAACGGGCTACCGCAGGCTCCTCCTGCGGAGCGCGCTGCACCTGTCGCTCGGCTACCGGGACCGAGCCTGGCTGGACGGCTTGGAGGCCCAGTTGGCCCGGCTCCCTCTCTGGAAGCGGATCGTCGTGGCCCGGGCCTTCCGGCGGGTGCCTGGCCGGCCCTCGGAGCGCCGTCTGGCCTGGGGCGAGCGCCTGATGGCCCTGGTGCCGGACATGGGACGGCTGCGGCACCTGCAGGGCATCCTGTTGCTGCGGGTCGCAGAACCCGAGGCGCTCCACCTCGCCTGGGAGCACTTCGAAGCGGCCTTGCCCCGCGCCTGGGACGATCTGCTCATTCTCGAAGACCTTATGCTGGCGGGACTTCAGCACGGCCGGGAAGATCTGGCAGAGCGGGCCCTGGCCGTGCTCATGGCACGCCACGGCGACCCCCGCCTGCCCTGGGACCGGGCCGCCGCGGGCATGCACCTCCTCCGGCAGGAGCGCTATGTGGAAGCGCTGGCTCTGGTTCAGGGACTGCCCCCAGAGCGGCGCCCTCAGCCCCTTCTCTGGCTGACTGAATCCGTCTCCCGGCGCCAGCTCGGGGATCTCGAGGGCGCCTGGCGGACCATCGAGGCGGCCATCACCCATCTGCCCGGCGCTTTCCGGCTCTGGATGGAGCGCTACCAGGTCGCCCTGGAACGGCACCGGGATGAGGAAGCCCTCCAGAGCCTGGAATCGGCCTGGCAGACCATCCCCAACGACGACGAGGGGGAATCTCTCCGCCAGGAATGGCACCTCCGCCGGGCCGAGTTCGCCTTCTGGTGGCAGGACCGTCCGGCCTTCGCCCGGGAACTGCTGGAGTCCGTGCCGCCGGAGGCCCGGGGGAACCACCACCCGCCGCTGTCGCTGCAGATCCAGGTGGCGGAAGGGGCCTTCGAGGCCGCCTACGCCGAGGTCACGGCCCTGCTGAAGGGCCACCCGGAGGATGTGGACCTGCTGTTGGTCCAGGCGGACTGCCTGGCGGGCATGGAGGCCTGGGAGGCCCTGCGCCCCTTCCTCGACGGCCTCGGAGAGGCCTGTCGCGAGCGTCCGGCTTTCTGGCACCTGCGCGGCGTGACCCGGGCCAACCTGGGCGACCACATGCCTGCCCGGCTCGACCTGGAGCGCGCCGTGCGGATGGATCCGCGCAACCTGCGCTACCTGCTGGATGCCGGCCACGCCTGTGCGGAGCTGGGCGACTGGGACCGCGCGGAGAGCCACTGGCGCCAGGCCCTCCAGGTGGAACCGCAGGAGGAGGAAGCCTTGATCCATCTCGCCGAGGCCCGCCGGGAACTGCAAGACCTCGACGGGGCCCGCCGCTACCTGAGGGAGTGCCTCATGCACCACCCCGACAGCCTGGAAGCCCAGACCCGACTGGCGGAGCTGGAGGCCAACTAGGTCACTTGGGTACGTCGCCCTTCAGGAGCGCGAGCTTGGCATCGTAGCGGGCCTTCATGTCCGGCATCGACCACTTGCGCGCCTTCTCCAGCGCCTTGATGGCGTCCTTGCTGTGTCCCTGGGCCAGGCTGATGCGGGCCTGGATGAGGTAGAAGTCCGGTTCCTGCGGCAGGAGCCGGATGGCCTGCTTGATGCGTTTCATGGCCTCGTCCCATTGGTTGTCCTGGAGCGCCTCCTCTGCGAGGAAAGCGTTGAAGAACGGGTCGCGTTTGCGCACTTCCAGCCCCCGCTCCCGGTAGACCTGGGCCTCGGCTTCGCGCCCCTGGGCCCGGAGCAGGTTCTCCAGGTTGCCGCAGGGCGCGCCGTCCCTGGGATCCATCTCAATGGCCTTCAGGAAGGACTTCTCCGCCTCGGCTTCATGTCCCTGGTTGCGCTGGACCACCCCGAGGATGTTCCATCCCACCCCCAGGGAGGGGTCCACCTGGATGGATTCGTTGGCCTCGGCCATGGCTTCGACGTGCTTGGATTCCGCCAGCAACTCCACCGCCCGGTTGCTGTGGAAGAGGGCCCGCACCCGCTTGGGTTCCAGAATCGCGATGAGCTGTGAATCCCGGCGGATCTCCGGCAGGAAATCCGCCACCAGCTCCGAGCCGATGGTGCCCGAGGGGACCACGGCGACGATGTGGCGCTCGTAGCGGACCGTGGCACCCACCCGCCGCCAGCGGCTGATCCGCAGGGATTCGCCGTACCTGGCCTCGAGCCCGATGGACTTGCAGGCGGCCACGTAGAGGGCCGTCAGCGAGAGGCAGTTGGCCTTGCGGTCCCGCCAGGCCTCGATGGGGGTCCTGGTGTAGGCGTTGTCGTAGGTGATGCCCAGCCCGCCCTCCTCCTGGGGCGCGAAGAAGGCGCGGAGCAGGGCGCTCACCTTGCCCGCGACCCCCTGCTGGCCCAGGGTGTGTTGGCGGGCGAAGTCCTTCAGCTCCGGCGGAGCCTCGAAAGGATCGGTCCCCGCCATGGCCAGGACAGCACTGAACAGGAGGGGCAGAATTCGCAGGCGCACGGGGAACTCCCGACACAACGATAGGTCTACGGGCTGGGGGATCAACCGATTATGCGATCCTGGAGCGCATTCGGGGGAAGAACATGTCGAAGCCCAGGGCCGTCGTCTGTGCCTATTCCAGCGTGGGGACCGCCGCCCTGGAGGGTCTGCTGGAGGCCGGCGTGGAGGTCGTCGCGCTGTATACCTATGCTCAGGGTGCCGACGAACGCTGGTTCACCCCGCCCGCCGTCGTGGCCTCGGCCCAGGGCATCCCGGTCCACATGGCCCCGTCATTCAACGACGACGAGATCCATGCGGCCATCGCCGCCCTCCGGCCCGACTTCCTCTTCAGCTTCTACTTCCGTGAAATGATCCAGGCCCGGTTCCTCGAGATTCCGCGGCTGGGTGCCTACAACCTCCATGGCAGCCTGTTGCCGAAATACCGGGGCCGGGCACCCATCAACTGGGTGCTGGTGAAGGGCGAGACGGAGACTGGCGTGACCCTCCACGCCATGACACCCAAGCCCGACGACGGCCACATCATCGCCCAGGCCCGGCTGCCCATCGCCTGGGACGAAACGGCCCTGAGCCTGACGGACAAGGCCGCCGCCGCCGGCAGGGACCTGGTGCGTGCCGCCATCCCCGGCCTGGTGGATGGCACCGCCCCGCGCACGGACCAGAAATCGCTTGGGCCCTCCACCTACTTCGGGGGCCGCAAGCCCGCCGATTCCCAGCTGGACTTCACCATGTCCGTGGCGGAAGCCTTCAACCAGATCCGCGCGGTGGCGGATCCCTGGCCCAACGCCTTCCTGGAAACACCCCAGGGCAGCGTGAAGGTGGCCTGGGCGCTGCCGAGCGCCGAACCCTGCCCCCCCGGCCGCTTCCGCGCCACGGGGGAGGGGGTCCTGCTGGGGTTCGCGGATGGCGCCCTGCGCTTGAACACGCTCAAGTGGCAGGGCCTCCGGGTGGAGCGCCCCAGCGAGCACGCCGATATTCTGCGGTCGCTGGGGCTGCCCGACGCTACAAGGTGAGTACGACTTTCACGCTCGTGTTCACGGAGGCCGCGTCCACGTAACCGACGTACCGGGGGTTCTCGCCCACCAGCTTTACAATGTCCGCAGCCGTGGGAAGGGCCTTCGGCGCCCGCCCGGTACCCGAGAATTCGAGCTTGGACCAGTACGCCTTCATTTGGGCCGGGGGCTTGTTCAGAGCCTTCAGGTAGAAGTCCTTCCGAAGGTCGGACGATTCCGGAAGGTCGAGCGGTTCCGCCGCCCCTCCGGTGATGAAGGTGCGGGCCTGGCCCAGGAAGATCTGGGCGGCCTGCTCCTTGGTGAGTTTGGAAATGGGGTTCTTGGCACTGACGATCACCACGGTCTGCGCCCCGAGGCTGGCGGCCGCGAAGACCAGGCAGGCAATGACATGCATCGGTTTCATGGATCCCTCTCCTAGAACAAGAAATCGAGGCCAAGAGAGGTCACGTTGTAGCCCTCGCCTGTCCTGAAGCCCGGTTGGGGATTGATCAGCGCGCCGTGGGAGGTGCGCCCGTTCTTGATCCGGTCGTACTGGGCTTTCATGACGATGTTCTTGTGCATGTCCCAGCGGAGGCCGCCGGAATAGCTGGACTGGGCTTCGTCAGAACCCGAGAGGATGGCGTTCACGATGGGGTTCGGATGGGTCGTGGGCGAGTCCATGGTTTTGCGCGCCACGGTCAGGTACGGCGTCCAGGCCCCGAACCGCACCCCCCACGTGAGGTAGGCGCCGGTGTTGTTGAGCAGCTGGTCTTCGTCCCCGCCCTTGCGGGCGCCCTCGGCCATGAGGAACCAGCCCCCCGGATCGTAGGTGAAGCCCACGCTCAGGTAGGTCAGGTTGTGTCGCTTCACCTGGAACTGGTCCGCCAGGGCCGGATCGCCTCCGAAGGGCGCCGGCAGGGTGCGGAGCGCCGCGTACGGTCCCGTGGAGCCGTCCAGGGCGGGGCTGTCGAGGGTGAACTTCATCCGGGTGTACGAACTCCGGAACGTGGCGGCGCCGTAGGCCAGGGTGAGGCTCAGGCCGCCCAGGTTCTTCCCGGTCACCTTCGCCTCGCCGGTGACAGGCAGCTTCGCGGAAGTGGACCCGCCGAAGAACTGGCCAGAGATCGACAGATCGCCCGCGTTCGTCTGCCAGCCCAGGTCGCCGCCATCCATGTAGGTGAAGGGGTTGAAGTGGTAGAGATCCACGGGCGGACGGACCCAGGGCGTGGCGTAGCCCACCTTCAGGTACTCGGAGATGAGATAGGCCGCCAGGGGCAGCCGGCCCGCCCGGAGAGACAGGCCCGGAAGGGCCTGGAACTTGAGGTGGGCCATGCTGAGGACAGGATTGAAGGAATCATCATGCCGGCGCTCCGAAATCCCCTGGATCACCGCGGAGAACCGCTGGCTCATCTGGAGGTCCACCTGGAGGCCGACGCGGGAGTCTGAACCGAAGTCCGTGCCTCGTGAGAATCCCGGGCCCTTGGGCTGGACGATGTTCAGCGTGAAGTCGGCGTTCCGTTCACTGGAGCGCGCGGCCACCAAGCTGCCGAATCCGCTGAACCTGATCCCAGGATCTGCTTGGGCTAGGGCTCCGAAGGGAGCCAGGTTCAGGGCTATCGCCCAAAGTGCCAAGGATTTTTTCGACATTACGCCTCCCCCCAGAAATGGGTGTCATGAGACCTGTTGGGTCATTTGAACCATGTTCATCGACACCGGGAATTTTTTACTTAATATGAAAAAACATGCACTTGAAGTTGCGGAAATCCCCGGTGCGCCATGCCGCTATCCTTGGCTCCGTTCCCCGTCCAAGGAGGCGCCATGCGCAGTGTCATCACCGGAACCGGGATCGGCCTGCCGCGCCATGTGGTCACGAACCAGGACCTCGCCCGCCTGATGGACACCTCGGACGAATGGATCAGGGTGCGGAGCGGCATCCAGGAACGGCGCTACGCCGAACCCGGCCAGGGCTCCACCGACCTCGGGGCCATCGCAGCCCGGAGCGCCATCGCCGATGCCGGACTCACGCCCGCCGACATTGACGCTGTCATCTTCGCGACCATGACGCCTGATCACCTCCTGCCGGGGAACGGCCCTCTGCTCCAGGTGGCCCTGGGCCTGCGAGACATCCCAACCTTTGACATCCGCCAGCAGTGCAGCGGGTTCCTGTACGGCCTTGAAATGGCGGACCTGCTCCTCCAGAGCGGGCGCTACGGCCGGGTGCTGCTGGTGGGCGCGGAAGCCCACACGCCCTTCATGCCCTGGCACCTGGCCTGGGACACCCTCATCGGCCAGTCCACCCGCGAGATCACCGAGGCCGAGCGCGCCGAGAACACCCTCAGCCGCGACCGGACCGTGCTCTTCGGCGATGGCGCCGGCGCCGTGGTGCTCGAAGCGCGCGACGGCGCGCAAGGCCTGGGGCCCATCCAGCTCCACACCGATGGCACCGGGGCCGGCGTGCTCACCATGACCGGCGTGAGCTTCAAGCGCCGCCCCTTCGTCACCCACGCGCAGATCCAGGCCGGGGAGACCATCCCGGTCATGTCCGGCAAGGAGGTCTTCAAGGCCGCGGTGACCCTCATGCCCCAGGCGGTGCGCGAGGTCTGCGCCATGGCCAGCCTGGAGGTGGCGGACCTGGACCTGCTGCTCATCCACCAGGCCAATCTCCGCATCATCGAGGGGGTCCAGAAAGCCCTCGGCCTGCCCGCGGAGAAGGTGCCCCACAACATCGAACGCTACGGCAACACCACCGCCGCCACCCTGCCGATCCTGTTCCACGAGTGCCGAGCCCAGGGCCTCGTCCGTCCTGGCATGAAGGTGGTCTTCACGGCCCTGGGCTCGGGCCTGCACTGGGGCGCGGCACTCTACCGCAGCTGATTCACGGCCCGCACCAGGCTGGCGCCACGCGTCGGCCGGCCCGGGTCAACCTTCCAGGACATTCCGGAGTTCTCATGCGCGTCCGCACCGCCCTCCTGGCCCTGCTCCTTCCGGCGGCCGTGCTCCACGCGGGCAAGCCCGCCGCCCGCAAGCACGCGGCCGGGCCCGTGCGAACCGCCGGGGAAGCGAAGGCCATTGCCGAGCGGGAAACCGGCGGCAGGGCCGTCCACGCCCGGCGCATCAGCCTCAACGGCGCCTCCGGCGGCTGGGAGGTGGACGTTCGGATGCCCGGCGGGGAGAAGGGCTGGCGCTGCATCATCGATTCGGATACCCGCATGGTCCACACCAAGACCCGCCTGGATCGCGACGGCAGCCAGGCGGAAGGCCCCGTGCGCCGGATCCAGGGGAGCCGCTGACGTCGGCTGCCCGATTCGCGCCGACCATTCGCCGGTTTTTCCCACCGGGAGCCCTGATCGGCTTGACAGTCGGGCCTAGAATCGAATCTGTGGCCGATGCCACTAGGAGAACAACCCATGGGTCTGATGGACTGGGGCAAAGCCCAATTCCTCGACATCCTCGAATGGCTGGATGATTCCACCGACACGCTGGCCTGGCGCTTCCCCATGCGGGGCCAGGAAATCCAGAACGGCGGCCAGCTCGTGGTCCGCGAAAGCCAGGAAGCGGTCTTCGTCAACGAAGGCCAGATGGCCGACGTATTCAAGCCCGGCACCCACCGGCTGACCACCCAGAACCTGCCCATCCTCGCCACCCTCAAGGGCTGGAAGTATGGCTTCGAGAGCCCCTTCAAGAGCGATGTCTACTTCATCTCCACCAAGCTCTACAACGACCTGAAGTGGGGCACCTCGAACCCGATCATGATGCGCGACGCGGATTTCGGCATGCTGCGCATCCGGGCCTTCGGCATCTACTCCATCAAGGTGGTGGACAGCGCCACGTTCCTCCGCCAGCTGGTGGGCACCAACGGCGTCTACACCGTGCCCGACATCTCCGAACAGCTCCGCAAGACCATCATGAGCCGCTTCACCGATGCGCTGGGCGAGGCCAAGATCCCCGCCCTGGACCTGGCGGCGAAGTACGACGAAATCTCGGAGTTCGTGAAGCAGAAGCTGCAGGAGGAGTTCAAGACCATGGGTCTGGAGCTCTCCAAGTTCTTCGTGGAGAACATCAGCCTGCCCGAGGAAGTGGAAGCCATGATGGACAAGCGCACCAGCGTGGGCATGATGGCCCCCGTCATGGGCGCCTA
>JAFJUR010000046.1 GCA_017859995.1 Holophagaceae bacterium | reverse complement strand
GCGCCGGACGATGCCATGCACCTGGTAGCCCTTGGCGAGCAGCAGCTCTGCCAGATAGCTGCCGTCCTGGCCCGTGATGCCGGTGATGAGTGCGGATTTCTGCATGGGGCCCTCGGATCGTATGGAAACCTTCACTTTACCCGGTCAATAAGGATGGGAGGAAGCGTGCTGGTGACAGCTACCGGGCTGCGGCAATGGCCTGGACAGTGTCCAGGAGGGTGCGGGAGGGGGCCCATCCTGCATCAGCCATCAACCGGGAAGGATCGCCAACCAGGGACGCCACGGTAGGATCTGCGAATAATACCTGGCGATCCACGCCGCACGCTTGGAGCAGGGCGTGGACCAGGTCTGACACGGGCGTGGGGCGCCCTGAGCAAAGGTTCCAGATGGAACCGCTGGGGGCGTCGACATCGAGAAGCCGGAGATAGGCATCCATGGCATCGCGCCAGTCGAGGAAGTCCCGGATGTCATTGCGGCCACGCATCCGGATGGGGTCTTCCCCGCTGCGGATGCGCTGCAGAAGGTCCGGTATCAGCAAGCCCGCGGCCATGCCTGGCCCAATCTGGTTGAATGGGCGCACGATGAATACCTTCAATTCCTGCGTGTGGCTGAGAGCCCACACCTCTCCGAGATGCTTGGAGATCGCATAAGGGTGACGCGATCCGAGGAGGTCGGTTTCCCGGATTCGATGGGAGGCTGGCGCGTACACGAAGGCACTGGATGTGAAGATGGCCCGGCACCCCGGCGCGACTTCGGCGAGATGGTCAAAGACCCTCGCGGTCATGCGGAGGTTGGCCATGATTCGATCCTGGGTCCATTCCATGCCGGGCACCGAATAGGCCGCGAGGTGGAATGCCGCGTCCCACGGACCGCCCTCCGGCTGTGGCAGTGGCCCGTCACCGAGCAGATCCACCGATCTGGACCTCAACCCTGTGGTCTCTTCATTCAGGACCCGATCCCACACCTCGACGACGTGCCCCGCTTCCATCAGCCGGGCCACAAGGGCCTTACCGACAAAACCGGCGCCTCCCACCACCAGGACCTTCATGCATTCCTCTTTGTGTATGTCGTTGCGTGACGGTCCTGGTTTCGCCCGGTCAGGCGACTCAGTCCACTCTGTGCTTGGCGAAATGCTAGCATCTAGGTTTTACGGATGACTCAGGGTTGGGGCGGTTCATGGAGGGGCTCGATGCGCCTTGGCATCTTTCATCCAGCATTCGAGGCGGTGGGTGGCGCCGAACTCCTCGTGGCTGCCCAGGCACAGCATTTCAGGGCCCAGGGGGCCGGTCCCGAAATCGTGACCCTTGGCTTCGACGAACTCCGCTGGTCGGAGCGGTTGGCGGGAATCCCCGTGCACGCTGTGCAGAAGCGGCACTGGTCTGATCCGTTGTTCGGCTGGAGCCGCCTGGCCAAGCTTCGGCGGCGTGGGCTCCGGGCGGCGGAGGCGCTGAAGGTCTTCGACCTGGTGATCGCCCACAATTTTCCGGCCAGCGCCATGCTGGGGAAAGCGTCCATCCAGGGGCGCAAGATCTGGCAGTGCAATGAACCGCCCCGGAGCATCCATGTGCGGAAGGCCAATCCGGCCCTCACCGCGAGGCTCGCGGCGACTCTTGGTGAAGGGCCAGAGGATGCCACCCGCGCGTTCTCCTCGACCCTTCAGAAACACGATCTGGCCATGGAGCGGAACACCAGCCTCCGTGTCCGTCATGCCTATGACCTGGAGGCCGCACACGACCTCGATCTCATCTACGCCATCAGCGAATTCAGCCGGGACAACGCGAGGCAGATCTATGGACGCTGCCGGGATGAAGTGATCTATCCCATCGTGCGCTTCCCGAAGGGAGGGCGGAACCGCTGCGGGCTGGAACGGTCCGTGCGGCGGGTGCTGGTGCACTCACGACTGGAGGTGCTGAAAAACATTGATACGGTCATCCGTGGATTCCATCAATTCCAGGCCGCCAGCCCCGTGCCTTGCGAACTGCACGTGGTCGGGGAGGGTCCCTCCCGGGAGCGCCTGGAAGCCCTGGCCACCGACCTGTGCACCTCTGGCACCGTCCATTTCCATGGGTACCTTTCGGACGAGGACCTGCTCCAGGTCTACCAGGCCTGCGATGTCTTCGCTCTGCTGACTCTGGATGAACCTTTCGGCATGGTCTACCCCGAGGCTGCCGCCAAGGGGCTGCTCCTGGTGGGACCCGATCATGGCGGCCCCCTGGAGATCCTGGATGGCGGCCGGCTTGGCTGGGTGGTGGATGCCTTCTCACCGGAAGCGCTCGCGGGTGCCCTTCAAGAGATCTGGGGCCTGGATGATGCGGAGGTGGATCGCCGAAGGACCGAAGCCGACCGGGCCTGCCGCAGCCGGTACGGCATCGAGGCCGTAGGGCCGCAGTTGATGGCGCTCCTTCAGGAAGCCTGAAGGTAAACTGATCCGATGCTCTTCGCGTCTCCCTCAACCTTCGGCCGCACGTTCCGCATCCTGACCTTCGGCGAAAGCCACGGGGCCGCGGTCGGCGTGGTCATGGACGGGGTGAAGCCGGGGCTTCCCTTCGATTTGGCGGACATCCAGCGGGAGATGGACCGGCGGCGCCCGGGCCAGTCGGACCTGGTGACGCCCCGCTCGGAAGGCGACCGGGTGCAGGTGCTGAGCGGGGTGTTCGAGGGGCGCACCACGGGCCATCCCATCGCCCTGGTGGTCTTCAACGAGAATCAGCGCAGCGGCGACTACCAGGCCATCTCAGACCTGTTCCGGCCGGGCCACGCGGATCTCACCTACGACCGCAAGTACGGCATCCGCGATCCCCGCGGCGGCGGCCGGAGCAGCGGCCGGGAGACCCTGGCCCGGGTGGCGGCCGGCGCCTGGGCCAAGCAGCGGCTGGCGGCCCTGGGTGTGACGGTCCGCGGATTCAACCGGGAGATCGCCGGCATCGCGGGGGCCCAGGTGGATTGGCCCTTCGTGGAATCGAATCCCCTGCGGTCGGGAGACCCCGAGGTTTTTCCGTCCCAGCGGGCCGCCGTGGAAACCGCGCGGGCCGAGGGCGACAGCGTGGGCGGCGTCTGCGAGGTGTGGATCGAAGGACTGCCCGCGGGCTTGGGCGACCCGGCCTTCGGCAAGCTGGATGGCCTGCTAGCCCTGGCCTGCATGTCCATCGGGGCCGTGAAGGGGGTGGAGCTCGGCGCGGGCTTCGCCAGCGCCAGGCGCCGGGGCAGCGAGAACAATGATCCCCTGAGCCCTGGGGGGCCCCTGAAGAACGATGCCGGCGGCACCCTCGGCGGCATCAGCACCGGGGCACCGGTGGTGGTGCGCCTGGCGGTGAAGCCCACCAGCTCCATCGCGAAGGCCCAGCACACCATCAATCGGGCCGGGCAGGCCGTGGAGATCGTCACCGAGGGCCGGCACGACCCCTGCATTGCGCCGCGCATCGTCCCCGTGGCGGAAGCCATGTGCGCCCTGGTGATCTACGACGCCTGGCTCACGCAACAGGCCTTGCGGGACGAGGGCCCCGCCGTCTCGCAGGAATGGGATTGGCAGGCTGTCGAGCGCCTCTTCTCGGCCATGCGAGCCGACGATTGTGATGGCGACCACTTTCAGGAAGGCATGACGAAGCGATGACTGAGTCTGGCCATGACCAACCGATCATGAGATCCGATATGGAACCCGTTCTCGTCAGTTTCCACGCGCCCGTCCACGATCTCGACGTCGTGGCGCAGCACGTGATCCGGGATGGCCTGCCGACCCACCTGCGGGAATGGCAGCAGCAGACGGGAGCCCGGGAGCTGGTCTACCTCGCCACCTGCCAGCGCGTGCTCTGGCTGGTCTGGGGCGGCGAGCCCGGGGCCCTGGATCCCGGTCCCGGCGCCCGCCGGTACGAAGGCGAGGAGGCCTGGACCCACCTGCTGGCCATGTCCGCCGGGCTCGAATCCGCCAACCTCGGCGACCGCGAGATCCCCGGCCAGCTCAAGGACGCCTTGACCCAGGCCCGACAGGTGGGCGTGGGCGGGGACGAGGCCCAGATCGCCATCGAGGACGTGATCCGCGAAGGCCAGCGGCTGCGGTCCCGGCTTGGCCTGGCTGACGGCAACGTCAGTGTCGCCACCGTGGCCCTCAAGCACCTGGTGGAGGGCCTGGCCTCGGGATCCACCGTGGCCCTGGTGGGCGTGGGTCCCATGACCCAGTACCTGGCCGAACGCCTGCCCGAGCGGGGCTTCAAGGTGATGGTGGCCAATCGCACGCGCAGCAAGGCCCACGACCTGGCGGATCCCCTGGGGCTCACGACTGTCGACCTGGCCCAGCTTCAGCACGACCCGGCGGGCTTCGATGCCATCGTCAGCGCCACCGCGGCCCCAGAGCCGCTCTTCACCCTGGACGCGTGGCAGTCCCTCAAGCGGCCCATGGTGCGCATCCTCGACCTGGCCCTGCCGCCGGATTCGGAGCCCGGCCTGGAGCAGCTCCCCTGGGTGCATCGCATCGACTTGAACGCTTTTCTCGCCCAGACCGCCACCGCGCGGGCCCAGCGGGCCGAGGCGGCGCTCAAGGCTGAACCCTACCTGGTGGGCGCGGCGCGGCGCCTGCGGCACCGGGCCCAGGCCAGAGCGCACAAGCGGCACCTGGCCTCGGCCCAGGAGCGGCTGGACGCCGCCTGGGGCGCCCTGGAGAGCGAAGTGAAGGCCCTCGAGGATTCCATGGCCTTCCTCGACGAATCCCAGCGCGAGGCGCTGAAGGAGATCCTGACCCGGGGGCGCACCCTCGCCTTCCGGGCCCTGGTGCAGACCCACCCGAAACCGAGCCCGAACGAAGAGGCGGCCAATCCATGAGACACGTCACCGTCGCCACCCGCGGATCCGCCCTGGCGGTGGGCCAGGCCGAACCCATGGTCCGGTTCCTGGAAGCCAAGGGCTACGAAGTGTCCTGGCGCAAGTTCTCCACCTCCGGCGACCAGTGGCTGCAGGGCCCCCTCGACAAGCAGGTGGGCGGCGGCTTCTTCACCAAGGAACTGGAAGATGCGATGGCGGCGGGTGCGGCGGACCTGCTCATCCACAGCCTTAAGGATGTCTCCCTGGAGCGGCCCGCGGGAATCGTGGCCGCCTGCATCCCCCATCGCGAGGACCCCTCTGACTGGCTGGTGATGCGGCCCGACGCCCCTGAGGATCTGGTCATCGGCACCAGCGCCGTTCGCCGCGAACGGGTGCTCAGCCAGCTCTTCCCCAAGGCCCGGTTCACCTGGATCCGGGGCAACGTCCAGACGCGGCTCCAGCGGGTCCGCGACGGCATCCTCCGTGATGAGCCGTTGCATGCCACCATGCTCGCCGCTGCCGGGTTGAAGCGCCTGGGCCTGGATCTCTCCGGCCTTACCGTGCGCCCCCTCACCCCGGCGGAACTGCCCTCGGCACCGGGGCAGGGGGCCCTGCTGGCCGAGGCCCGGGCGGACCGCCCCGATCTCCTGGAAGCCCTGGCCGAGATGCATGATCCCCTGACCGCCCGCTGCGTCACCCTGGAGCGCCAGGTGCTCGCCGGCATCGGCGGCGGCTGCCAGCAGCCCCTCGGCGCTCTGGCCACCCCCCAGGCGGACGGAAGCCTGCTCCTTCAGGCGGCCTACGCGCCGGATGGTGGCCTGCGGCGGGCCGAAGCCCGGGGCACTGACGACCAGGAGCTGCTGGCCCGCGTCCTGAAGGGCATCGGCCTCTCATGACCCCGGTGGCCCCCCGTCCCCGCCTGGCGCTGGCCCGGCCCGCCCAGCATCCCCTCTCGGACACGGTCCGCAAGGCGGGCTGGGAGGCTGTGCCCTACGCCTTCACCCGGCTGCAGGCCTCCAAGCTGTCCCCGCCGCGGCCCTTCGCCGACATCGCGGCCCTGCTGATCCTCAGCCCCTCGGGCGCGAAGGTGGCGGGGGCCCGGGTGCCGGCTGGAACGCTGTGCCTGGTCCAGGGCAGCGGCACCGCCGATGCGTTGGGGCGGGAGGACCTGGACGTGCTGCTGCCCTCGGAGGCCCGCGCCGAGGCCCTGTGGGACCTGCTCAAGCTGCAGTTTCCTTCCGGCGGCGAGTTCATGCTGGCCAGGGGAGAACGAAGCCGCGAATACCTGGAGGTGGTGGCCAAGGACACTCCCTGGCACATCCATCCCTGGGTCACCCACCGCGAGGCGCCCCGGGAACCGTTCCCGCCCCTGCCGGAGGTCGAGGGGGTGCTCGCCATGAGCCCTCTGCAGGCCGAGATCCTGGCCCCCATCGCGAGGGACCTCCAGCGGTTCGCCTGGGGCGAGGCTACGGCCGAGGCCTTCGCCAGGGCCGGTGCCCCGGCCCATGCCCAGTGCGAACCCAAACCGACCCAGCTATGGGCCATGCTCGCGCAGCATCTTAAGAAGGAGGAGTCCCCATGCTGAACCGCTCCCGCCGCCTCCGCACCAGCGCCGCCATGCGCAACCTGGTGGCCGAGACCGACCTTCGCCCCCGCCACCTCATCCAGGGCCATTTTGTGCAGCCTCAGGCGGGCCGCAGCGAGATCTCCAGCATGCCGGGCATTTTCAATGCCGGTGTGGAGGACACGGTGCGGCAGGTGGAGAAGGATCTCAAGAACGGGCTCGCCAGCGTGCTGCTGTTCGGCGTGCCTGAGGAAGGCTCCAAGACGGCAGACGCCGCCTATGTCCGCGACCGCCAGGGCGTCATTCCCGTGGTGGTGAAGGCCTTGAAAAAGGCCTTCGGCTCCGACCTCATCGTGATGACGGATGTGTGCCTCTGCGGCGCCACCAGTCACGGCCACTGCGGCCTCGTGGACGACGAAGGCGTCGTGCTGAACGACGAATCGTTGCCCATCCTGGCGGAGATGGCGCTGCGCCATGCCGAGGCGGGCGCCGATGTGGTGGCGCCCAGCGACATGATGGACGGCCGCGTGACCGCCATCCGGGCCCTGCTCGATCAGAATGGGTTCACCCGGACCAGCATTCTCAGCTACGCCATCAAGCATGCTGGCGCCTACTACGGCCCGTTCCGCGAAGCCGCCCACAGCAGCCCGAAGTTCGGCGACCGCAAGACCTACCAGATGGATCCCCGCAATGCCCGCGAAGGCCTGAACGACGCGCTCCTCGATGTGGACGAGGGCGCGGACATGCTCATGGTCAAGCCGGCCCTGCCGAACCTGGATCTCATCTGGCGCCTGCGCGAGGCCCAGCTGGCGCCCATCTGCGCCTACCACGTGTCCAGCGAGTTCAGCAGCGTGAAGGCCGCTGACCTCCTGGGTTGGCTGGATGGGGACCAGTTGATGCTGCAGCATCTCCTCGCCATCCGCCGCGCCGGCGCCGACATGATCGTCACCTACGCCGGCCGCGAGGCGGTGGAAAAGGGCTGGATTTCCTAAAAGATTTATCCACAGATTTCACAGATTCACACAGATTGAACTGCTGAAATCTCCGATGTCTCCTGCCCGTACATTGCTTTTCTAATCTGTGAAATCTGTGGAATCTGTGGACAAAAATCTTTTGAGGTTTTCATGAGCAACGACACCCTGTTCGCCGAAGCCCTGACCCACTTCCCGGGCGGCGTTTCCAGCCCGGTGCGGGCCTTCCGGGCCGTGGGCGGCACGCCCAAGTTCTTCAAGAAGGCCAGCGGCGCCTGGTTCGAGGATGAAGACGGCCAGCGCTTCCTGGACCTCTGCATGTCCTGGGGCCCGCTGATCCTGGGGCACGCCCACCCCGACATCCTGGCCGCGGTGAACGAGGCCATGCAGGAGGGCCTCACCTTCGGCGCGCCCAGCCGCCGCGAGCTGTCCCTGGCCCGGCGCATCAAGGAGATGGTGCCTTTCATCGAGAAGATGCGCTTCGTGTCCTCGGGCACCGAGGCCGTCATGTCCGCCTTGCGCGCGGCCCGCGGCTTCACGGGCCGGGAGCGCATCCTGAAGTTCGAAGGCTGCTACCACGGGCACAGCGACGGCCTGCTGGTGAAGGCCGGGTCCGGCCTCGTCACCTTCGGCGCGCCCACCAGCGCCGGTGTGCCCAAGGCCATCGCCGAGTTGACCTCGGTGGTGACTCTTGACGACCTGGAGACGCTGGAGCGCACCTTCGCGGAAATCGGCCACGAGCTGGCCGCGGCCATCATCGAGCCCATCCCCGCCAACAACGGCCTGCTGCTGCAGCGTCCGGAATTCCTCAAGCGCCTGCGGGAACTGTGCACCAAGCACGGCGTGGTCCTGATCTTCGACGAGGTCATCAGTGGCTTCCGCGTGGCCCCCGGCGGCGCGGCGGAGCGCCTGGGCATCACCCCGGACATGGGCACCTACGGCAAGATCATCGGCGGCGGCATGCCCGTGGGCCTCTACGGCGGCCGCAAGGACATCATGGGCGTGGTCGCCCCGGACGGCCCGGTCTACCAGGCGGGCACCCTCTCGGGCAACCCCGTGGCCATGGCCGCGGGCCTCGCCACCATGGAGAAGCTCACCCCGGCCTTCTACGCGACCCTCGAAGCCAACGCCGAGAAGTGGGCGACGGCCTTCGAGACCATCCCCGGCCTCCACTGCCCCCGCTACGGCAGCCTGCTCTGGCCGCTGTTCCAGGACGGCGTCCGCCGCAGCGACGCCGTGAAGGGCGAGGCCATCGGCACCTTCAACCGCCTGCACAAGGCCCTGCTGGGCCAGGGCGTGTACCTGCCGCCCAGCGGCTACGAAGTGGCCTTCCTCGGCGCCGCCCACGGCGAACCCGAGCTGGCCCACTTCAAGAAGGCCGTGGCGGCCGTCGCCAAGGATTTTTGATCCACAGATTTCACAGATTCACGCAGATTCAACTGCCGCAAACCCTGATGTCTACTTGATCCGACCGCTTTTCAATCTGTGAGATCTGTGGAATCTGTGGACCCCTTGCTTTTGATGTTGGAGTTTTCATGCAGCCTCTTCTTCATGTGCTCAACGGCAATGCCCTCGACAAGCCCCCGGTCTGGTTCATGCGCCAGGCGGGTCGCTTCCTGCCGGAGTACCGCGAGGTGCGGGCCAAGGTCACCTTCGAGCAGCTGCTGAACGATTCGGACCTGGCGGCGGAAGTCACGCTGCAGCCCATTCGCCGCTTTCCGCAGATTGACGGCGCCATCATCTTCAGCGACATCCTGGTGATCCTGGACGCCCTGGGCTGCGAGGTCACGATCCCCGAGGGCGGGCCCCGCATCGGCAAGACGCTGGACCAGATCGACATCAACCGTCCGCTGGACGAGAAGGTATTCGAGCCCGTCTGCAACGCCATCCGCAAAGTGAAGGCCGCGCTGCCCCCCAAGGTCACCATGCTGGGGTTCGCCGGCGCGCCCTGGACCCTGCTGGCCTACGGCATCGAGGGGAAGGGCAGCAAGAGCTGGGCGAAGGCCAAGGCCTTCATTCACCAGAATCCGGTTCTGGCCCAGAAATGGATGGACAAGCTGGCGGACGCCGCGGCGCGGCTGCTGAACCTCCACATTGAGGCCGGGGCCCAGGGCGTGCAGCTCTTCGATACCTGGGCCGGCGAGCTGGACGCCGACGACTACGCGACCTTCGCGCTGCCCTCGGTGGAGCGGACCCTCGCCCAGGTGACCGCCGCGCCCACCCTGTTCTTCGCCCGCACCGGCTACCTGCCGGATTCGCTGAACAACCTGCCGTGCAAAGGTTTGGCCGTGCCCTGGCAGGTGCCCATCAGCGAGGCCCGGCGCCGGTTCCCGAAGATGGTGCTCCAGGGCAACCTGGATCCCGTCATGCTGCTGGCCGGCGCCGACACCGCCAAGCGGAAGGCCCGGGCCATCGTGGACGCCATGAAGGGCCATCCCCACATCTTCAACCTCGGCCATGGGCTCACCCCCGAGACCGATCCCGCCGTGGTCGGGGCGGTGCTGGATGAAGTGAAGGCCTAAAAAGACCACCACCAAGACGCCAAGGCACCAAGAAATACAAAATCACTTCTCAGGCAGTTCTTGGTGTCTTGGTGCCTTGGTGGTAATCAGTTCTCCCCTGAATTGGATCGGACCCTCCCATGAACCAGCTCGCTGATTTGATCCGTCGCTACGACCGCCCCGGCCCGCGCTACACGGGCTACCCCATGCCGCCGGCTTGGTCCGACGACTTCCCGGAGCCGGAGGTGCTGGCGGCCCTGGACCGCGCGGCCCTGCGGCCCGACGAGGCGCTGTCGCTGTACCTGCACATCCCCTTCTGCCCGCGGCGCTGCGCCTACTGCGGCTGCAACGTGGTGGTGAGCCCCCAGTACGATCCCGTCGAGGCCTACCTCGCGGCCGTGACGAAGGAGCTCGACCTGGTCTGCTCGCACCTGAAGGATCGCCGCAAGGCCCTGCAGCTGCACTGGGGTGGCGGCACGCCCACGTACCTGAACGTGGCGGACCTCAAGCGCACCTTCCAATTGTTCAAGGACCGGTTCGAGTTCCTGCCGGGCGCCGAGATCGCCATCGAGGTGGATCCCACCTTCCTGCAGCCGGACCAGCTGCCGGCGCTTCGCGAGATGGGCTTCAACCGTGTCTCCTTCGGTGTGCAGGACCTGGACGAGAACGTGCAGGCCCTCATCACCCGCGGCCAGACCTGGGATCACACCCTCACGGCCATGCGCCAGTGTCGCGAGCTGGGTTTCGAAGGCGTGAACCTGGACCTGGTCTACGGCCTGCCCGGCCAGACCATGGACACCTTCCGGCGCACCCTGGAATCCACCCTGGAGCTCTCGCCGGATCGCATGGCCATCTACGGCTTCGCCTACCTGCCGAGCATCATGCCCTTCCAACGGAGCATCCCCGAGGAGACGCTGCCCACGCCTGAGACCCGCCTCGACCTGCTGCTGCTGGCTTCGGACATCCTTGAGAAGGCGGGCTACGTGGCGATCGGGATGGATCACTTCGCCCATCCAAACGATCCCATGGCCAAGGCCGTGCAGGAGGGGCGGCTCATCCGCAACTTCATGGGCTACGCCGTCTCCGCGGGCTCTGATCTCCTGGGCTTCGGTCCCAGCGCCATCTCCAACGTGGCTGGCGTGTATTCCCAGAACGAAAAGATCCTCGCCAAGTGGGAGCGCGACATCACGGAGGGCCACCTTGCCGTCCACAAGGGCCACCGCCTCTCCGAGGACGACGAGCTGCGGCGTTGGGTGATCCACCACCTCATGGGTCACTTCGAGCTGCGCTGGGCCGACCTGAAGCAGCGCTTCGGCGTGGACGGCCCCGTGCTCTTCGCCGATGCCGTGGCGCAGCTGCAGGAGGAGGTTCCCCAGGGCACGGTGGAGGTTCGCCCCGAGGGGGTCTTCATCACGGATCTGGGCCGCCGCTTCGTGCGCAACCTGGTCCAGCCCTTCGATGCCTACCTGGCCAAGCTGAGCGCCAAGACGCCTTTTTCCAGAACGGTCTGAGCAAAACCGTTGCATAGCTGACCCTAAGGCCTACATTGGGGATGTGGAGACCCGCCCGCTGGGGCCCGGGCTCCGTGGGCCCCCCTCGTAGCGCGCCACCCCTCCGGTGGTCTCCGCGAACCCGCCTGGTGATCCGGGCGATGTCGCGGAGGGTCGCATGTCTCGGCTTCTGTTCCTCCTGCTCCCGGCCCTGGTGCTCCAGGCCCAGGACTCGGTCATTCCAGGCGCGGTGGAGGTGCGCTCCGGTGTTTTCGTGCTCCGGGGGTCGCCGAACGACGCCACCTGCGCCGCCATCAAGAAACAGCACATCACCCATGTGGTGGACCTGCGGCGTGACGGCGAGCCCAGCCTGAACTGCGAGTCCGAGTCCATCCGCATGCAGGAGATGGGTGTTCAGTACCTGCGCTACGCCGTCACGAAGACCCCGCCGAACGGCGATTTCGACTTCCTGCGGAGCTTCTTGAAGAACCTGCCCAGGGGCTCGAAGGTCCTGCTGCACTGCAGCAACGGGAATCGGGCCGCCGCGGTGGTCTGCCCGTGGCTGGTGCTCGACAAGGGCATGCCCCTCGAGGAAGCCTTGAGAATCGCCAAGGACGCCGGGATGAAGCTTCCCGAAACGGAAGAGGCGGTGCGGCGCTACATCGGCAGCAAGACGGCCGCCTGAATTCCAGGTGATCGGCGGGGCGGGGCGGCCGGTGGTTCCGGGCGCCCTGAGGCGGCGGCCTTGAAAACCCTAGTCAGGAACCATGGGACATCGCTAGCCTGTGAGTGACCCCGTCACTCAAGAGAACGCATGACCCCTGGACCGAAGCACAGGCTGGTGATCGCCGAGGATCACACGATTCTCCGCGAAGGACTGAAGGCGCTGCTGGCCGCGCGACCAGACCTGGAAGTCGTGGGCGAGGCCACCGATGGCCGCGAGGCGGTTCACTGCGCCGAGGAACTGAAGCCGGACCTGATGATGCTGGACCTCTCCATGCCCCGGTCCAACGGGCTCGAGGCGCTGAAGGAGATCAAGCGCGTCAGCCCGGGGACCCGGGTGCTCGTCCTGACCGTCCACAAGACCGAGGATTATGTATTCACGGCGCTGCAAGCCGGAGCGGATGGCTACGTTCTGAAGGACTCCTCCTCCTCGGAGCTCATGATGGCGGTGCGTAGCGTGCTCAACGGCGAACGCTACCTCGCGCCGGCCATCGCGAGCACGGTGGTGTCCGGCTACCTCGGCGTGAAGGAGCCGGGCGCCATGCGCCCCGGCTTCGATGACCTGTCCACCCGTGAGCGGGAGGTGCTGAAACTCATCGCCGAGGGGTACCGCACCAAAGACATCGCTGAATACCTCTGCATCAGCCCGAAGACGGTGGAAAAGCACCGCGCGAACCTCATGGACCGTCTCAAGCTTCACACCGTGTCGGCCCTGACCACGTACGCCATTGATAAGGGCCTCGTCACGAAGTAGTGTCGTCAGGCAGGGGCCAGCGGGCGATGATCGTGGTGCCCTCCCCGGGGGAGGCGGTGATGATGAGGGAGCCGCCGAAGAGGTCGGCCCGCTCGCGCATGGACACCAGCCCGAAGCCGCCGCCCGAGGTGCCCCGGCGGATGTCCGATGGGCTGAACCCCACCCCGTTATCCGCCACCAGCAGCTGAAGGTCGCCCAGCACCTGCCGGAGGGCCACGGTGATCCGAGTGGCCTGGCTGTGCTTGGCGGCATTGTTCATGGCCTCCTGGAGGATCCGGAAGATGCTGGTCTTGAAAGCTTCGGGCACCTCGAACTCCTCCACTTCGATCAGGCGCTCGACGTCCATGTGCGGATAGGTGACCTGAAACTCCCGCGTGAACCAGGCGATGGTGGCGAGGAGGCCCAGGTCGTCCAGGGTGGTGGGGCGGAGCGCCATGGAAATGCGCCGCACCTCCTCCACAGCGCCCTGGATGACGGGCACCACGGTGCGAAGGGTCTTCTCCTTGTGGTGTGCATCGCCCTCCTGCCCGTCGAGGGCCCGCTCCACAATGAATTTCACGGCACTGAGGGACTGCCCCAGGCTGTCGTGCAGTTCCCGGGCCACCCGCTGCCGCTCGTTTTCCTGGGCGGACATGAGACGGGCCGAGAGCTTGTGAAGCGCCTCGCGGGAATCCCGGAGGGCCTGCTCGGCCTTGTGCCGTTCCGTGATGTCCTGGATATTGCCCAGCAAGGCTGATTGGCCGCCGTAGCGGATGAGCGCGGACCGGCCGGCGATCCAGCGCGTCTCGCCACCGGAGTGGATGATCCGGCACTCATAGTCCTGAGTGGCTCCGGTGCCCGCGAGGCGATGGCGCCACATGTCCTGAACCGCGGGCCAGTCGTCGGGGTGGATGATGTCGGCCACGTCCATGCGCGCGAGGTCCTCCTGCGACCGGCCCACCATCTGGAAGAACCGCTGGTTGCCGAATTCCAGACGCCCCTCGCAGTAGATGAAGATGCCTGTGGGGGAGTTCTCGACCACGGTGCTGTATTTCTCTTCGGAGTCGCGGATGGCGGCCTCGGCGGCCTTGCGGTCGGTGATGTCGATGAAGGTGTAGACGAAGCCGGCCACGGAGCCGTCCGCCCGCCAAATGGGCGAGCAGGTGAGGTAGGCCGGAAAGGAGGTGCCGTCGCGGCGAATGGCCTTCACCTCGCCCGTCCAGCCTTTCACCGCGCCGAAGCCGGACAGGCCGCTGCGGGCGGCCTCGGAGGTGAATCCGGTGACCTTGGCGAGGGTCTGGTCTCGCACCTCATCCTCAGTCCACCCGAACATCCACTCGGCGAACCGGTTCCAGTAGAGGATGACGCCGCCCTTGCCCGTCGCCACCACGGCCTGCTGGACGACGGCGAGGATCCTGGCCTGGAATTGGATGCGGGCGTCGGCCTTGGTGCGTTCCAGAGTCTCAGCGCGAATCCGCTCGGCCGCGTCGTGGCGGATGAATTCGTTGGTTGCCTGCATTTCCTGGAGCGCCCGTTCGGCCTCGGCCTTTTCGAACAGGTGCTGGGCCATGGGTTTGATGAGCAGGTAGTAGATGGACGGGAAGCAGATGAGGATCAGCGTCCCTGAATCCACGAAGGCCATCGTCAGGTGGTCGTCGAGGAAGACCGGCTCGAGCACCACCATGATGGTCAGCTCGGTGAGCACCAGGATCAGGGTGACAATGATGAACGACCGGATGAGGCCCCGGGCGGACTTGGTCAGGCGCCGGTCATCCTCCGGCCGCAGCGGACGGCGGATGGACAGCAGGTTGAGCACTCGCCTCGACACCGTCACGATGCACCTCGAATGCCGGACTCACATCGCGTCCGGTCAATCCCGCGTATCGGAGTACATCTCCTCGATCTGGGCGGCGTACATCTGGTTGATGACCCGGCGTTTCACCTTGAGCGAGGGCGTCAGCTGCCCCCCCTCCAGGGTCATCTCCTGGTCCAGCAGAACCATCTTCTTGACGCGCTCGTAGTTGGAGAGGTGCTCATTCACCCGCTCGATGCGGCTGCCCACCTTGGCGATGACCATGGGGTGCTTGATGAGCTCGGCGTGGCTCTCGAAGTGGATCTTCTTGTAGCCCGCCCAGCGGACGAGGCTGTCGAAGTTCGGCACGATGAGCGCGCTGATGAAGTTGCGCTGGTCGCCGATCAGCACGGCCTGGGAGACGTACTTGTCCTCCTTGAGGCGGTTCTCGATGGGCTGGGGCGCCACCTTCTTGCCGCCGCTGGTGACGATGAGCTCCTTCTTCCGGTCCGTGATGTACAGCCGGCCCCGGTCGTCCAGGTGGCCGATGTCGCCGGTGTGGAAGTACCCGTCGGTGTCGATGGCTTCGTGCGTGGCCTTCTCGTTGTTCCAGTACCCCACCATGATGTTCGGGCCCTGACAGAGGATCTCGCCGTCCACGTCGATCTTCACGAAGGGCCGGCCGTTCCAGTCCTTGTAGAGGGGCCGTCCCACGCAGCCGGGCATGACCTCACCGTAGCGGTTGATGGTGATGACGGGACTGGTTTCGGTGAGGCCGTAGCCCTCGAGGATCGGCAGGCCCACGATCCAGAAGAACTCCATGATGCGTCCGCCGAGAGGCGCGCCGCCGCTCACGGCCAGCTGCAGGCGGCCGCCCAGGCGGGCGGCGATCTTGTCGAAGACCAGCTTGCGGGCGATGCGGTACTTGAACCCCTTCCATCCCGAGGGCGTCTTGCCCTCGTAGAGCTGGGAGACGATGCTCCGGCCGGCTTCCATGGACCAGTGGAAGATGAGCCGCTTCACGAGGCTGGAGGAGGCCACGCTGTCGTAGATGCGGCCGAAGACCTTCTCGTAGATGCGGGGCACGGAGGCGATCACCGTCGGGTGCACCTCCATCAAGTCGGCGGCCACGGTGTTCACGCTCTCGGCGTAGTAGATGGAAGCGCCGATGTGCATCATCAGGAAGTGCCCGGCCATCCGCTCGAAAATGTGGGTGAGGGGCAGGAAGCTGAGGCAGCGGTGGCCGTCGGCCATCTTCACGGCCTGCAGCGAGCTGAGGACGTTGGACACCAGGTTGCCGTGGGTGAGGACCGCGCCCTTGGGATCGGCGGTGGTGCCGGAGGTGTAGATGAGGGTTAGCACATCCGAGGCCTTCCGCTGGGCGGCCCAGGCCCGGACCTCGGGCCGCCGGGCCTCCATGGCCTCGCCTTCGGCCTGGAGGGTGGCCCAGGTGACAAGGGTGCGGCCCGTGTCCGCGGGCAGGTCGCCATCCAGCAGCACCGCGGCCTTCAGGTCCGGCAGCTGGTCCCAATGG
>JAFJUR010000161.1 GCA_017859995.1 Holophagaceae bacterium | reverse complement strand
CCACAACGGGATCCACCGCATCCTCGGCAACGTCGCCGACACCCAGGACGCGCTCCAGGACGCCCTCATGAGCATCCACCGCGATCTGCCCAGGTTCGAAGGCCGGAGCCGCTTCAGCAGCTGGGGCTACAAGGTCTGCCTGAACGCCGCCCTCATGGTTCGGCGCAGCCGGGTGCGGATCCACGACATGGAGCGGCCCGAGCCGCTGGCCCTGGGCCCCTTCGACGAGCGGGGCCACCACCTGGAGACGGACCGGCGGCCCGAGTGGCAGGTGGAGGCCCAGGCCCACGACCTGGTCGAGCGGCAGGAGATGCGGGAATGCCTCGCGCGTGCCCTGGACGAGCTGCCGGATTCGCACAGGATCGTGTTCGTGTTGAAGGATCTGGAGGACTGGGACACCGATGAGATCGCCCGGCACCTCCAGCTGGCGCCGGGCACGGTCCGGCAGCGGCTCCACCGCTCGCGGGTGCAGCTCCAGGCCCGGCTCCGCGATCACGTCCTGGGAGGCCGCCCATGAAACTCCTGCCCTCCTGCCACGACGTTCAGACCGACCTCACTGAATATGCGGAAGGTGCGCTGCCCTTCCGCCGCCGCGCCGGGATCTGGCTGCACCTGCTGCTCTGCCGGGTCTGCGCGGCGTTTTTCCGCGGCCTGATGGCCCTGCCCGGCGTATCGAAAACGGCCCTCGCGCCGCCGGAAGCCGCCCCCGACGCGGCGCTGAAAGCCCTGGCCGCCGTCCAGGCTGCCCTTGGGAAACCGAAACCCTAGCCGCGCCGCAGGGTGATGATGGCGATCTCGGGCGGCGCCGCGATGCGCAGCGGCAGGCCCACCACGCCGAGGCCGCGGCTCACGTAAAGCAGATCCTCGCCTTCGCGGTACAGGCCGTGGGTACGGGGCCCGATGAGGTGGGCGCTGCTGAAGCCGGGGATGGGATTGATCTGGCCGCCGTGGGTGTGGCCCGACAGCGTGAGCCGCGCTCCGGCGGCGAGGGCTTGCTCCCATTCGCTGGGCCGGTGATTCAGGCAGAGGCGGAAGGCGTCGGCGGGCAGGTCCCGGGCGGCCTCCACGGGCCGGGGGCCGGGGCCGAAGACCAGACGCCGGAAGCGGCCGTTCCGGGCCATGGGGTCCTGCAGGCCCATGACCGCCAGGGTCGCGCCGCCCCGCACGACGAGCGCGGAGGCGTTCTCGAGGCAGCGGATGCCGGCGGCTTCCAGGTCGCGCCAGATGGGCCGGGGATCGTCGAAGTAGTCATGGTTGCCCAGGATGGCGAAGCGGCCGAAGGGAGGCTGGAAACCCCGGAAGGCCTCAAGCAGCGGCTCCAGTTCGTCGGGGCGGCTGTCCACCAGGTCGCCGGTGAAGAGCGCCAGGTCGGGTCGCTCGCGCTCCGTGAGGTCGCGCCAGCGGCGCAGGAGCTCCGGCCCCACCAGGGGACCGGCATGGAGGTCGCTGAGGTGCGCGAGGCGCAGGCCATCCAAGCCCGCCGGCAGGTCGGGGAAGGCCAGGTCGAGACGCGTGACCTCCGGATCGCCGTAAGCCTGGCGGGCGCCGGCCACGCCCAGGGCGGCGGCGGCGCCGGTGCTGGCCAGGGCGGCGGTGCGCAGGAAGGCGCGCCGGCTGGGATCTTCCGGCGCCGCCGTGCGCTCCTCCTCCGGTTCCGGCCGGCGGTAGAGGCGCCAGAGCCCCTGGGCCACCATGCCCGCCAGGAGATGCAGCACCGTGAAGGCCTGGAAGTAGAAGGCGCCCCGGGCCAGCGTGCGCAACAGGGGCAGGGCCCCGTGCCCCCCCAGTCCCAGGAGCCGCATCCCCGCGAAGAGCACCAGGGGGAGGTGCACCAGGCCGAGCACCCAGGGCAGGGCCCGGTGCATGCGTTCGGGCAGCTCGAGGCGCAGCAGGCGGAGGTGCAGCCACTGGACCAGGAGGATGAGGAGGAGGGCGATGAGGAAGGGCATGGTGAAGGTCTAGGGGCGCAGGAGGACGCTGAGGGTCCCCACGGTGCGGCCCCTCATGGTGCCATCCAGGGGCCGGTGCAGGCCCAGAGAGAACGACAGGTTGCCTGCCAGCCGGCGCAGCACGTCCTGGGGCAGGCCCAGGTCCCGGCTGTCGAGCTCGAGGCCGACCACCCGCTGGGCGGCGGGCCTGGAATCCGTGGCCTGCCACACCGTCGTGTGCTCCACGTAGGCCCGCAGGCCGTGGCCCACCTCGCCGCGCAGCCGCTGGAGCCGGTCGCCCGTCGTGGTGGCGGTGGGCAGGGCGGGCTGGGCCACGCGGTTGCCATCGAGGGAGGCGGGGAGCAGCGAGGTGGCCACGCCGCCCAGGTGGAACAGGTCGAGGCGGGTGGGATCGCCGCCGAGGCGACCGCCCTCGGCCCGCACCGTGAGCGGGGCCCAGGGGTTGATCCAGCCCAGGGTCAGCGCCGCGCGGGTGAGGGTCCAGGTCCGGCCGTCCGTGCGGCCGTGGTGCTCCCGGCCCCAGAGGGCGGCGCGGACGCCGTTCTCGCCGAAGGCCCACACATTGCCGATGCCCGCCTCCGCGCCCCACAGCGCCCGGTGCAGGCTCGGCCCGCCATCGAGCGCGACCTGCTCCACGGCCGCCACGGGCCGGATGAAGTCGCGGGGCCGGCCCAGGTCCTCCCGTTCGAAGGTCAGCTCGGCGCCCCGCCGTTCCCGGTCGAGGCCGGCCACCGGGGCGAACCGCTGGCTGCTGGGCCGGTCGAGGATCGAGAAGACCTGCAGGCCCGGCGCCCAGCGCCAGCCGCGCCAGGCGGCGCCGGCCATGGCGCCCCGCGGTCCGGCGCCGTCGCCGAGGCCGGCCAGCACCTGCCAGTTCAGGCGGTGCAGGATGTCGTTGCCGCCCAGGCCCACTTGGGCGCTGAGGCCGGAGGGCGTGGCGCTGTAGCCCACCACCGAGAAGACATCATGGCTTTCGGCCACACGGTAGGGATGGGGTTCCACCGGCACCGGCGGCGGCAGGGGGCTGGGCTCGTCGGCCTTCGGCAGCACCTGGTCCTTCACCAGCGCCTGGGGATCCTGCGGCAGGGCCTTGGTCTCCAGCGGGGGAAGGGCGGCGTCGAGGCGGCGGATCTGCAACCCCGCGGCGCTCAGCTGGGTGTAGTAGATCCATTTGCCATCGGGGGTGGCCACCGGATTCCAGGCGGCGGCCAGGGTGCGGGTGAGGGGCCGGCCCTGGCCGTCCACCAGGTTCCAGACGCCGTCCACTTCCCGCCAGGTCGGCGACCCGGGGGCGACGGTACGGGCTGCCGGAGGCTGGGCGGCGCGGAGGCCGCGACCAAAGGTCCACTGCCGCCCTTCGGGCTTCAGCACGCCCTCCTCGTCCGGGAGCCGAAGCTGGAAGGCGATGGTCTCGGCGCCGGTCCATACCGGCTTCCAGGGCAGGGCGCCGTGGATGCGGCCCAGCCGGCGCTCGGGCGGAACGGCGGGGCGGGCGGGGGCATGGTCGGCGGGCTCGCCCGGTTCGGGCTTGAGGGCCTTGGGCGTGGCCTTCAGGTCCCAGACATAGAGGCCCGGGTGCTTCGGGTCCAGGACCCTGGCGAGGAGCTTGGTGCCGTCGGGGCTCAGGGAGAGGTCTGTGGCCCAGCCCTTCAGCTGGGTGACGAGCTCGCCCTCCCGGAGTCCTTCCGCTTTCGCCCGGCGCTCCAGCTCCAGGGCCGTGTGGGTGAGCTCGGCGCAGAAGCGCTGGTAGCCGTCCTTGGGCCCGAAGCCGAAGGTGGCCTGGAAGGCGGCGTCGAAGTCGCGCTTGCCGGCGAGGCGGGTCCAGAGGGTCGGCAGGGCCTTGGGATCCCCGCTCCGGCTCTCCAGCCAGGCGAGGTAGGCGCTGCCGCCCAGGTAGGCCATGCTGCCGCCGAGAAAGCCCTCGGTGCCGCTGAGGGCCTCGTAGGTGGGCAGCTTGCCTTCGAGGGCCCACTGGCGCAGCACCGCCGCGCGGATGGCGCTGTGGGGACGGCCGCTGCCCGTGAGCTTGCCTTCGATGAGCGTGGCGTAGCCCTCGATGATCCAGCGGGGGGATTTCTCCGTGAGGGGCCCCACCACCGCCATCCACCGCTGCAGGAGGTTCTGCTTCCGGGCCGGGCGCAGCAGGTGGTGCATGTGGCCCAGCTCGTGGACGACCAGCAGTTCCGCCCAGCCGCGATGGTGGCCGATGGCGGAATCCGGTTCCGGCTCGGTCTTCCAGAGCACCACGTGGGGCCTGGGCAGGATGGGGAAGGCCATGCCGTTGGCCTCCATCACCGGATCGAGGATCACGATGTCCATGGGCTGGTCGTGCACGTAGCCCACCAGGCCCAGGTACTGGGCGTGGACGCCCTCCACCCGGCCCGCCACGTCCCGTCCGAAGGCCTCGAAGGCCTTCGGGCAGTGGATGCGGTAGTGGGCCGTGGTGAAGGTGAGCCAGGCCGCGTCGGGCGCCTGTTGGCGGGGATGGGCCCGTGGCCCCGCCAAGGCGGGCATCCCCGCCAGGATCGGCAGGAGGGCGAGGCAGGCGGGGAAAGATCGGCGGTCCATGGCTCCAGTGTGCCCGGACCGGCCGCGATCCGATGCCTGCTTCCCCGCCAGGGGTGATAGCGTCTTACCCATGTCCCGCATCAGGATCCTGCCCGACCAGGTGGCCAACCAGATCGCCGCCGGGGAGGTGGTGGAGCGCCCCTCCTCCGTGCTGAAAGAGCTGGTGGAGAACGCCCTGGACGCCGGGGCCCGCCGCATCGAGGTGGCCTGGGAAGAGGGCGGCAAGCGTCTGCTGGAGGTGGCCGACGATGGCTCCGGCATGGCCCGGGATGACCTGTACCTGGCCTTGGAGCGCCACGCCACCAGCAAGGTGCGCACGGCGGAGGACCTGGGCCACTTGGGCACCTTCGGGTTCCGCGGGGAGGCCCTGCCGAGCATCGCCAGCGTGAGCCGCTTCGACCTTGCCAGCGCCGAGACCGAAGGCGCTGGTCACCGCCTGCGCTGCGAGTTCGGTGTCATCAAGGAGGTGGCGCCCGCCTCGCGGAGCCGCGGCACCACCGTGACCGTGCGGGATCTCTTCGCCCAGCTGCCGGCCCGTCGGCGGTTCCTGAAATCCACCGACACCGAGCATGCCCAGCTCTGGGGCGCCGTGGCGCGGCTCGCCCTCAGCTCGCCTGGCGTGCACTGGACCCTCCGCCCCGACCGCGGCGCGCCCCTGGTGCTGCCGCCGGTGGACGATGCCGGTCAGCGGCTGGCGCCCCTCCTGGGCGAGAAGCTGGGACGCCTGGTGCCCTTCGTGAACGGCGAGCTGCCCTGGCGCTTGCGGGGCTTCGTGTCGCCGCCTGACCTGAGCTTCCGCGACCGCAACCACCTCTACCTGTTCGTCAACGGCCGGGCTGTGCGGGACCGCCTGCTGCTGGCGGCGCTTTCGGAGGCCTGGTCCGGCACCTTCGCCAAGGGCTCGTACCCGGCGGCGGTGCTTTTCCTGGAGCTGCCGCCGGAAGCGGTGGACGTGAACGTGCATCCCACCAAGGCGGAGGTGCGGTTCCGGGAACCCCAGCGGATCTTCGCCTGGGTGCGCGGCGGTGCCGAGGAGGCCTGGGCCGCCCTGCGAAGCACCTTTTCATCGGCCCTGGAGCTGCCGCCCAAGCCCCTCGACGCCGAGTTTGAGCTGGATCCCTCGAAGCGCATGGGCCCGCAGCATCCCCGGCTCTGGTCCGATCATTCCGGCGGGGCCCTGGCCGGATATCAGGGCCTGTCGGACAGTTTCAGAGGGCGGCCCCGAGCTCTGGATCGTCGACCAGCACGTGGCCCACGAGCGGGTGCTGTTCGAGCGGCTGTTCCTGCGCCGCCACGCCCCGGCCATCCAGCCCCTCATGCCGCCGCAGGTGGTGCAGATCGGGCCCGAGGCCCTGGCGCGGCTCGCGCCCTTCCTCGAGGAGCTGGGCGCCGCCGGCGTGGAGGCGGAAGCCTTTGGCGGCGATGCCCTGGTGGTGCGGGGCCTGCCGGACTTCCTCGTGGACCGGGACCCTCAGGCCCTGCTGGAGGACCTGCTGGAGCGCCTGGAGCGCGAAGGCCGCCTGGACCTGGATGTGTTCCGGCGCGACCTCAACGCCGAGCTGGCCTGCCGGGCCGCCATCAAGAAGCACCACGGCCTGCCGGCGGACCTGGCCCTGCGGCTGATCCAGGACCTGCTGGCCTGCGAGGTGCCGAACACCTGTCCCCACGGCCGGCCGATCATCAAGAAGCTCACCCTGGAGGACCTGGAGCGGAGCTTCGGCCGCCGCCTGTAGGCAGTCTCTCAGGTGGGCTTCTGGAGCCGCTCGGCCACCAGGTCCACGCCGAGCCGCCTGGCCGTGGCGTACAGGGCGGGCCGGGCGAGCCCCAGCGCCCGGGCGGCCTCCGCCGCACGGAAGCCGCAGGCCTGCAGGGTGTCGAGCAGCAGCCGGCGCTGGAAGGCGCGGGTGGCCTCTTCCCAGGTGCGGGCGCGGGCCACGGGGGCCTCCAGCTCGGGGAAGTGGCGGGGCGTCAGCACGCCATCCTCGCAGCGCAGCAGGGCGCGCTCCAGGGCGTGCAGCAGCTCGCGGACGTTGCCGGGCCAGGGCAGGCGCGCCAGGGCCTGAGCCAACCCCGGGGCCAGGGCGGGCTGGGGCCGGGCGCTGGCCTGGGCCGCCCGGACCACCAGGCGCGGGATGAGGTGGGGGAACTCGTGGCGCCGTTCCGCGAGGGAGGGCAGGCGCAGCACGGCTCCCTGGAGACGGAAGAGGAGGTCGCGGCGGAAGGCGCCGCCGGCGGCCAGGTCCTCGATGGCCCGGTGGGTGGCGGCGGCGAAGCGCACATCAACCCGGATGACCTGGTCGGAGCCCACCCGGCGGATCTCGCGCTCCTGGAGCACCCGCAGCAGCAAGGACTGGAGCCGGGGGGACAGGTCGGCCACCTCGTCGAGGAAGAGGGTGCCTCCCCGGGCGGCCTCGATGGCGCCCCGCCGGTCGCGGTCGGCGCCCGTGAAGGCGCCCTTCATGTGGCCGAAGAGCTCAGATTCCAGCAGGCCCTCGGCGAAGGCCGAGCAGTTCACCGCCACCAGGGGCCCGGGCCGCCCCGAGCGCTGGTGCAGCTCCCGCGCCGCCAGCTCCTTGCCGCTGCCCGTGGGGCCGAGGATCAGCACCGGCAAGCTGGAGCCCGCCACCCGGTCCAGTTCCCGCAGCAATCCCGCCATGGGCTCGCTGCCGTCGGTGAGCAGCAGCCCGGGATCTCCCGGGGGTTGCACCTGGTGGGTGGCGCGGAGGCGGGCGAGCCAGGGGGCGGCGAGGTGGGACTCCAGGGCCGGGGCCGGCGGCGTGTTTCGGTCCTGGGCCAGCAGCAGGGCGCCCAGCGGAGCACCGTCCCAGCTGAGGGCATGGCCCTGCCAGACCCACGCCCCGTGGGCGAAGGGGGCCAGCGCGCCGTCCCGAGCCAGGCGGCTCAGGGCGCCTTGGGGCGGGGCCTCGCCCGCGCCGAGGGTCCGCACCTGGTCACCCTCCATCCAGGCGATCCAGGCCGGAGCCGGACGCTGGGCCAGCCAGGCCTGCAGCAATCCTTCGGCCGAGGGCGCCGCTTCGGCTGCGGCCGCCGGCCACAGGGCCGCGAGGCGTCGCTGGTGCCGGGGCGAGGCCGCCCGGTCCGCGATGGTCTGGAGGGCCAGCAGGCCAGCGGCGGTGCGCGTCGCGGGGACGCGCTCCAGCACCTGAAGACCCAGCTCGAGGCGCATGATCTGCGTGGGGCAGGCCGCCCAGGCGGACCAGAAGGCCCCGGGGTCGCCCTTGTCGCGGAACAGCCGGTGGGCTTCCCAGCTCAGGCGGGTGTCGGGATCCGCCCCGGGCGGCGGCGGCTCGTCCAGGGGACCCAGCACGGCTTCGAGGAAGCGGGCGTAGGGGTGGGCCTGCATGTGCGCGAGGCCTTCGCGCACCAGGTCCCAGCGCTCGCGGTCGGCCCCGTGACTGGCCAGCAGGCCCCAGGCCTCGCCGAAATCCGGGTGGGCGTCCACCAGGCCGCGGATGCAGACCAGGGCCGCCTCCGGTTCCAGGTGCACCTCGGCCAGCTGGGCGGCCTCCATGTCCCGCCAGGGCTGGGGCAGCGGTCCCCGCAGCGCGGCCCAGCGGCCGTGGGCCGGCAGGTCCGCCCACTGCAGGGCCGCCACCGCCGCGTTGGAAGCCGCCCGGCCCGCCCAGGACCGGGCGCCCAGCCGGGCGAAGTGGGCGTGGGCCAGGGTGAAGCTCCGCAGGGCCGTCTCGGGATCACAGCCGCGGATGGCCTGCTGCCCCTGGGCCATCCAGTGGAAGGGATCGGCGCAGGGATGCACGGCGGTGCCCCAGGCGGGATAGCCTGGCGCCGCGGGCGCGGGCTCCCCACCCCAGCGCATGCGCAACCGGTCCCAGGTGGGATGGCCTGTGGACGGAGGCGGCGCCGGGCGCTGCAGCTGCTCGTCGAGGTCCGCCTTCAGGGAGGCCTCCCACCCTTCCGGCGCGGCGCGGGGCAGGCGCAGGCTCAGCACGGCGGCGAGGTCGTCGTCGGGCGGGGTGCCCGCCCCCAGGGTGGCGGGCACCAGGGGAAGGAGGCCCCGGGGTGAGGCGCCGAACCCCCGCGCCCAGGCCCGGAGGCGCGAGTCCAGCATCCAGCCCGCAGGGGATTGGAACAGCCAGGGGGCTCCCCGGTGCGCCGCCAGGTCCGGCGGCAGCTTCTCCAGGACCAGGGGCTGAGCCCAGGGCTGGAGCGCAGCCCAGGGGAGGCTCGGGTCGAGGGGACCTTCCGGTAGCAGGCGGCCCTCCCTGTCCTGAGCCCGCAGCAGGAAGGTCCACCAGCCCCGGGGCAGGCTTTCCCAGGCGTCCGGGATGAGGTCCAGGAAGGGGGGGAGGCGGAGGCTGCCATCCTCTCCCACGGCGCCGAGCACCGCCGTCCAGCGGAGGCGCTGGCGCAAGTCGAGGAGCACTGAACCCGCCGCCATCCAGGGACGGCCATCCCCCTCCAGCAGCGCCTCCCAGGCCCAGGCCAGCAGCTCGTCCTCCCGGGGCCCCCGCCCGCCGGCGGGGGCCCCCGCGCGGGCATGGCGCAGCCGTGCGACCCAGGCGGGGTCGGGTCGGGGATCGAACTGGGTTGGAGGGACCAGCACCTGGGGGCCCCAGGGCCGCCGGGCCTCCTGGTGCAGGCGAGGCCAGCGGCCGTCCCGGCCCCCCAGCAGCCAGGCCTGCGCGATGGCCGCCAGGGACCAGGTTCCGTCCCCCCAGCGCCGCCCTTCCAGTCCCCATGGTGATGTCCAGTCGCCCAGCCAGGCGGCCTTGATCATCCGAGCATCCCCCGCCAGACCTCCCAGAACGTGGGAAAGGTCTTCGATACACAGTTCGGATCCCGCAGGGTGCCCCCCCGGCGCAGCCCGACAAGGGCGGCGGCGAAGGCCATGCGGTGATCGTGTCTCGGGTCGAAGGAGGCCCGTTCACCCGGGGGTGGGCCAGGGGTGACGCGAAGGGTGTGGTCGCCGATCACCTCGGCCCGCCCGCCGGCCCAGCGCACCAGTTCCGCCGAGGCGTCGAGGCGGTCGCACTCCTTCAGCGGCAGGGTGTGGAGGCCGCGCAGCTCGGAAGGGCCCGGCGCCAGGGCGGCGAGGGCGGCGAGGACGGGTCCCAGGTCGGGGCAGTCCGTCAGGTCCGCATCAAGGCCCCGCTGAAGGCTTCCCGAGAGTTCTAGGTCCAGCGAACCGACCCAGCGCGCTCGGCAGCCGGCGGCTTCGAGGATGGCCACCATGGCCCGGTCGCCCTGGGCGTCCTCCGGGTCCAGCGGGCCGACTTGCAGCGGGCGGCCCGTGGCGGCGGCCGCGGCGAGGAAGGCCGCGGCGCCGCTCCAGTCGCCGGGCAGGTGGAGGTCCCGCGCCGCGAGCGCGCCACCGGGGATCCGCCAGTGGCCAGGCGTCAGCACGGCCTCGCAGCCGAAGCGGCGGAGCCACTGGGAGGTGAGCTCCAGGTAGCTGGGACTGGCGGCATCGGCCCAGGTGAGCAGGCTGGGCTCGGGCAGGGCCGCGGCGGCCAGGGCGAGGCCCGAGAGGAACTGGCTGCTGAGGCGGGCGTCCACCAGAAGGTCGAGCCGGCGGGGCGGCCGGGGCATCGGATGGAGCCAGACCCCGGAGGCATCGGGTCGCCAGCGGGCACCCAGGGCCTGCAGGGGCTCCAGCAGGGGTTCGAGGGGGCGCTCGAACAGCCGGGGATCGCCTTCGAGGCGCACCGGTTCGGCGGCACACAGGGCCAGCCAGGGCAGGAGGAAGCGCAGGGTCGTGCCCGAGGCCCCCAGCCAGAGTGCTCCCGTGGCCCGGGGGCGCGGGCCGCCGGTCACCTGCCAGGTGCCGCCGTCCTCCTTCAACTCGAACCCCAGCCCCCGGAGCGCCTGTCGCATCCAGCGGGTGTCCTCGGCTTCCAGCCCGCCCTCCAGGCGGCTCGTCCCGGGCGACAGGGCGGCCAGGAGCAGGGCGCGGTTGGTGACAGACTTGGAGCCCGGGATCCGCACGGGACGCAGGGCTTCGCCGGGGCCGAGGCAGCGGTCGTCGGGCAGCGTCAGAAGCATGGAGCCAGCGTGGAGGGGGACGGTCCGGATCCCGATTGGATCAACTGATGTTTTCGAAGATCGGCTTGGTGATGCGCTTGTCGATCGTCCTGGTGAACTTGTAGACGTCGTAGAAATTGATGGTGCGCTTGTAGTGCAGGGTGATGGTGCAGATCCCCGCGTCGCCGCCGCCCGTCTTCGTGATGCGGATGGCGCCCTTGTCCGTCAGGGCCTCGACGACGCCCAGCTCCCGGGCCTTGTCCTTGACTTCCCGCTCCAGGGTCTCGATGGGCTTCTTGCTGGCGCCGCTGGCGATGAAGTCGCAGGCGTCCACCAGTTCGCTGTCGCCGTAGTAGACGGGCACGGCCTTGATGGCCGCGGCGGTGATCACGCCCAGGATGAGCAGGGTGATGATGCAGCCGACCTTGCCTTCGCCTCGCTGTTGCCGCATGGGTTCCTCCGACTCACTTCAGGTCTTCGAGGGCCTGTCTGGCCAGGGGGGCGACCAGGGGACCGTTGGGACCGAGAAGGGTTGACTGAGGATACTTCAGGGCCTGCCGGAATGCCTGGGCAGCTTCGGAATGGTAGGCCGAACCCAGGCGGAGGAAGCAGAGGCCCGTTTCGTAGTCGAGGGTGCCCTGGCTGACCCCGCGAACGGTGCTGAGGCGCGCGTCCCGCAGCAGCTCGATGGCCTTGTCATGCTTTCGGAACTGCATCAGGGCCAAGGCCAGGTTCAGCTTGATGAGGTTGGCGTCATCCCCGGTGGCTCCGGCGTACTGCAAGCGCAGCCGGGCGATGAGGGCGGGGTAGCAGAGGTCAGCGGACCCCAGGGGGATCTCCAGGGCCTCCGAGGTGAGGGACAGCGGCACCGGCGCCCCGTCCTGGGTGACGCTGAGGGATCCCTTGGCGACCAGGAGCCGCTGCTGCAGGGCCTGGGTGGTTGCCACGGGCTTGCCGTCCGCCTGCAGGATCGGCTTGCCGACCTGGATCCCGGCCTTGAGGGCAGCCTCGGAGGCGCCGAGCACCCAGGGCCCGGGTTCGCCGGGCACGTCCAGGAGGGCGAGCCCAAGGCCGGGCTCGCGGGTGGGTGGAACCTGGTTGAGGCGGGCGGCCAGCATGGCGAGCGGATCCTGCTCCAGGGGCTTCACCACCAGATGCTCTTCCTCGCCGTCGAGGGTGGCCACCACCAGCTCCACCCGGTGCACCACCTTGTCGGGCACCGGCGTGGCCAGGAGGACCAGTTCCACCTCCTTCGAGGCCTTCAGGCGGGCCAGGGCCTCTTTCGGTGGCTCGTCAGGGCGGCGCGGGAAGAAGGCCAGCTGCTGCACGCGGTCGCCGAAGGCGTCGAGCTGGGCCAGGAACCGGGCCCGGCCGGTGAAGTCGTCCCCTTCCAGGCCCACGAAGGCCAGGCGGGGCTTGGGCCGGGCCTCCACGCGGAGGGCTTTGCCCTCGTCCACGGTGATGCGCTGGGCGAAGCCGCCCGCGGGGAAGCGCACCATGAGGTCGTACGGGCCCGAGCACACCGGCAGGTCGGTCACGGGG
>JAFJUR010000160.1 GCA_017859995.1 Holophagaceae bacterium | reverse complement strand
GGGCTGATGCCGGGGGAGCTGAGGAGCATGCCGCCCATGACCTTCGCCTTCCAGGTGGCGGCGAGGGTGATGGCCGAGGTCTTGAAGGCCACGAACTTCTCCCAGGCGCTGGCGAAGAGCGACAGCTGGACCAGGGCCTGCACGCCGGCGCCGATGCCCATGGCGCCGAAGAGGAACTTGGTGCCGCTGCCGCCCCGGGCGCCGGCCTTGTGGATCTCGGCCGCCGCCACGCTCTCGGGGTAGGGCAGCTCGGCGTCCTCCACCATCACGCGACGGAGCAGGGCCACGAACATGATGCCGAGCACGCCACCGCCGAACATGATCAGCGAGCTGGTGATGTAGTTGCCGGCGGTGAAGAACTTCGGCCAGATGCCGCTGATGACGAAGGCCGGCAGGGTGAAGATGGCCCCGGCGGCCACGGACTCGCCAATGCTGCCGACGGTGCGGGCCATGTTCTCTTCCAGGATCGTGCCCTTCATCAGCTTGATGAGCGCCATGCCGATGACCGCCGCGGGATAGGTGGCGGCGATGGTCATGCCGGCCTTCAGCCCGAGGTAGGCGTTGGCCGAGCCGAGCACCACGGCCATGACGAGGCCGATGAGGACCGCCCGCAGGGAGAACTCCCGCATGTTCTGGTCGGATGGGACAAAGGGTTGCATCGGTGCTCCTGAAAAGGCGCCAAGGGGAAGAGAAAGGCAGGATGGAGCGGATAGTCTAATACATCGGCGTTTTCCCAATCCGGCTCCCCATGACCGCGACCCTCACCAGCAAGGCCAACCCGCGCTTCAAAGCCCTCCAGTCCCGCCTGCGGACCGGCGGGATCCGGCGCGACGCCACGCTGCTGCTGGGCGCCAAGCTCATCGAGGCTTGGGTCGAGGCGAGGCAGACCACCGCTGCGGAACGCCTGCGTCCAGCCCTCTGGCTGCGGCTGGAGCAGACCGCCCCCCACCCCCTGGAAACCGCCCTGGGGGTGGAGACCCTGGTTCTGGGCGAGGCCCTGCTGCGGGAGCTGGCCGACGCCGGCAGCCCGCCGGAACACGCCCTGCTGATGGACCTGGGCGCGGATCCCGCCGGCCCCCTGGCGGCCCGGGTCATCGGCGCCTGGGGCATCCAGGACCCTGGCAACCTGGGGGCCATCTTGCGCAGCGCCGCGGCCTTCGGATTCCAGGAGGCGCTCCTGGGTCCCGGCTGCGCCGATCCCTTCCACCCCAAGGCCCTGCGCGGCAGCATGGGCGCCGCCTTCCTGATGCCCCTGCGCCGGGTGCCCTCCCTCCAGCCGGACGCCGGCCGCTGGTACGCCCTCGACGGTGGGCCCGGCGCCGTGCCCCTTACGGCCGCAGACCTGTCCGAACCCCTGCGGCTGTGGGTGGGCAACGAGGGCCACGGCTGGCAAGGCGTGGCCCTGCCCGCCGGGGTCACCCGCCTGGCCATCCCCATCCAGGGGGTGGAGAGCCTCAACGCCGCCGTGGCGTCGGGCATCGCCTGCTACGAGACGGCCCGGAGGCTTAGCTCTTGAACTCCACCGGTTGGCTGCTGCGTCCCCTCGAAAGTGCTGTGCTCGCCGGGATCTTCGCCCTGGCCTTCCGCTTCCCGGGCGCCCTGGGCGGCTGGCTGGAGCCGGTGGCGGCCCTGGCCTTCCCCCTGCTGCTGATGGAGGCCGCCTTCCGGGGCCGCCGGGCCGTCTGGCTGTGGCTCGCCCTGGCGGGCGGCCTGGCCCTCTTCTTCTATTGGGTGCCCGCCACCCTGGCCACCATGGGCGGTCTGCCCATGCCCCTCGCGGTGCTGGGCGCCGCCCTCCTCTGCGCCTGGGAGGCCCTGGGCCTGCTGCTGGTCGTGCTCGCCGCCCGGACCCTCCACCGGCGGGCGGCCCCGCCGCTCGCGCCGCTGGCCGCGGCGCTGGGTGCGGCCCTGGCCATCCTGCTCTGGGAGGCCTGGGGCTTTCACATCTATCCCTGGACCTGGGGCGCGGCCTTCGGCGCCCTGCCCTGGACCGCGCGGGCCGCCGCCTTCCTGGGGGCCCACGGACTCTCGGCCCTGGCCTGGGGCACGGGGGCTTTCGCCGCCGCCGCGCTGGTGGCCGGGGCGGGTCCGCGCCGGGTCCTCGCCGGCCCGGCACTGGCCCTGGGCGCCTTTCTCCTGCTGGGCGGCGCGTGGTTCCTCCTGCCCAGGGACGGCGAGAAGCACCTGGACGTGGCCATGGTCCAGCCCAACTTCCCCCCGGGCCAGCGGTGGAAGGGGATGGAGCCCGAGATGTGGCGGCGCAGCGACGCCCTGCTGAAGACCCAGGGCTGGCCACAGGCGGGCCGGCCCACCCTGCTCCTCTGGCCTGAGAGCGCCGTGCTGGGCCGGGACGACCGCCAGCCGGATCCCCGGTTCCAGGCCGAGGCCACCGCGCGCAGCGTGGCGTGGCTCTTCGGCACCGAAGGCGGCCCCTACAACCTGGTGCGCGGCGAGGCGGCCGGACGGCCCACCTTCCTGCTGGCCAAGACCGAGCCCATGCCCTTCGGGGAGCGAAACCCGGGCCCGGCCCCGCTCCGCCGGTGGCTGGACCGGCAGATGGGCATCGTGTCCCAGGAACCGGGGGAGCTCGTCCCGGATTGCGCCTTCGCGGTGCCCGCCGGGGCCGGTGACATCCGGATCCACCCCCTCATCTGCAGCGAGGCCCTGATGCCCGAGCGGGCGCGCCGGGGGCTGGCCCTGGGCCGGGCGGACCTGCTCAGCAACCACACCAACGACGGGTGGTTCGGGCGCAGCATCGCCACCGACCTCCACGCGGCCCAGATCCGCCTGCGGGCCGTGGAACTGGGCGTGCCGATGGTCCGCGCCACGCTCACCGGGAAGTCCGGGATCGCCCGCGAAGATGGCCGCTCCGAGGTCTGGGGCGAGCCCCTCGCCGAGGGCGCCTACGGCCTCGCGCTGGACTGGCGGCCCGTCCGCACCCCCGCCCGCTCCCCATGGCTGCGGCCCTTCCTGATGTCGACGCTGCTGGCCGGATGCCTCCTGGTAGGATGGAAGGCTCATCCCCGGAAACCCTGATGGATCGTGATTTCCTCGTCCCTGAGCCCCTGGCGACCCCCCAGGGCACCGTGGCCTTTTTCGACGAGACCTGGAGCGTGGATCCCCGCGAGCTCCAGATCTTCTTCCAGGCCGAGCAGGTCTACTGGACGGCGGACCGCACCATCGAACAGTGGCGAAGGCTCCTGGCCTGCTCCCGCCTGCTCACGGCCCGCCTCGTGCCTGAGGGCCACCGGGGCGGCCGGCTGGTGGGGGCGACGCGCCTCTGGTCCGACCATGCCTACGAAGCGAAGCTCTACGACGTGGTCACGGCCCAGGACATCATGGGCTTCGGCGTGGCGTCGGAACTGGTGAAGTGGGCCCTGCGCCACCCCTGGGTGGGCGAGGTGCACCGCTTCGTGCTTGAGACCCGGGACGCGGCGGAGTTCTACCCCCGTTTCGGATTCCGGATGGGACACGAGATGGAGAGCCTGCACATGCGGGTGAAGACCTCTGAACTTCAGGCACGGGGCCTCCGATGAGCGAAACACTGCCCGGCATCTCCCAGACCGCCCTGCTGCCCCTGATCCTGGCCAGCGGCAGCCCCCGGCGGCGCCACTGGCTCGAGGCCATGCGCATCCCCTTCGAGCTGCAGGCCCCCCAGGTGGACGAGACCCCGCTGCTGGACGAGGAGCCCTCCGACCTGGTGCTACGGCTGGCTGAGCTCAAGGCCGAGGTCATCGCCCAGCGCAATCCCGGCCGGTGGGTCCTGGCCGCCGACACCACGGTGGCGGTGGACCACCACACCCTCAACAAGCCGGTGGACGTGGAGGATGCCGTCCGCATGCTGACCCTCATCCAGGGCCGCGCCCACCAGGTGCACACCGGGTTCTGCCTGCAGAAGAACGACACGATCCACAGCTTCGTCGACACCGCCCAGGTCTTCTTCCGTCCCCTGACGGAGGCGCAGATCCGCTGGTACGTCGGCACCCGCGAACCCATGGACAAGGCCGGGGCTTACGCCATCCAGGGCATCGGCGCCCTCTTCATCGAGGCCGTGGAGGGCAGTTTCTCCACCGTGATGGGCCTGCCGGTGGAGCGCATGGGCGCCCTGTTCGGCCATCTGGGCCTGCTCAAGCCCTGGATGGGCTTCCCGGGCTGAGGCTTCCGGCGTCAAAAGCGAGGCCTGGGCCCGGAATTCCAGAAGCTCTGGCGACCTCGGCGCAGGCCCATTCGGAAGTCAGGGTCGCCGGGGGCACGCCCTGGAGGAAATCGTCCTTTCGGACGAGGTGAATATAGACCACCCCAAAATCCTCTTAACGCCTGGAAATCCCTCAGAAAAAATAGGTAAACAACCGACTGGCCTTGCTCTATCATCGTGATTTGCGACACAACTTGTCTGTGTGTCGCCCTGGTGCCCTCCTGCCCAGTCATGGAAGCAATGTCTTCATTTTTTATTAGACACCACTTCGGCGCTTCACACCCCAGCAGGCCCTGGCGCCGATAGGGGAGTCACCTCCCCCTGTCATCCGCCCCATTCTTCCGCCCTCCCGACCTTCGGCACCGAAACCCACCGTTTTCCACCGTTCCCTGATGGCCTTGCGGATCGCACCGCGGCCAGCGCTCTCCAAGGGGTACTGCATGCACCAATTCGATCGGGCGTTCCGCTTCGTCCTTCCGGCGGCGGCGGTGGCGATCCTCGCCACCATCCTGTCCGTCGGCTGGTTCACCCAGCCGGACCGCTTCGCCAAGGGCTACGCCCCGGAACAGCCCATCCCCTTCTCCCACGAGCTGCACGCCGGCACCCTCCGGATGCAGTGCCAGTACTGCCATTCCGGCGTGGACAAGTCGCGACACGCGGGCATTCCCAGCGTGGACCTCTGCATGGGCTGCCACAAGGTGACCCGGACCGACCGCCCCGCCATCCAGAAGCTGGCCAAGATCGCCGAATCGGGCGAACCCCTGCCCTGGCAGCGCGTGCACACCCTGCCCGATCACGTGTTCTTCGACCACCGGCCCCACGTGAACGCCGGCATCGCCTGCCAGAGCTGCCACGGCGAAGTCCAGACCATGAAGGTCATCACCCGCGAGATGGGCATGCGCATGGGCAACTGCCTGGCCTGCCATCGGGATCCCCACGCCGCCCTGCCCCAGGGCTCGAAGATCACCAAGGGCGCGGAACACTGCGCCGCCTGCCACCGCTAGGAGCTTCCGACGATGGCTGAACCGATCCGCAAGCCGATCCTCGACCGGGCCGCCGCACTGCTGGCCGGCCCGTTCCTGTTGGGGCGCGAGGCCCTGGCCGTCCTGAGCCGCGGTGATACGGACGCCGGCCCCGAGCCCCTGCGGGCCACCCCCCTCCGACCTTCCATCACGCCCCCCGAACACGCCATCAAGCGCCGCGGATGACCCGATGAAGACACGACTCCCCGAACATGGCCCCCTCGAGACCCCGCGCTTCTGGCGGACGCTGGAGGAACGCCTCGAAACGCCTGAAGCCCAAGCCGCCGCCCACGACGAGTTCCTGCCCGGGGCCGTTCCCACGAGCCATGACGACGTCCACGGCCTGCCGGTCCAGAGCGGCTTCTCGCGCCGCGACTTCCTCGGGCTGGTGAGCGCCACGGCCGCGCTGGCCGCCACCGTCGGCTGCGACCGCAAGGGCCAGGGCACCGTGGTGCCCTACACCAAGCGGCCCCCCGAGGTCGTGCCCGGCGTCGCCAACTACTACGCCAGCGCCATGCAGGAGGGCCGCCGGGTCTACCCCGTGCTGGTGAAGACCCGCGAGGGCCGTCCCATCCATATCACCGGCAACGACGAGCACCCCGGCGTGAAGGGCAAGACCAGCCCCCGCGCCATGGCCGACGTGCTGCGCCTCTACGATCCCGATCGCCTGCGCGCGCCCAAGGCCGAGGGCCGCACCCTCGGCTGGGCCGAGGCCGAGACCCGCCTGCAGGGCGCCCTCCAGGCCGCCAAGGCCGCCGGCAAGCCCGTCCTCCTCGTCTCCGGCGCCGTGGCCTCCCCCTCGCGGAAGGCCCTGCTGGCGGACCTCAAGGCCGCCCTGCCCACCTTGGAGCACCTGGCCTTCGAGCCCGCCGCCGGCGATGCCGCCGAAGTGGCCGGCAAGGCCGCGCCGCCTGAAGGATGCCCACGAAGCCATCAACCGGCTGTGGGTGCTCGAAGGCCCCCTCACCCTCACCGGCACCAACGCCGACCAGCGCGTGCCCGTAGCCCCCTCCCGTCTGGGCGCGGTGGCCTTCGCCCTGGCGAAGGAGCTCGCCGCGAAGGGCCTCGCCCTCCCCGCGGGCACCGACCTTTCCGCCCTCGCGGCCGGGGTTCCCCAGGGCGTGGAGATCCCCGCCAAGACCTGGTCGAACCTGGTGAGCGACCTGCTGCACGCGGGCCGCCACGCGGTGGTCCTCTGCGGCGCCCAGATGCCCGCCGAGGCGCACCAGGCCGCCCACCTGCTGAACGCGCTGCTGGGCTCCGAGGGCGTGGCCGTGCGTCCCGCCGAGCCGCTGGCCACCGTGCAGGATCTCGACGTGGCTGTGCAGGGCATGGCCGCCGGGCGCTACGCTGCGGCGATCTTCTGGGACGTGAATCCCGCCTACGCCTTCCCCGAGGCCGCCGCCTGGAAGGACGCCCTGGCCAAGGTGCCGTTCCGCGCCTGGATCGGCCTCGTGGAAGATGAGACTGCCGCCCAGTGCCAGCTGCTGCTCCCCGAGAGCCACTGGCTGGAGAGCTGGGGCGACTTCACCACCGAGGGCGCCGAGGTGCTCCAGCAGCCCACCGTGGGCACCCTCTACGACACCCGGCAGGGCGAGGACGTGCTCCTCGGCGCGCTCCGTGCCCTGAGTGCCCAGGCCCCCGAGGCCTACCACGCCTACCTCCAGGCCCGCTGGCAGAAGAGCCTCCCCGCCCTGGTCACCTTCGAGCAGGCCCTCCACGATGGCCTGGTGAAGGTGCCCGCGGCCAAGGCCGCCCCTGCCTTCAAGGGCGCCTCGGTGGCCGCCGCGGTGAAGCAGGCTATGGGCCGCAAGGCGGATGCCGGCCTCGAGCTGGTGCTCTTCCCCGGGTTCGCCACTCACGATGGCCGCCATGCCAACAACAGCTGGCTGCAGGAGACCCCGGATCCCATCTCCAAGATGACCTGGGACAACCCCGTGGCCGTCTCCGTGCAGGACGCCCAGGCCCTCGGCATCCAGGAGGGCGACCTCGTCACCCTGACCCTGGAGGGCACCACCCTGCGCCTGCCCGCTGTGCTCCAGCCCGGCCAGGCCAAGGGCGTCCTCGCCCTGGCGCTCGGCTACGGCCGCGCCACCGGCGGCGTGGCCAAGGGCGTGGGCGTCAACGCCTTCCCCCTCATGGGCCTGGATGCCGCCACCGCCAACGTGCGCGGCGGAGCGCGCCTCGCCAAGGCCGGCGGCCGGAAGGAGCTCTCCCGCACCCAGAGCCACCACCGCATGGAGGGCCGCGACATCGTGCGCTCCCTCACGATGGAGGAGTTCGCCCACAACCCCAAGGGCCATCACCACATGCCCGAGCTGGTCTCCCTCTACGAGGATCAGACCTTCCCGGACCACAAGTGGGGCATGGTCATCGACCTGGCAGCCTGCACCGGCTGTTCGGCCTGCGTGGTGGCCTGCCAGTCGGAGAACAACGTGCCGGTGGTGGGCCCCGAGCAGGTGGCCCGCGGCCGCGAGATGCACTGGATCCGCATCGATCGGTACTACGAAGGCGAGCTCGAGAACCCGAAAGTGGTCCACCAGCCGATGCTCTGCCAGCACTGCGACAGCGCGCCCTGCGAGAACGTCTGCCCGGTGAACGCCACCAACCACAGCCCGGACGGCCTCAACCAGATGGCCTACAACCGCTGCGTGGGCACCCGCTACTGCGCCAACAACTGCCCCTACAAGGTGCGCCGCTTCAACTTCCTCGAGTACACCGCCTACAAGACCGAGCCCGAGACCCTGGTGAACAACCCCGAGGTCACGGTCCGTCCCCGCGGCGTCATGGAGAAGTGCTCCTTCTGCGTGCAGCGCATCAACGACGTGAAGATCCGCGCCAAGGGCGAGGGCCGCTCGATCCTCGACGGTGAGATCACCACCGCCTGCATGGCGGGCTGCCCCTCGGACGCCATCGTCTTCGGCGACCTGAAGAATCCCAAGAGCAAGGTCGCCCAGCTGGTGGCCGCCAGCCGCGCCTACCGCGTGCTGGAGGAGGTGGGCGCCAAGCCCGCCATCACCTACCTGGCCGACCTGAAGAATCCCGCCCTCGAGGGAGGTTCCCATGCGCACTGACGCCGCCCACGCCGGCGCCATTCCGGAAGCCCTGATCGAGCCCTCCCTCACGGTGGGCAAGGTCACGCCCGGCAGCCTCGACGATCAGGTGCTGGCCTTCCCCGAGACCAAGCCCCCCAGGCAGTGGTATCTGGGCCTCGCCATCACCCTGACGGCGCTCTTCATCGGCCTCGGCTTCATCGGCTACACCTTTGTCACCGGCATCGGCGCCTGGGGCAACAACAGCCCCGTGTTCTGGGCCTTCGACATCATCAACTTCGTGTTCTGGGTGGGCATCGGCCACGCCGGCACCCTGATCTCGGCCATCCTCTTCCTGTTCCGGAAGCGCTGGCGCAACGCCATCGCGCGCTTCGCCGAGGCCATGACGATCTTCGCCGTCATGTGCGCCGTGATCTTCCCGCTGATCCACGTGGGCAGGCCCTGGCTGGCCCCAGCGCGCCCTCTGGACCAACTTCCGGTCGCCCCTGCTCTGGGACGTCTTCGCGGTGAACACCTACTTCTCCGTGTCGCTGATGTTCTGGTACCTGGGTCTGATCCCCGACATCGCCTCCATGCGCGACCGCACCACCAGCAAGGTCCGGAAGGCGATCTACACGGCGCTGGCCATGGGCTGGCGCGGGGCCGCCTCCCACTGGCAGCACTACGAGAAGGCCTACCTGCTGCTGGCGGGCCTCGCCACGGGCCTGGTGCTCTCGGTGCACTCCGTGGTGAGCTTC
>JAFJUR010000045.1 GCA_017859995.1 Holophagaceae bacterium | reverse complement strand
TGGTGAGGAAACTCCAGCCGAAGGTGAAGGCGTGCGCGAGCCCCGGGATCCGGCGCAGGGACAGGTAACGGTAGACGATCCCTTTTTCCACTTCTGCTTCTGTGGCCGGGAAGCCTCGGGTGGCTGGATCGTGGGGCAGCAGGGAGAGGGCCGTCACCTCCCGGACAGTGGCCGCGAGCCCCCGCGCCAGGAGGCCGTGGAACTTCTGCTCCTGCTGGGCGGGCTTGACCGGCTGGTCGCGCAACAGCCTCGCCAACCGCTGCTCAGAGCAGAGCCTCGACACATAGAGGATGTCCATGGGCAGCGTTCCTCGCGTGGGCTGGCCTACCGATGGCGGGGCCATGGTTCAGGAGTTGTCGGCCCGTTCGTATTTGTAGTGGTAGGCGTAGCGGTAGTGCTGATCGTAGTAGCCCAGGCCGATCGGCATGAGGTCGTTGAACACGCAGCCCTTCAGGGGGACGCCGCTGGAATCCAGGCGGCTCTGGCAGGCTCTGAGCTCGTCGAGGGTATGCTGCCCGGCCTTGGCCACCAGGAGGACCGTGCCCACCTTCGAGCCGATGATCGTGGCATCGGTGACGGGGAGCAGGGGCGGGGCATCGATGATCACGTAGTCGTACTCGCCGGAGACATCGGCGAGGAAGGTGGCGAAGCCTGGGGACATCAGGAGCTCGGCCGGGTTGTTCGGGATCTCGCCGGAGCTGATGACATGGAGGCCGGGAACCTCGGTCTTGTGCAGCGCGACTTTCCAGCTGGACAACCCCGCGATGATCTCGGACAGGCCGCCCAGGCGGTTGCCCAGGCCGAAATACTTGTGCAGGTTCCCTCGGCGCATGTCGGCATCCACCAGGAGGACCTTGGCGCCGGCCTGGGCGAGCACCACGGAGAAATTCCCGCTGACGAAGGACTTGCCCACCTTGGGGGAGGGGCCGGTGACCATGATGGCGCGGTTGGGGTTCTCGCCCATGGAGAAGGCGAGCATGGTGCGCAGGCTCCGGAGGCTTTCCGTGGCCAGGTCGTCGGGATCCTGGAGGGCCAGGAGGTGAGTCCCGGAGCGGCGCTGGCAGAGGGCCTTGAAATGCTCCTCCTGGGTGCGGCTGTGGGGGATCGTCACGAACACGGAGAGGCCCAGCTTGGTCTCGATGATCCGGTGATCCTCGATGCCCTGCTGGAGGGCGCGCCGGACCAGGACCACGCCCACGCCGAGGAAGAGGCCCATGACCAGGAACACGGCCAGCAGCATCTCCTTCTTGGGTTTGATGGGCTTCAGGCCGGGCATCGCGTAGTCCACGATGCGGCTGTTGTGGCCTTCGCCGGCACGGGTGATCTGCAGCTGCTGGATGTTGTTCCGGAGGGCGGTGTAGAGCTCGGTGTTCACCTGCACGTCCCGGGTGAGACGCACCAATTCCTGCTGGGTGGCCGGCATGGATCGCACCTTCTGGCTCACCTGCGCGGATTCGGCCTCCAGCTTGGCGATCTGGGCGTTCAGAGTCACCACGACATCAGCGTTCTCCTGGTAGATCCGGCGCAGATCCTCCTTCCGCTGCTTCAGGGCGGTGATCTGCCCGGCCAGGTTCGAGTTCTGCTGGAGGGCCAGGTCCGCCTCCCTGGGGATGTCCACGGAACCGGTCTGGGCGCGGAAGCGATTGAGCCGGTTCTCCGCCAGTTCCATCTTCGCGTGGACTTCAGGCAGCTGCTGCTGCAGCAGGTCTAGGGTGCGGGTGATCTCCTCGCTCTTGCGCTGCACGTTCTGCTGCACGTACTGCTTCATGATCTCGTTGAGGACTTCGGCCGCTTTGGCCGGGCTGGTGTTGCGGTAGGCGAGCGAGAGCAGGTTCGTGGACTTGTTCGGGTTGGTGACGCCCTTCTCCGCCGCTTCAAGATCGTTGCGGATGTCGGTGATGGCGCCCTGCATGGGCCGCCGAACGAGGTTGAAGACCTGGCCGGGCTTGCCGATCAGCCTCCGCAGCTGCAATTTCAGGGTCTCGCCCCCGTACGTCGCGGTGAGCAGCTCCCCGGGGCGACCCGTGGCCAGGTCCGCACCCTGCGGGAACGTGGCGCCAGGCTTCCCGGCGCTGGTGGGAGGTTCCAGAGGCGACTTCCAGACAAAGGAGCCATCGGCCTTCGCCACGAGCTGGAACACCAGGCCGCGCATGTCGTCAGGCAGCTCGAAGGTATCCACCTCGACCTTCGGCGCGTGGGGCTTGTTCCTCACCATGGCCTCGCCGAACACGGGGAACAGGTCGGGCTTGGCGACCACGTCGAGGGCCAGGGCCTGGACCGTGCGGCCGAGCACCATGTTGCTGCCAATGATCTCGATTTCCGTGGTGGCATCGAAGGGGGCGGGAAACAGGTTCTCCATGCGGGTGTAGGCGGCGTCCGAATCCCGCGTGGCCTTCTGCGGTTCGATCTGCAGGAGGGCCTCGGCCTGGTAGATCGGCGTGCTCCGCCAGATGTACAGCGCGCCGAGAGCGAGGAAAGCGAGGGCGCAGGACAGGATCAGGTAGCGCCCGGACCAGAGGTTCACGACCCATTCCCGGAGGTCGATCTCGCGCGCCTCCTCAAGGCTTTTCCCGAGGCGGAAAAAGGTGCCTGTGGGGCTCTGGGAGACGGGGCGGAGGGCAGGGGGGACTGGGTTCGTCATGCCGACCTTTGCTTGGAAAGAAGGTGGGGGATCCAGGCCGACACGGATTCCTGGATGTCGTCGAAGGCCTGCCGGAAGGCATCCGGATCCTGGCCGAAGGGATCCTCGATGGCCTGGCTGGGCCTCGTCAGCCAGTGGCCGAGGAGGAAGATCCTTCCCCGGGCGCTGGGGCACTGCTGTGTGCACCATTCCTTCTGGTCGGCGTCCATGACGAGGATGACGTCCGCCTCCCGCGCCATGTCCGCCGTCAGCTGGCGGCCACGATGGGCGGAGATGTCATACCCGTCCCCGGCCATGAGGCGCACGACCTCTGGATGCGCGGGCACGTCGACCAGGGCCTTCAGCCCGGCGGAGGTGACCTGGATGGCGGGTTCCAGGGCCGCGCGGAAGAGCCCCTCGGCGATGGGGGCGCGACAGTGGTTTCCCACGCACAGGATGAGGATGGAGCGGATCGAAGGAATGGCTGTCAAGGGAGTGGCCTGGGAGGAAGGGGGAGCCTGTTCGGGACCCCCCGTGGGAAGCCCGGGGGAGGAACTCACTTCACCCGGTTGATGAAGTAGTCCACCTCGCCTACGGCGATGGCGGTCGAGGTGACGGCGGTGACGGTGGGGATCAGCAGGCTCATCACGCGGTTGAAGCGGACCAGCGTGCCGGCGTCCACGTAGACGATGTCCCGCGACTGAAGGGGGAAGCGGTCGGCGAGGACCATGGCCGTGGGGTTGCGGGCGTCGAGGTGGAAGACGTCCACGGCGTTGTTGGAACCGGTCTGGCGGATGACATAGATGGAACGTGCGTCGGCGGTGGCGCCCTGGATGCCGCCCGTGTCGGAGATGGCCTGCGCCAGGGAGAGGTTCCCGTGCTGCATGGGCAGGGTTCCGGGTCGGAGCAGCTCACCCATCACGTAGACCGGGTTCTCCAGGTTGCTGGGGATGTGCAGGGAGTCGCCGTCCTTCAGGAGGATCTGGCCGATGCGGTTGCCGGAGGTGAGCAGGGCCGGGAAGTTCAGGCGCCAGGTCTTGTCCCCGCGGGTGAGGAGGATGCGGCTGTCATCCGCGGCGGGCGTGAATCCGCCGGCGCGGTTGACGGCCTCGGCCAGGGTGAAGGGCACGTCGGTGACGTTGTAGACAGCCGGGGCCTTCACCTCGCCGCCCACGTAGATCTTCTGGGAGCGGTAGGCCAGGACCTTCACGTCGATCTGCGGGTTCTGCAGCACCTTGGAGAGGCGCGAGGTGAGGGCATCGCGCACCTGGGAGGTGGTCATGCCGCCCACCTTGAAGCTCCCGACGTGCGGGAAATAGATCTGCCCGCCTTCGTCCACGAGGATGCCCGAGGATGTGTCCTGGCGGAACTGCCCCAGGGGCATGGTGATTTCCGGGTGATCCCAGACGGTGACGAGCAGGACGTCCTGGGGGCCGATGCGGTAGGCCGGCGCCTTTTCGGTGAGCAGCAGCTCGGCGGTCGTCGGGTCCGGGGGACGCAGCGTCCGGGGCTTCAGGGCTTCGGTGCTGAGGGAGTGCAACGTGACGGAGAGCCCCTCCACCTGGGTCGTGGTCTCGCGACGTCCCGGCTTCGTGTCCAGCTTCATGCCGGGCGAGGTGCAGGCGGCCGTGAGCAGCAAGGCTGCCAGGGCGGCCCCAAGGTGGGTCCACTTCGCCCGGGCCCCCTCGATTCGAGGCGGTGCGGGTTGGGTCGCCTGGGATAGCTGTATCGCGCGACCTAGAGGGGTGTGCATGAAGACCTCCACAGAGCATGCATGAAGGGGTGTATCAAGCGAGAATGGAACATCAAGCTATCGCAAATTACCAAGTCAAGCAAATAAGTTTTAAGCTCCTTTGCTGTGTTCCGGAAAGGTGCTGATTTGGCGTCATGCTACCGGATCTTCTTCGGGGCAGGCCGAAACCCGGGTCCACCGCGCCCCAGGCCTGGACCCGGGAGGTGGCTGGCCTTTTATTGCGTAAGATTTATTGTTAAAGATACTTGTATGAATATGTCGGGCACCTTGCCCGGCTTGCCCTCTCCAGGCCGGAATGGGCGGACCCGCCTTGGACTCTCCGGCTGTCCTGGGCGGGTCTCAGCCTCGGACCTGGTGAAATCCAGATCGCATGCGCGCATCGAAGCCGTCTTGCTCCATGGTGGTTGATTATCGTAAGTTGGAACACCTAAGGTGAGTCCTTTGTTTTTTGGAGTGATCTGATGATTGGCGAAGGCCTGAGCCAACGGCTCCGACTCTCCGTGTGCGGCGTTTTTGCCGTCGGCCTCCTGGGGCTCTGCCTGCTGGCCTGCGGAGGGGGCGGCTCGTCCGCGGGAAAGCCAGGGCCGCAAGGCCCCATTCGGCTGACGCCGGGGCAGGTCGCGGTGAAGGTCGGCGGTGAGGTCCAATTCGCCGCCAGCGACGAGCAGGGCTTGGCGCTCGAGGTCACCTACCGGGTTCTGGAGGCCACGGGCGGCACCGTCAGCCCTTCGGGTCGCTACCGGGCACCGCTGCAGCCGGGGACCTACCGGGTGCAGGCGCAGACGCTGGATCGCAGCCGAAGCGGCGAAGCCTCCATCTCGGTGGAGCCGTACCAAGGGGCCCTCTCCCGCCTGCCCAATACCCAGCTCACGCACGCATCGCACACGGCGACCCTGCTTGGGGATGGTTCCGTCCTCCTGGTCGGAGGCCCCGAATCAAGCCTGGCGGAGCGGTTCCTTCCGGCGACGCGGACCTTCGTGGACGCGGGAGATACAGGCGCCAAGCGCTGGTCGCACACGGCGGACCCCCTGCCTGGGGGCGGCGTGCTCTTCGCGGGGGGCATCGGTGTCGGAGGCACCCTGGGTTCCTCCAGCCTCTACGCCAACGGAGTTTTCACGCCAGTCGCATCGACGATGGTGCATGCCCGATACGCCCACCGCGCGGCACTGCTGCCCGACGGGCGCCTCCTGCTGACGGGCGGGCTGCCCTTCACCGGATCCGAGGTGACTGCATTGGCCGCCTGCGAGGTGTTTGACCCCGCCCAGAAAACATTCAGCCCCGCGAGCGCCATGTCCGTGCCCCGGGCCGGCCACACCGCCACGGCCCTGGCGGACGGCCGGGTGCTGGTGATCGGCGGGCAGGACAGCACCTGCCTTTTCGGCTGTCCGATGCAGGTGTGGCAGACGGCGGAGCTGTACGATCCCGCCACGGGTGCCTTCCAACCCACCGGCGCCATGGCCCAGCGCCGCTTCAACCACACGGCCACCCTCCTGCCGGACGGGCGGGTCCTGGTCGCCGGCGGCACCACCCCGGACCTTCCGGCCACGGATGTGTCCTCCCTCGTGGAGATCTACGATCCGGCCACGGGTCAGTTCCAGGCCGTGGGCCAGCTCCTGCGACCGCGGAGCCAGCACACCGCCACCCTGTTGGGGGATGGAACGGTGCTGCTGGCCGGGGGGCTCACTTTTGGCGAGAACACCATGGCCTCGGCCACGGTGGAAGCCTTCAATCCGGCCACGGGGCTCAGCCGCCTGACCCTTTCCGACGCGACCACCCGCTACCGCCACGCCGCCGTGCGCCTGTTGGCCGGCCAGGTCCTGGTCGTGGGGGGAAGCGAAGGTGGCGGCCCCATTCCAATCGCCGAGCTGTACGAGTAGGGCGGCCGCGAAGCGGCCCAGGGCCAGGCTTCAGCCGAATCAGGAGGATGTTGTCCAAAATCTAGACAATTGAATACGAGATGGTCATTAAAATTCACGATCCATGGATCATGGAACGGGATGCCCGGGGCGAACCGCGGCGCCATCCAGGAGTCTTCCATGTCCCGGCGCGCATCGTACCTCCTCCCTGTGGCCCTGCTGGTGGTCGCGGCGCCCGGCCGTGCCGGCGAATTCGGAACCCTGAAAGACGAGATCGCCGCGGCTCGCCAGGCTCTGGTGACCATGGTGCTGCACCGCGACAAGCGCGGCCCGGAGCAGCAGAAACTGGTGAAGGACACCGCCGATCTGGTGACCTCCCACCTCGGGAAGGTCAAGGCGCCGGCGGAGCAGGCGGCCGCCTTCAAGGAGCTGAAGGACACCTGGTCCGCCTTCAAGGCCACCCGCGAGAAGGAACTGGTGCCGGCCATCCTGGAGGGCGACAAGGCGAAATACGAGCGGATCGGCGCCGGGATCCAGAAGGCCCGGCTGGACCGCATGTATGCGCTCCTGGCCCAGCTCGACAAATAGGCAGCCAGGGCGCTCCAGGGCGGCCGCGAAGTTCCTGAAGACGACCGGCCGCCCGCGATTTATCCTGGGGGATTGCTGCCAAGAGGTGAACCATGACCCGCGTGCTCTTCCAGACCGACAAGGGCGACATCAACCTGGATCTCTTCCCGAAGGAGGCGCCTGGCACCGTGGCGAACTTCGTGAAGCTCATCGAATCCGGCTTCTACGACGGCCTGGCCTTCCACCGCGTCATCCCCGACTTCGTCATCCAGGGCGGCTGCCCCAACACGAAGCCCGGCGCCTCGGGCATGCCCGGCACCGGCGGCCCCGGCTGGAAGATCAAGTGCGAGACCGCCGGCAATCCCCACCAGCACAAGCTGGGCGCCGTCTCCATGGCTCACGCCGGCAAGGACACCGGCGGCAGCCAGTTCTTCGTGGTGAACGGCGACCGCCGCAATGTGGCTCATCTCGACGGCGTGCACACGGTCTTCGGCCAGTGCGCCTCGGATGCCGACATCAAGGTGGTGCAGTCCATCAAGGCCAACGACCGCATCATCAAGGCCACGGTGGTCGAGGCCTGATCACCCTCCCTCGCGGAGGAGCCTGGGCCGACGCCCGGCTCTCCGCGATGGGTCGGGGCGATGGGCCGGGGCTTCAAGGGGACTCCATGGATCGTCCTTCGCACGAGAACCTGCCGCGGTGTGGATGGTGCGGAGGAGATCCCCCCTACATCGCCTACCACGACGAGGAGTGGGGCGTGCCGGCGCACGACGACCGCCACCTGTTCGAGATGCTGATCCTCGAAGGTGCCCAGGCAGGGCTCAGCTGGATCACCATCCTGCGCAAGCGGGAGGCCTACCGGAAGGCCTTCCTGGGTTTTGACCCGGTCCGGGTGGCGGCGCTGTCCAACCAGGATCTGGAGCGGATCCTTCTCGATCCCGGCATCGTGCGGAACCGCCTCAAGGTGTCTTCCGCCCGGGACAACGCCCGGGCCTTCCTGGAGGTGCAGCGGGAATTCGGCAGCTTCGACGCCTACCTATGGGCCTTCGTGGGCGGTTCGCCGAAGGTGAACCACCCCAAGGCCCTGTCCGATGTCCCGGCGGTGACGCCCGAGGCCGAGGCGCTGAGCAAGGCCCTCAAGAAGCGGGGTTTCCGGTTCGTGGGCCCCACGATCATGTACGCCTACATGCAGGCCGTGGGCATGGTGGACGACCACGTGGCGACCTGCTGGAAGCGGCGGGGCTGACTCGCTGTAGACTGGAAGGCTCGGAGCCCCTGTGTCCAAGCCCTTCTACCTCACGACGCCCATCTACTACGTCAACGACAGGCCGCACATCGGCCACACCTACACCACGGTGCTGGCGGACGTGATCGCCCGGTTCCACCGCATGCGCGGCGAAGATGTGTTCTTCCTCACGGGCACCGACGAGCACGGCCAGAAGGTGGAAAAGGCCGCCGCGGCCCGGGGCATCACGCCCAAACAGCTGGCCGACGAGGTGGTGGCCAACTACACGGAGCTGTGGAAGGCCATGGGCATGACCCACTTCCGCTTCATCCGCACCACGGACGCCGACCACCGGGAGCAGGTGCAGCGCCTCTTCAAGCGCCTGCTGGACAAGGGCGACATCTACAAGTCCACCTACAAGGGTCTCTACTCCGTGAGCGACGAGGCCTACGTCACCGAGACCCAGGCCAAGGAGCTGCAGGCCCAGGGCCTCGCCCACCAGCTGGTGGAACTCGAGGAGGAGACCTATTTCTTCCGCCTGAGCGCCTACCAGGACCGCCTCCTGAAGCACTTCGAGGAACATCCCGAGTTCGTGCAGCCCGACTTCCGCTTCAACGAGGTGAAGCGCTTCGTGGAAGGCGGCCTGCAGGATCTCTCCATCAGCCGGACCAGCATCACCTGGGGCATCCCCGTGCCCGGTGACGAGAAGCACGTCATCTACGTGTGGTTCGACGCCCTGCTGAACTACCTCACGGGGTGTCCCGCCAACAGCTGGCCGCCGGATCTCCAGATCGTCGGCAAGGACATCCTCCGGTTCCACGCGGTGTACTGGCCCGCCTTCCTGATGGCCGCCGGGATGTTCCAGCCCACGACCATCCTGGCCCACGGCTGGTGGCTCATGGGCGACGACAAGATGTCGAAGAGCAAGGGCAACGTGGTGCGCCCCGACACCCTGCTGCGCTTCGGCAATGACGCCCTGCGCTTCTACTTCATGCGGGACATGCAGGTGGGCCATGACCGCGGTTTCAGCTTCGAGGGCTTCATGGACCGTCTCAACGCCGACCTGGCCAACGGCCTGGGCAACCTGGCCTCCCGCACCCTCAGCATGATCCAGCGCTACCGCGGCGGCGTGGTGCCCATGCCCGCCACCTTCGACGACCTGGATCAGGCCATGGCGAGCCAACTGCTCGAGGTCTTCCCGGAGTATCTGGAGAAGGCCCGGGCCAACGATTTCCACGGGGCCCTGGAGGCGCTGTGGACCTACCTCCGCACCCTCGACGGCTACATCGTGAAGGCCGAGCCCTGGAAGCTGGCCAAGGACCCCGCCAACGATCCGAAGCTCGACGCGGTGCTGGCGAACCTCTACCGGGCCCTGCGGGCCACGGCTCTGTTGGTGGCGCCGGTGATGCCGGGCCTCGCCCAGACCCTCTGGGAATCCCTGGGCCACAGCACCCAGGTGGCCGAGACGACCTTCCACGGCTTCGCCCTCGATGGCCCCGCCATCGGCCCCATCGGCGATCCCAAACCCCTGTTCCAGCGCATCGACAAGGAGAAGGAATTGAACGACCTGCTTCCCCCGGAGACCCCGGCTGAACCCAAGCCCAGCCTGGATGTGCCCGAGCTCCGCGAGACTGTCGATGCCGACACCTTCTTCAAGGTGGACCTTCGCGTCGGGAAAATCCTCGAGGCCGAGCGCGTGCCCAAGAGCGACAAGCTCATCAAGATGAAGGTCGACATCGGCCTGGAGCAGCGCACCATCGTGGGCGGCATCGGCAAGGCCTACGAGCCCGCCGACCTGCTGGGGCGGCTCGTGGTGGTGGTGGCCAACCTGGCGCCCCGGAAGCTCATGGGCATCGAGAGCCACGGCATGCTCCTCGCCGCCAGCGACAACGCCAGCAAGCCGTACCTGGTGGCGCCGCCCGAGGACGCCCAGCCCGGGTTCCTGGTGAAGTGAAGCGCCCGGTCTTCAGCTTCGAGGCCGAGGTCCTCACGGACGCGCCCTACGACCACGTCGTGGGGCGGCTCCGCGGCGGTCCGGAGGCCTTCAAGAGCCTCCACGCGCTGCGAGACTGGACCGCCGCCGAGGAAGCCGGCGATGGCCTCGTCCTCCGCTGGACCCGCGCCCTGGCCGGCGCCGAGGAATCTGGCCAGCTCACCCTGCGGCCGGATCCCAAGGGCGCCCACCTGCGCCTGGAGGGCCGCATGAAGGGCTGGATGGGATTCCTGTGGTTCGGCTGGTTGCGCTGGCGGACGGACCGGCTGCTGGACCGTTTCGTGGAGGAACTGTGAAGCCGGTGCTCTGGATGAAGTCGAGCTGCACCACCTGCCGGAACGCCAGGGCGAAGCTCGCGGAACTGGGCCTCGACGTGGAGGTGCGCGACTACTTCAAGAAGCCGCTCGAGGCCGCGGAGCTGGCGCGACTGCTGCCGGCGGATCCTGGTCCCGTGCTGGGGACCAGGAGTCCCAAATACAAGGAACTGGGCCTCAAGGACCGCCGGCTCACCAAGGCCGAGGCCATCGCGCTGATGGTCCAGGACAACAACCTGCTGAAGCGGCCCATCCTCGTGCACCGAACGGGTATGATCATCGGTTTCGACGCCGCGGCCTACGAGGCCCTGGCCGCCCTGTGAAGGAGGATCCGTGCGCTTCTACAGCTGGAATGTGAATGGCTTCCGCTCGGTCCTGAAGAAGGGCTTCATGGACTGGATGGAAGCGACCGAGCCCGACGTGCTCTCCCTGCAGGAAATCCGCTGCGAATGGGAGGAGGCTGACCTGGGGGTGCGCCGCCAGCTGGAGAGCGCCTACGACATCTGCTGGTACCCGGCCACCAGCAAGAAGGGCTACGCGGGCTCCGCCACGCTCTCGAAGAAGGAGCTGGGCTTCAGCCACGCCAAGGGGCTGGGCATCGAGGGGTACGACGCCGAAGGCCGCATGATCGTCTCCCGGAAGGGCAAGCTCGTCTTCATCGGCGGCTACTTCCCCAATGCCTCCCAGGGCCTCGTGCGGCTGCCCTTCAAGCGGCAGTTCGCGAAGGACCTCGCCGCCATCGTGGCGAAGCACCATGCGGCGGGCGACCAGGTGATCCTCACGGGCGACATGAACGTGGCGCCGGAAGAGATCGACCTGGCCCGGCCCAAGGACAACACGAAGAACCCTGGCTTCACGCCCGAGGAGCGCGAGGATTTCAAGCTCTACCTGGGCGCGGGCCTGGTGGACGTGCTGCGGGAGCGCAACCCCGACGTGCCCGGCCTCTACACCTGGTGGACGGCCCGGGGCGGGGCGCGGGAGCGGAACGTGGGATGGAGGATCGACCTCTTCCTCGCCAGCCGGCCCCTGCTGGCCCAGGTGAAGGACGCGCGGATCCACGCCGACGTGCTGGGCTCAGACCATTGCCCCATCAGTCTCGAGCTGAAGTAGGCGGACCATCCCGAAACAGCAAGGGCCCCGGTCGGGGCCCTTGCTGTTTCGGGATGGTGGAACCCTACTTGATCTTCTTGAGCGAGGGATCCTTCAGCATTTCCTTGGCGGTGGCGGCGTTCTTCCCGGTGGGGGCGATCTCCAGGTACTTCTCCAGGTGCGTCTTGGTTCCCTTCAGGTTGTTCTCGCCGAATTCGACCATGGCCAGCATGTAGTGGGCCTCGGCGTAGGTGGGGGCAATCTCCAGGGCCTTCAGCCACTGGGCCTTGGCCTCCTTGGACTTGCCGGCGTTGAAAGCCTCGACGCCCTTGTTGTAGATCACGTCTGGGTTGGGGCCCTGCAGGGCCTCGAGCTGGGCCGTGTACTTCGTTTCTGCGGCCTTGTCGCCCTTGGCCTTGGCGACCTCGACCAGGCCGATCACCACGCGCTCGTCCTTGGCGTTGCGTTCCAGGGCTTTCAGGAGGTAGGGCTCGGCGGTTTCCTTCTTGGCGCCGGCCTGGGCGAGGCAGATGCCCAGCACGCGCTCGACCTTGATGATCTCGGGGGCCAGCTCGGCCTTGGCCTGATCGTCCTTCAGCTTCTCGTTGGCGTCCACCAGGGTCTTGTAGGCCTTCTCGACGAGGGGCAGGGCCTCGTCGTACTTGCCGTCGTTGTAGAAGGGGATGGCCTGGTTGAAGGCATCGCGGCCTTCGGAGTCGAGGGCCGCGCCGGGGTCGTCTGCACCTTGGCCGCCGCCGGCGATGGCCTGGGTCCGGGCTTCCGTGGGGGTCAGCAGGGTGATGTTCTTCACGATCACGTCTGCGAGGGGAATCTTGATCGGCTCCTTCTGCTCGACGAAGCCCTCGGCTGACACCGTCATGATGTAGTCCTTGGGCTCCAGGCCGACCTGCAGGAAGTTCCCCTTCTTGTCGGGGAAGAGGTCCTTGCTCCAGTTGCGGTCAGTGCGCTTGAGGTTCACCTTGGCGCCGGGAACGGGCTTGCCCTCTTTGTCGAGGACCTTGCCAGAGATGCGGCCCGTCTGTTCCGCCTGGACGGAGAGGCAGAGGGCAGGGAGCATGAGGGCGGGAACGAGGCGACGCATGGGGCTTCCTCCAAACCCATCCATCGTTCCACAGGGCCGCCCTGGCGCCGAGTGCTTTTCGTCAAAAGGCGACCTCATCCGGTCTTTCAGCCCTGGAAAAGGGCAGGATTCCAAGCCGGATGCAGGAAAATTCGGGCTGTGGTAGGCTTCCCCGCAGACAACTCCTGAAAGTGTTTGAGGTAGCCCATGAACCCTGCGGTGCCGGAAGCATCCTTGACGGCCCTGATGCACCTCCTGGCGGAGCAGGCGCTGCTCTCCATGGGGGTTCCGCACCCGATGGTGAAGGAGGCGCCTCCCGCGAACCCTGCGGTGGCGCGGTTCTATGTGGACCTGCTTGATGTCCTGAAGGCCAAGACGGAAGGGGCCCGCACGGATTCCGAAACGGCCCAGATCGATGAAATCCTGTACCAGCTCCGCATGCGGGCGATGGATCTGAAACCCAGCGCGGACGTGCCCGGGGCCCCGAAGCCATGAACACGAGGAGGAACGGCATGGGATTCTGGAAGGCCTTCCGGGCCGCATCCCTGGTGATCGCGGCCGCCTGGTTCACGGTCGCCGCGCCGGCGCCGGCTCCAGCCGCACCGGTCCCGGCGGCACCGCAGGCGACGGAGCCGCTCCCCGCCATCGCCCTCAGCCACCGCGCCCAGCATCTGATGGCGGCCCTTGCCAAGGGGGACGCCGACGCCGTGCGCGCCGCCCAGCTCGACGTGGAGGCCCTACGACGCAACTACTCCACCCTGGATGTGGCCCCCCTCGTCGAGGCCATGGCCGTCTGGGCGCGCCAGCAGGGCATGGCCGGGCGGGCCAGCCTCGGCCTGGAAGCGCTCCAGGCGGTGGAACGCTGGGCGCCCGACCACCCGACCCTGCTCGGCACCCGCATCACCCTCATGCGCCAGCAGGGCGTTCAGGGCTGGCTGTGGAGCGTGCCCGAGCTGCTCCGCCTGACCCGGCTGCGCCTGGATCATCCGGCGCACCGCTGGCTCTGGCTGATCCAGCACCTGGGCATGATCCGTCTCGCGGCCACCTTGCTGCTCTGGGGCTGGGCCCTAACCATGGGGCTGCGCTACCGCAATGTTTTGCGGCACCTGTGGGAGGAGCCGCTCAAGCGCCGCGGACAGTCTCCCGTGACGACCGCCCTGATCGGCGCCCTGATCCTGGCGGGCCCCGTGATTCTGGGGCTCGATCCCATGGTCGCGGCCATCCTTTGGCTGTTCCTGCTCGCTCCCTTCCTGCTGGCGCCGGAGGTCAAGGTCACGGTTTTCATCCTGCTCCTCCAGCTGATTCACCCCGCCTTGGGTTTGCTGGAGCCCTGGGCCGCGCGAGAGCCTCAGCCCAGCGTGCTCAAGCTTCAGATGCAGCCCCAGGTCCAGCCCGTGCCCGCCTCGGCCCTGCGGTTCCTGCCCCCCTCCGACCAGGCCTTCCTCCAGGGCTGGTCCCAGCTACAGAACCGCGAATGGAAGGCCGCCGAGGCCACGTTCCAGGAACTGGTGGGCCGCCATCCCGACCAGGCGGAAGTGCTCAACAACCTCGGTGTGGCCAAGTCCCAGTCCGGCGATGCGGCCGGGGCCGACAAGACCTTCGACCTCGCCCTCCTGGCCGGGCCGAAGATGGAGGTGCTCCTCAACCAGAGCATCCTGGCCTTCAACCGCCTGGACACGGCCCTTGGCGCGTCGAAGCGCGACGAGGCCCAGGCGGCCTCGCCCGAGGGCTACGCGCTGCTCATCGCCTTGAATGATGCCCAGAAGGATGTGCGCACCTACCCCATGCCCCTGCCGGACACCCCGCAGCGGGTGCAGGCCCTCATGGACGCCGCCGGCGGCCCCAAGGACGTGGGGACCTTCCACCTCACCCAGCCCGCGTTCCTGGTGGCGCTCCTGCTGCCCATCCTGGGCCTGATCGCCTTCCTGGCCAGGGTGCGGGCCAGTGTCCGCATGGCCCATCCGACCCAGTGCATCCGGTGTGGCGAGCCCTTCCACACGACGGACAGCCCGGATGTGGAGGTGTGTCCGAAGTGCCACCACCTCTTCGTGCTGCGGGACGGCCTTCACGCCGAGAACCGGCGGAAGAAGCTCGACGAGGTGGCTGACCATCAGCAGGCCACGCGGTGGATCCACAAGTCCCTCATCGTGCTGCTCCCGGGTTGCGATCTCGCCTTCCTCGGCGAGACACGGGAAGGCCTCCTGGAGTTCCTGCCCTTCTGCCTGGCGGTGGGCATGGTGCTTGCCACGGGCCGCTCGGTGCGGTACCCGGGCGAGATCCTCGCCGATCCCACCTCCACCTGGCTCGCGGTCGGCGCCGGGCTGGTGGGCCTGTTCTACCTTCGTTCCTGGCTGAAGCTGATTCTGAGGAGGGCCTGAGATGGCGCTGGAAGGATCCCTCCGGGACTTCGACCTCTTCTCCCTGTTCAACATGATCAAGATCCAGGGAAAGAACGGCACCCTGGTCCTTTCGCAGGGCCAGGAGTTCGTGAAGGTCTTCTTCGAGAACGGCGAGATTGTCGGCTGCGACTCCAACCAGGTGCGCATGGAGGATCGCCTCGGCACCATGCTGGTGCGCCTGGGCCGCCTCACGGGCGAGGAGCTGCTGGGCATGGTCCAGGTGCAGCGGCAGACCCTCAAGCGCATGGGCACGCTGCTGCTGGAAAGCGGCAAGGTCACGCCTTCCGATCTGCAGGACGCCCTCTTCAATCAGGCCACCTCCATCCTCCACCGCACCTTCCGCTGGGTGGAGGGGGACTACCGGTTCGACTCGATGCTGCCGCCGGACCTCGACCGGGAACACTTCGTGCCGATTCCGGTGGACACGGTGCTCATGGAGGCCGCCCGCATCCAGGACGAGTGGCCTGAGGTGGAACGGCGCCTGCCCGGCATGGACACGCCCCTCGGCAAGTCGCCCCAGGCCCAGGCCCTGCACCTCGACATCGACCGGGATGTCGCTCAGCTGCTGGACGGCAAGGGGCAGATGCAGCACGGCTCCTCAGGGCTCACCCACGAACAGGAGATGGTGCTTTCGTACTTCGACCACGCCCAGAGCATCAAGGATGTGATCCAGGTCAGCCGCTACGAGGAACTGGACACCTGCAAGGCCATCGCGGACCTGATCGACTCGGGCCTCCTGGAACCCATCACGGGGGAGGCGCCGAAGGTGGTGCGGCCCTGGGTGACCGACGGGCATCCAGATCTGGCTCCCAAAGAGTGGGAGGCCAGCCCCCTGCTGTGGCCCGCCGTGGCCCTGGCATTCCTGGTGCCCCTGGCCCTCTACGTGCCCCATCAGCGAGGCTCTGTGAACATGGGCCTGGCCAGCCTCCAGCCCGTGGACGTGCGGGTCGTTCCCGAAGGGCCCACCCGCCTCCGACAGGCCTGGGCGCTTCGGATGGCCTCGCCGAAGGACGGAGGTGTCATGCTGGCGAAGGACCTCGGCAGGCCCCTGGACGGAATGAACCCCGTGCCGGACCTCTCGAAGCTTCCTGATCCCATGGGGCCCGCCGCCCCCGTCAGCCCGGCTCCGCCACCTCCGCCCGCCACCAAGAAGTAAGGATTTCCGATGTTCGTCCATCAGCGCCAGGGTTCCCTGGAGGTGATCTGCGGCCCCAGAAGTAAGGATTTCCGATGTTCGTCCATCAGCGCCAGGGTTCCCTGGAGGTGATCTGCGGCCCCATGTTCTCCGGGAAATCCGAAGAGCTCATCCGGCGCATCACCCGGGCGGTCATCGCCAAGCAGAAGGTGCAGGTCTTCAAGCCGGCGCTGGATGACCGCTACGATGCCTCCGCCATCGCCAGCCACAGCCAGCGCAAGCACGAGGCGATTCCCGTGAAGGACAGCGTGGAGCTGGCCCGCCACCTGGATCCCGAGGCCCAGGTGGTGGCCCTGGACGAAGTCCAGTTCATGGACGAGGGCATCATCGCGATCATCGAGAACCTCGCCGGACGGGGCGTGCGGGTCATCGCCGGCGGCCTGGACCAGGATTCCAACGGCGAGCCCTTTGGCATCATGCCGATCCTCCTCGCCAAGGCGGAATACGTCACGAAGCTGCAGGCCATCTGCATGGTGTGCGGCGCGCTGGCGGGGCGCACCCAGCGCATGGTCCGGACCGGAGGGCAAGTGCTGGTGGGAGCGGCCGAGGCCTACGAGGCCCGTTGCCGCCACTGC
>JAFJUR010000159.1 GCA_017859995.1 Holophagaceae bacterium | reverse complement strand
GGGGTTCCCCGACCGCCGCATCGTGGCGGCCTTCCAGCCCCACCGCTACAGCCGCACGAAGGCCCTGCTCGAGGAATTCGGGACCGCCTTCTTCGAGGCCGATTCCGTGGTGGTGACCGAGATCTACCCCGCCGGCGAGCAGCCCATCCAGGGCGTGGACGGTGCCGCCGTGGCAGAAGCGCTGCGCTCCCACGGCCAGAAGGAGGTCCACCTCGTGGGCCGGGTGGCGGATCTCCCCGAGGCCCTGAAGCGCCTCACCCGCAGCGGCGATCTGCTCATCACCTTCGGCGCGGGCTCCATCACCCAGGCCGGTCCGGCCTTCCTGGACCTGGCCTGACCATGGTGACTCGACCCCTCAGCGCCCTGCTCTGCACCCTGGTCTCCGCCCTTCCGCTGGCAGCGGGCCTTCCGGCGGGACTGCTGCCCATGGCGGACCACCGGCCTGAGGTGCCCCAGCCCGACCTCGGCGCCCGCTATACGCCGCACCACGCCCTGGTGGCCTACGCGCGAAGCCTCGCCGCCGCCGCGCCCGACCGGGTCCGCATCACCACCCAGAACCTCACCGAGGAGGGTCGCGAGCAGGTGCTTCTGGTCATCAGCGCTCCGGAGAACCTGAAGCGCCTGGATGAGCTGAAGGCCCTGAACGCCAAGCTGGCCGACCCCCGGCGCTGCTCCGAGGAGGAAGCCCGGCGGATCGCGGAGACCAGCCCCGCCTTCGTCTGGCTGGGGTACTCCGTGCATGGCTCGGAAGCCTCCGGCTCCGAGGCCGCGCTGGCCGTGGCCTACCACTTCGCCGCCGCCCGCAGCGCGGAGGTACGCCAGCAGCTGGAGCGCGTGGTGCTCCTGCTGGACCTCACCCAGAATCCCGACGGCCGGGCGCGCCACCTGCAATCGGTGGCCGAGGCCTCCACCCCCTTCAACGTGCACGACCCGCTGGACGCGCAGAACACGGCCCGCTGGCCCGGCGGCCGCTTCAACCACCGGATCTTCGACCTGAACCGCGACTGGGCCTGGCAGGCCCAGGGCGAGACCCGCGCCAAGACCCGCGCGTTCTTCGAGTGGAACCCCCAGGTGGCGGGGGATTTCCACGAGATGTGGGCCGAGGCCAGCTACTACTTCCCCCCCACCATGCAGCCCATCCACGAGGCCCTGCCCGCCGCCCACGCGGGACGCTGGCAGACCACCTTCGGCCAGGCCGTGGCGAAGGCCTTCGACGCCGAGGGCTGGGCCTACTTCTCCAAGGACGTCTTCGACCTCTTCTACCCCGGCTACGGCGACACCTGGCCCACCTTCCAGGGCGCCGTGGGCATGACCTTCGAGGTCGCGGGCCAGGGCGGCCTCGCCTACAAGCGCCTCGACGGCGAGGTGCTCACCCTGGAAGCCCGCATCCGGCGCCACACCGCCGCCAGCCTGGCCACCGTCGCCACCGCCGCAAACGGACGCCAGGCCCTGCTCTGGGATTTCCAGAGCGCGCGGCGCGAACGGACGGCCCTGGGCGACCGGGCCGGCGCCTTCCTGCTGGCCGAAGGGGACGACCCTGGACGGGCCCGGGCCCTGGTGGCCCTGCTGGAGCAGAACGGCATCGAGGTGCTGCGGACCACGGCCGACCTGCCCCTCGCTGGCCTGGAACCCATCGGCCTCGCCTCGTCGACCGGCCTGCCCGCGGGCAGCTACCTGGTGCCCCTGGATCAGCCGCGGGGCGCCCTGGCGCAGGCCCTGCTGGAAGCTGAGGCCCACATGGGGCCCAAGCCCACCTACGACACCACCGCCTGGAGCCTGCCCCTGGCCTTCCACGTGCCCGCCTGGCACGCGAAGACCCGCCCACGGGTGGGAACCGGTCCCCTCCAGGTTGGCGACACCGTGGCCCTGCCCGAGGCCCGCTGGGGCTACCTGCTGCCCGGCGGCGAGGAAGGCCAGGAACGCACCCTCGCCGCCCTGCTGCAGGAGGGCTTCCGGGCCACGGCCCTGGCGGAACCCGCCGTGCTGCGCGGCCAGAAGCTTCCGGCGGGCACGGTGATCCTCCCGAACCGCTCCAATCCACCCGGTCTCCGGGCCCGGCTCGAAGCCCTGGCCCGCCTCAACCGCCACCGCGTGCTGCCCACCGACACCGCCCAGACGGAGGCGGGCCCCGACCTCGGTTCCAACCGCACCGTCATCCTGAAGACGCCGCGCCTCGCCGTGCTCATGGACCGCCCGGCCAATCCCACGGCCTTCGGCGCCCTGGCGCACACCCTCACCGAGGCCGGCCTGCCCTTCGTGCAGCTGCGCGCGGATCGCCTCGCGGGTGCCGCCCTGGCCCGCTTCACCCACGTGGTGCTGGTGGACGACGGCGCCCAGGGCAAGGCCTGGCAGCAGGTGCTGGGCGAATCCGGCGCGGGCAAGCTGAAAGCCTGGATCGCGGACGGCGGCAACCTGCTGGCCTTCCAGGGCGGCGCGGCCTACGCCTCCCGGGCCGGGCTCACGCCCACCGGGTACCACCTGCTGGCCAAGGCCGCCGAGGAGGCCCGGCTGAAGGAGAAGGACCCCAAGCGCGAAGCTCCCAAGGCTGACTCCGCCGACCTCGTGCGCCCCTGGGACAAGCGGGAGGACCGCGCCCTCGAGGAGAGCATCCCGGGCGCCTACCTGAAGGTCCGGGTGGACGGCTCACATCCACTGGCCTGGGGCCTGCACGCCGGGCGGGGCGCCGCCGTGCTCGACACGAACAACCCCATCCTCGAGCTGAGCCCCGGCGGCGAGAACCCCCTGTTCTTCGCGAAGGAGGATCTCAAGGTCTCCGGCCTCCTGCCCAAACCCCTGGAAGCCAGGCTGCAGCAGAGCGCCTACGCCGTGCGGGAAAAGTCCGGCCAGGGCGCGGTGATCCTGATGGCGGGCGATCCGGTCTTCCGGGCCCAGACGCCCTTCACCCGGCGCGTGTTCTTCAATGCCATCTTCTTCTGCAGCTACCGTCCCGCCTTTGAGTGAGCTGACCATGGGCCTCCGCTTCACCCTCGCAATCACAGGCGCCTCCGGCTCGGCCTTCGGCGTGGCGGTGCTCCGCCGCATGTCCGCCAGCCCGGCGGTGGACAGCGTCGCGCTGCTGCTCTCGCCCACCGGGAAGCGCTGCCTGCTCGATGAGACGGGCCTGACGCCCAAGGACCTCGCGGCCCTGCCCAAGGTGGGCCTGCGCGACGAGCGCGACCTGGGCGCCGACATCTCCTCCGGGTCGTACCGGCACGACGGCATGGTCATCCTGCCCTGCAGCGCCGGGGCCCTGGGCCGCATCGCCGCGGGCGTGAGCGAATCCCTGGTGAGCCGCGCCGCGGACGTGTGCCTGAAGGAGCGCCGGCCGCTGGTGCTCTGCCTGCGCGAGACGCCCCTGAACCGCATCCACCTCGAGAACATGCTCCGGGTCCACGACGCCGGCGCGGTGGTGATGCCCATCATGCCTGGCTACTACAGCGGGCAGAAGGAACTCGCCGACCTCTTCGACACCTTCGCCACGCGCGTGCTGGATCAGCTCGGCCTGCGCGAGGACGATCCCCGGCGGTGGAAGGCCTGAACAAATCCGGGCTGGAGCCTCAGCCCGCCCCTTCCATCAGCGCTTCCTCCTCGCGCTGGGCCTTCCGGGTGGCCCAGAAGGCCCACAGGGCGCCGAGGGCGCCGGTGGCCGCGCCCACGGCGGCCAGGAGGAGCATGCTGCCCCAGGAGAAGAAGCCAAGGCGCGCCAGCTCGACCAGCATGGGCGAGAGGCCACCGAAGCCGCGCGAGAGGGGCAGCCACAGGCCGAAGAGGCCCAGCAGCGCGATCAGGCTGCCGCCCAGGCCCAGGAAGGCGCCTTCCAGGAGGAGCGGCGTGCGGATGAAGTTCTCCGAGGCGCCCACCAGCCGCATGATCGTGATCTCTTCTTCCCGGGCGAGGATGCTCATGCGGATCACGTTGCCCGTGGCGAATCCGGCTGCCAGCAGCAGCACCACGCCCAGCGTGGCCAGGGCGGACCGGAGCATCCGCGCCATGCGCTGGAGGTTCTCCAGGCGTTCCTGATCCACCAGGACGTCGCCCACGCCGGGCAGGCCGCGCAGGCTTTCGCCCACTTCCACGCCCCGGCCGCCGCTTGCGAGGTCCTGGCGGAGGCTCAGCTCCAGGCTCTCGGGCAGGGCGTCCTTGCCCGCGCTTTCGAGCAGCAGGCCGGCCTCCCGCGTGGCCGACATGAAGCGCTTGCGGTTCTCCTCCGCCGACATGCGGCGGACCTCGCTGAAGCGCGGATCCCGGCGCAGGCGCGCCTCGGTCTCGTCCAGCGTCTTGCCCTCGGCGGCATAGGCCACGATCTTCGCCATGCCTTCGAGCCGGCCCACGAACCGGTCGAGGCTCTCCACCAGCAGCAGGCCGCCGCCCGCCAGCAGCAGGCCCGAGGCCAGCGTGAGCACGGCGAGGACATACTGGCCCCGGTGCCGGTAGAGGTCGCGCAGCACGTCCTGGAGCAGCAGGCCCAGCAGGCGCAGGCCTGTCACGAGGCGTTCCCGTCCACCGCCACGCCCTTGATCTCGGACCCGGCCGGAGACACGGTGATCTCCTTGGCCGCGGTGCCCGCCAGGGGCGATTTCCAGAGATAGATCGTGCCGAAGCCAGTGGCGCCTTGGCCGCGCAGGCCCAGCAGCCAGTCCTTGGTGCCCGGATGGGAGAGAACCCGCAAGTCCGCCTGCCCCGTGGCGCTGCCGAGGGTGAGGGCGGGGGCCTGGTCGAAGGACAGGCCGAACTGCCCCGTGCGGAACCCCTGGATGGGTGCCTCGGTGCTTGCCGCGTCCGTGTTGTGCCGGGCCACGAAGAGGTAGCCATGGCCGGTGTCCAGGGCCAGGGAGCCATAGATGCCGAGGGCGGTGGTGCTGCCCAGGATCACCTGGGTGGGATCGAAGGCGGAGGTGGTTCCCTTGCGCAGGCGCGGGCCCGTGAGGGCATCGATGCCCACCGTGCCGCCATCCTCCATGAAGGCGTACACCACGCCGGCAGCCGCGGCCACGCCGTACCCGCCGGAATCCCCGCTCATCTGGAGTGCCTGCAGGGCGATGGAGGCGTCCTGGGCATGGGAACTCGCGCTGGCCACCACCCAGATCTGGGTGTTGCTGTCGCCGTTCTCGGTGATGTAGAGGGTGTCGGTCGCGGCGTCCAGGCTGACCTGGCCGAACTTCCCGTTGGTCAGCCGCCCGGTGCTGGACAGGGCGAAGGAGACCACTTCCGCGTTGGGCACAGTGCCCGACTGGGAGCGGATGTTCTTCACGCGCACGATGGTGCCGGTCTCGGATACCAGGTAGAGCGTGCCCCGCTGGCCATCGAAGCAGAGCCCACCCCAGGCCAGGTCGGTCACCTTCCCGAATAGGGTGGAGCTGAGCTGGAAATCGGGCGCGGGAGCCGTGGCGCTGTCGTAGAGGGTGTTCAGGTCCTTCCAGACGAACACCTTGCTGGTGGTGGAATCGAAGGCGTAGAGGGCGACGCCTGTGGTTCCGCCCGAGGCCGTGTCGGTCTCCTTGCAGCCTGAGCAGAGCAGAAGCATCGAGGCCAGCAGGCCGGTCAAGAAGCGCGAAGTCATCGGGGCGACCTATTTGGTGGTGAAGAGGGCCTTCAGGTGGGTATTCAGGGTGCGCACCATGTCCGCGTCGCAGCCCGCATCCACCGCGCCGCGGCTGATGGCCAGGGCGAGACCCTTCACGGCCTCGGGACCATCGCCGGAGATGATCTGCTGGGTGGCCTTGGCCTGCAGCCGGTTGACCATCTCGTGCTGGCCCTCGGGCAGCACCATCTTGGCCGCCTGGGCGATGCGCTGGGTGAAGTTCATCAGCTTCACCATGCGCTGGGGGTCGTCCACCGGCGCCGCGGCGGGCTTGGGCGCCACCAGGGGCGGTTCGCCCCCCGCAAAGCCGCCGCCCACGGTCTCGGGAAGGGGCTCCTCGCTTTCAGGGAAGCCCTGCATGCGGGGCACCGGCGGCGGCGCCTGGATGCGCACGATGGCCGTCTCGTCCTCCCGGGATTCGGGCACGACCGGGCCGGAGGCGGATCCCCCGCCGAGCAGGGTCGAGACAGGGATCAGGTCCCGCGTGGGTTCGGCAGCGGGGGCCGCGACCGGGGCCGGGGCCTCGACCTTCGCCGGCTTGCCGGAACGGATGCCCTTCATCACCACATGCCCTGCCATGACAAGGCCGTACAGATCCTTCGCGACGGTGAGCACGGGTTTCTGGGTCAGCTCGGAAAGCTCGGACACGGTGTAGTAGCCGGTGGCCAGGGCCAGGAGGCGGCTCTCCCGGGGGTTCACGCCCTGGGGCGTCTCGCCGGGGAGCAGGGTGGAGGCGGGGTAGAGCTCGACCGAGGGCACCTTCTGGCTGATGACGCGCCATTCGTCCATGCGG
>JAFJUR010000158.1 GCA_017859995.1 Holophagaceae bacterium | reverse complement strand
AGCACCGCCGAGAAGGCCGCCAGGTGCTCGGGCGGCCGGGGCGGCGCCTTCAGGTAGCCGATGTCCCCCTCGTCCTGGTCGAAGGCGCTGTTGATGGCCAGGGTGCCGCCGTTCATCAGGGCCACGAACACGAACCAGCCGAGTAGCGAAGCCTTGCCGGGCAGGTCCAGGCCAGCGGCCAGCAGGGTTCCCAGCAGGAAGTGGGCCGTCATGATCGGCCATTCCAGGGGGCGCAGGTGGAGGAGGTAGGCCATGGGCCGCTCGCCCATGAGGCGCGCGAGGCGCCTGCGCAGCCGGAACCCCTGCGGACCCCCGGCTTCCGTCATCCTCAGGCCTCCCGGACCAGGGGTTGGACCTTGGCTCCGGCCGGCAGGGGCTGGACCAGGCTTTCCATGGCAGCGAACAGGTGCGGCACGCTGAAGTCGGTGTCGACGCACATGCCGTGGGGCAGGGCGAGGGGCACCACATAGCATGGGATCTCGGGCATCTTGGTCAGGCCCTTGAGCAGCCGGTCGGTGCAGCTCACGGCCACGACCAGGTCGGGCCGGTACTCCCGGGCCTCGCGATAGGCCTTGTGGCTGCGGTTGGTGATGCGCCCTTCCCACCGGTTCAGGAGGGCGGCGTTCATGTAGTCGCCCACGGGGCAGAGGCCGCAGTCGTAGCAGGCCTGCAGGTCATCGAGGATGCCCGCCTTGCAACGGGCCATCTGGATGCAGTGGGGCAGCAGGATGAGGGCTCGCTTGGCCTGGCGCGACGAGAAGGCCTCGCGCACCCGCTGGTTGTTGTAGCCGCAGAAGGAGAGGATCCAGGTGTCTTCCAGGCGCAGCCATCGGGCCAGAGGACGGAGTGCGTTGGCCCAGAGGGTGTCCTGGCGCATGATGGCGGCCCGGTTGCGTCCGTAGGCCTCGCCCCGGATGAAGCTGGGCCAGGCGGCTGCCAGGGCGCCCACGCCGAGGAGCATCCACCAGCCCCGCCCCGCATCATGCAGCGCGGCGGAGGCGAACCCCAGGGCGGCGGCGGCCAGGGGAAGCCCCCGGCGCACCCAGAGGAACAGCGCGCCCCGCTCCACCGGCAGGGGGCCGGGGATGGGCAAGGCGCGGGGTTCCTTCATCACTTCGAGGCTCCAGCAAGTCCGACCATCTTCTTAAGATCATCGTCCTTCCAGCGGAGGCCGCCACCGAAGAAGACCGTGCGCAGGTCCTTGTTTCCGAAATCCTGGAGTCCGGCCTGGATGTAGGCGCCCTTCCAGAACTGGTAGCTGGTGGTGAAGCGGTAGCGAGGATTGGGCTTGTCGTCGCGCTTGGTGAAGTCGTAGGCCAGGATGCCGAATCGGAGGCTGTCGTCGTCGAGGGTCCGCACCTCGACGCCGCCGCCGCCCTTGTTCTCGACGATGCCCGCGGAGAAGACCGCCGGACCCAGTCGCTTGGCGAACTGGGCCGAGACGGTGAAGCTCTGGTCCGTGGTCACGAACTTGCTCTTCTCGAGGACGGAGACCGGCTGGCCGGTGACGGGATCGAGCTTGGTGACGGTGCGAGTGCTCTCGCTGATCTTGCCGTCCGGCGTGGAGGCGAAGCCCAGGGCGTACCAGTAGTCCGGGCGTGGCGCGATGTCGAGGCCAAGGCCCACGCGGCTGTCCTTGCGCTTGTCCCACTGGGCCGCGCTCATGTCGAGCCGGAAGTCCATCTTGTTGAAGCCGCCCAGCAGGCCGTTCACGTTGTCCACGGCCTCGTTGATCTTCTTGATGGTGGTCTCGTCGTTCAGCAGCTTGCCGATGGTTCCCTCGCCCTTGTTGATGCGGTCGGTGAGGGTCTTCAGGTTGTCGGCGGTGCCCTGGAAGCTCTGGGCCAGCTTGCGCACGTCGCCCATGACGCCCTTCAGCTCCGGCCGATTCTCCTCGAGGATGGCGTTGAGGTTCTTGCCGACGGTCTCGAACTGCTGCGCCAGCTTGGGCAGCTTGTCCCGCAGGTCGGAGGTGATGGCCTCGACATTGGCCATGGTCTGGTTGATGGCGCCGTGGTTCTCCTGGGCCATGGAACGGAACTCGGCGGTGAGCACGCGGATGTTGTCCACGATCTCGTCGAGCTTCTGACGGCCCTGTTCACCACCGATGGATTCGTTCAGGGACTGGGTCACGCCCTTCACGTTCTTCCCGATGTCGGCCAGGGTCTCCATGAGGTTGTCGAGGCTGACGCCGGCCTTGCTGGGGAGGGGCTTGTCGTCGGGGAAGGGACCCTTGGCACTGTGGCCGGGATCGAGGTCGATGAACTTCTCGCCGAGGATGCCGATGGAGCCGAGCGACACGGTGGCGTCCCGGTAGACCTGGATCTCGTTGCCGAGTCCGATCACCACGCGGGCTTTCCCGTTCTCGAGGGCGATGGTCCGGACGTCGCCCACCTTCACGCCGGCGATGCGCACGGCGCTCTGCAGGTTCAGGCCGGCCACCTGGTCGAAATAGGTGAACCGCTCGGATTGGTTGCGCTTCCCGCCGACCTCCAGCTTCTCGGTGCGGAAGATCAGCACCGCAAGCAGGAAGATGGCGCCGGTGAAGAAGAGGCCGACCTTGGTTTCGAGCTTCATGAATGGGCCTCCTGAGTTTTTCGTTTGGGCGGGGGCGGGTCCTGGAGGAACGGGCCATCCGCGTCCCCCCTCAGGAACTGCTGGATGACGGGGTGCGGGTTGACCTTGAAGGCCGCGGGCGGCTCGCAGGCGATGCACTCTCCTCGGAACAGCAGGGCAATGCGATCGGCGATCTCGAAGGCCGATTTCAAGTCGTGGGTGATGGTGATGGTGGTGACGCCCAGCTCGTGCTTGAGGTCCAGGATCACGCGGCCGATGACGTCGGTCATCACGGGGTCGAGGCCCGTGGTGGGCTCGTCGAAGAGCAGGATCTTGGGCTTGAGGGCGATGGCCCGGGCGAAGCCCACGCGCCGCTTCATGCCGCCGGAGAGCTCGGCCGGCTTGAGCTTGTCGGTGCCCTTCATGCCCACCATGGAGAGGCACTCCTCCACCCGGGCGGTCACCTCGCCGTTCGTCATCTTGGTGTGCCTCCGCAGGGCGAAGGCCACATTCTCGAAGACGGTCATGGAGTCGAACAGCGCGGCCATCTGGAAGCACATGCCGATGCTCTGGCGGACCTCGAACAACTCTTCCCGCTTCAGCTGCGCGATGATCTTGCCTTCGATCGCGACGTGCCCGGAATCCGGGGTCAGCAGGCCCATGATGTTGCGCAGCAGCACGGTCTTGCCGGTGCCGGAGCCGCCCAGGACCACGAGGCTCTCGCCCTCCTGCACCTGGAGGTTCACGTTGGACAGCACGACCTTCGGACCGAAAGCCTTGGACAAGTTGACGACATCGATCAGGGCCATGCCGTCACACCAACAGAAGCTTGGTCAGGAAGAAATCGGAAATGAGGATCCACAGGCTGCTGGTCACGACGCTGCTCGTGGGCGCGTTGCCCACACCCTCGGCGCCGCCCTGGGTGCGGTAGCCCTTCCAGCAGCCCACCAGCGCGATGATCATCCCGAACACGAGGGCCTTGATGAGCGCGATGCGGAGGTCGCGGAAGGCGAGGAGCTTGTAGAACTCGTTGCCGTAGACGTAGGCGCTCTGGCCCTCCACACCCACGAGGATCAGGTAGCCGCCCCAGAAGCCGACGTAGATGGAGATGACGGTCAGCAGGGGAACCATCACCACGGCGGCCAGGAACCGCGGCACGAAGAGGTAGTGCACGGGATCGGTGGCCAGGCATTCGAGGGCGTCGATCTGCTCGGTGACCTGCATGGTGCCGAGCTCCGCGGCCATGGCTGAGCCGATGCGGCCCGAGAGCATGAGGCCCGTGATGACCGGCCCCAGCTCGCGGATGATGGCCAGGCCCTCCACCTGGGATGCCAGGCCCTCGGCCTGGAACTGGCGGAAGCCGAAGGCCAGCTGCACCGCGAACACCATGCTCACGGCGAGGCTGGTGAGCACGACCACCGGGAGGGAATTCACCCCAAGGGCCTGCAGCTGGTTGAGGAGGTTTTTGCCGTCGAAGGGACGCCTGAACACGGCAGCGAAGGTCCGCCCGGCCAGCACGGCGAAGTCCCCAGCGAGATCAAGCGCTCCGAGTACACGGGCACCGGTCTTGTCGAAGAAGGTGAGGACCATGGGGCTCCGGATGCAAAAGACTAGCTTACCTCACTCCCCTGCTTCTGCCGGAGGCGGAGCTTGGAGGCCCCGCCTTCCTTCGAGGTCTGCGGCGTGCGGCTGAGGGCGAGGGCGTCGCCCGGGACATCCCTGGTGATGGTGCTGCCGGCCCCGATGAGCGCACCGTCGCCGATGACGAGCGGAGCCACCAGTTGGGTGTCGGATCCCACGAAGACGTTCCGGCCGATGGTGGTGCGGTGCTTGTTCACGCCGTCGTAGTTGCAGGTGATCACGCCCGCGCCGATGTTGGTGCCCTCGCCGATCTCCGTGTCGCCCAGGTAGGCCAGGTGGTTGGCCTTGGCGCCCCGGTGCAGGCGGGCTTTCTTGGTCTCCACAAAATTGCCCACGTGGACGCCTTCGGCCAGATCGGTGCCCTCACGCAGCCGTGCAAAGGGTCCCACCTTGGAACCACCACCCACCACCGCCTGCTCGATGACGCAGTAGGGACGAACCTCTACGCCCTCTCCCAACATCGAGTCCTGGATCACTGTCCCCTGGCCAATGCGGCTGCCTTCCCCCACCTGGACCCGGCCCTCGAGGCGGACCCCGGGCTCCAGCACCACGTCCCGCGACAACTGGACGCGGGGTCCCACCAGCGTGCTGTCGGGATGGAGGAAGGTGACGCCTTCCTCCATCCAGTGGCGCTGGATCCGCCGCTGGGCGGCCGCCTGGATCTCCGCCTGGTCCAGCCGCGAGTTCATGCCCGCCAGTTCTTCGGGATCGCAGCTCTCCACGGGCACAGGCACCTGCTTTGCGACGGCCGCCACGGCGTCGGTCAGGTAGTACTCCTTCTGCGCGTTGTCGTTCGTCAGCCCCTGGAGGGCCGTCTTCAGGGCAGGCCAGGGCAGGGCGTAGGCTCCGCCATTCACCCGCTTCACTGCCAGCTGCTCTGCGGTGGCGTCCTTGGCCTCCACGATGCCGGCCAGCCGGCCGTCCGCATGCTGAATGACCCGGCCGTACGAGCCGGGTGCGGTCAGGTCCATGGCCAGCACGAGCGCCTCGGCGTCGCAGAGGTGGCGGACGGTGGCTGGCGAGGTGAGGGGCACGTCGCCGCAGAGGATGGCCACCCGGGTGGCCTTCAGCCGGTCGAGCTCGGGGATGCAGACCTGGAGCGCATGACCCGTCCCCAGGGGCTCGCCCTGGTCCACGGTGCTGACCGGGCAGGGGAGCAGGCCGGCCTTCTGCCAGGACTCCAGGGCCGCGAGGACCTGGTCCTTCCCGTGGTGGACCACCACCACCGCGCCGCCGAGCCCCTCGGGCAGGGCCCGCAGCACCCAGAGCAGGGAGGGATCGCCGAGGATCGGATGCAGGACTTTCGGAAGCTTGGACTTCATGCGGGTGCCGAGCCCCGCTGCCAGGATCACCGCCACCGTGCTCATGCTGCCTCCTGCTTCCAGCCTACAACAGCCGCCAGTCTGGCCCCGAGCGGGGCCCCTGTCCTCACAGGATCGTCGCCGGCCAGATCCCGCGGAGCGCATTCATGCACCAGAGCTGCCCCAACGCCGCCTCCTCGAGGGTCACCGGCGCCTCGACCCTGCGGAGCCCCCGCGCGGCCGCCCATCTCGGCAGCTCCAGGCGCTCCGCCAGGCTGGCCACGCGCCCTCCCGGCAGGGGAACCCGCAGCTCCGTTCCGACCTCGAGGCAGATCGAGGCGATGGCCGTTTCGGCCAGGGTGCCATCGGGCCAGATCAGCAGCGCGTCTTCGGCGCCAAGGCTGTGCGCTTCGGCGAGCAGGTCCCGCCCCCAGGACCCTGAGAGCCCCTTGTGGACCAGGATCGGATCACCCCGCCGCGCGCCCAGGGGATGGGGTCGTGCGAGCAGTCGGTAGGGCTGAGGGGCCGTGGGAAGGGGTTCCAGGCGGGCCTCCAGCTGCCCGGGGTGGAGCCGCAGGCGCAGCGCCGCGTCCGCGACGGCCTCGGCGCTCAACCACTCGCCCAAGGGACCGGCAAGGTCCTGCAGCCATGCCGTGGGTTCGCCCAGGGCGCAGGCGGCGGCTTCCAGGCGGGCGAGGTGCGCCGCCAGGTGCTGCGCTTCCCCTTGACGCACCGGCAGGGCGGTGCGAGGCCGGGCGACTGGCTCCGCCGCCAGGACAGAGTCGGGGCATGGGCCCTCGGGGCCGAAGACGCGAACCCAGCTCATGCCCGCGGCGGGTGCACCTGGGCCACCCAGGAAGCCTGCCGGGACCGGCCCGCCAGGCGCACGGCGAGGGCCGTGGCCTCCAGGAAGTTCTGGGTGTCCGCCCTCCAAGCCCCGGCCTTGTCGAAGGCGGTG
>JAFJUR010000044.1 GCA_017859995.1 Holophagaceae bacterium | reverse complement strand
GAAGTTCGTGGCCTTCAAGACCTCGGCCATCACCCTCGCCGCCACCTGGAAGGCGAAGGTCATGGGCGGCATGCTCCTCAGCTCCCCCGGCATCAGCCCGGCCTACATGGGCGTGGGCTACATCATCGGGCCCAAGCTCGGCGCCCTGAACTTCTCCGGCGGCATCATCGCCTGGGGCCTGCTGGTCCCGATCATCACCTACTTCCTGGCCCCCGGCGTGCTGCCTGAGGGCGCCCCCGAAGGCGACTGGATCGCCCTCTCCTACTCGGTGTGGAAGTACATCGTCCGTCCCATCGCCATCGGCGGCATGCTCGTGGGTGCCTGCTTCACCCTCTTCAAGATGCGCAAGAGCCTGGCCACGGGCCTCACCCGCTCCGTCTCCGACGTGAAGAAGGCGGCTGCCGGCGAGCACGTGGTGGACCGCATCAACAAGGACCTCTCCTTCACCTACGTGGTGGGCGGCATCCTCTTCGCCGCCGCCGTCACCTTCTTCGTGACCTGGCGGATCTTCCAGGTGGGCGCCATGACCTCCTTCGTGGCGGCCCTGGTCATGATCATCCTGGGCTTCTTCTTCGCGGCCATCAGCGGCTACCTCGTCGGCATCATGGGCTCGAGCAACAACCCCATCTCCGGCCTGACGCTGACCGCCCTCGTGGTCACCGCCCTGGTCATGGTGGTGCTCGGCGTGAAGGGCCAGGAGGGCGTCGCGGCCGTGCTGGGCGTGGCGGCCATCGTCTGCGTGAGCGCCGCCGTCGCCGGCGAGATGCTGCAGGACCTCAAGGCCGGCCACATCCTGGGCGGCACCCCCTGGCGCATGGAAGTGGGCGACCTCATCGGCGTGGCGCTGGCGTCCGTGGTGCTGTTCGTTCCCCTCATGGTGCTGCACGAGGGCGACATCTCCGCCCAGAGCACCAAGCGCATCGCCGAGCTGACCGCCCAGCAGGTTCAGGTGGTCACGGCGCCTGACGGCAAGACGTATTCGCTGGACCAGGTGAAGCAGCTCCCCGCGGACCAGAAGAAGGCCGTCCTCTCCCTGGATGCCGGCTTCGGCTCCAAGCAGCTGGCCGCGCCTCAGGCGGGCCTGATGGCGCTGCTCAGCCGCGGCATCGTGGAAGGCAAGATGGCCTGGCCCCTGATCATCGTCGGCATGATGATGGGCTTCGCCTTCATCCTCATGCAGGTCAAGAGCCCCATGCTGGTGTCCGTGGGCATGTATCTGCCCCTGGAGACGACCTTCGCCATCTTCCTCGGCGGCTTGATCAAGGGCGCCGTCGAGATGTTCGGCGCCAAGCGCGGCCTGAACGAGGCCCAGAAGGTGCGCGTCGAGAACAACGGCGTGCTGCTGGCCGCGGGCCTCATCGCGGGCGAGGCCCTGGTGGGCCTGCTCTTCGCCTCCCTGGCCTTCTTCGAGGTGAACTTCAAGCTCATCGCCAAGCCCGGCATGTTCTGGATCAGCCTGCTGATCCTGGCGGGCATCGCGGTCTACCTCGTGAAGGTGCCGCTGGCCAACGCTGGCGAGGCGGACGAGCCCGCGCCGCCGAGTGCCAATTTCTAAGCCGATGTCCTCCGGGGGGGCCGCGCTGCGCGCACACCCCCGGGTCCCCACGCCAAGGCCCGGCCAAGCCGGGCCTTGGCTTTATCCCTCCGCCTGGAATCCCCAGCCATGACGACCTTTCCTGATGAAGCCTTCCTTGCGGCGGTGCCCGTCCAGTCCCTCGCCTCAGAGCCCGGCGAGGCTGACACGGTGGTCCTGATCCGACCCAAGATCCTCTCGCCGCGCTGGGCCTGGCTGCTGAGGCTGATGAAGAAGCCCGTCTACCGCGTGCGGCTGGATGCCCGGGGCACGGCGGTGTGGCAGGCCTGCGACGGCGAGCGGACCGTGGCCGAGGTGGCCCGGGTCGTGGCGCTGGCCTCCCCGGAAGAGCCCGACACCACGGTGCGCACGGCGCTGTTCCTGCGGGAGCTGGCGCGGGGGGGCTTCCTCCAATTGATGGCGCGGCACCGGGAGCCTGACCCGCTATCCTGATGCCCCGGAGGCGTTTCCCATGGCCAGGCAGGTGAAGCAGGATGGCCAGGTCCTCACCCGCAAGCGGGCGAAGGTGAAGGAGCCGGGCCTGTGGAAGGTGCTGCTCCACAACGACGACTACACCACCCAGGAGTTCGTGGTGTGGCTCCTGAAGACGGTCTTCCGGAAGGCGGAGCCCGAGGCCACGGCCATCATGCTGGCGGTGCACCGAGCGGGCGTGGGCGTGGCGGGCACCTACACCCGGGACGTGGCGGAGACCCGCGCCGAGCGGGGCCGCCAACTGGCCGAGCGCGACGGTTTCCCCCTGCTGCTCACGGTGGAGCCTGACGATGCCTGATTCGCCGCAGCTGACTCCCGAGCTGAACCAGGGCTTCCAGCGGGCCTTCGACCTCGCCAAGGCCCGGCGTCACGAGGACGTGGCCCTGGAACACCTCCTGCTCGCCCTGCTGGACGATGCCCATGCCGCCCGGACGCTGAAGGGCTGCGGCGTGAAGCTGGCGGCGCTGAGGGCGGACCTGGAATCCACCCTGGCCAAGGTCTTCGAGCCCGTGCCCGAGGGCGAGACCTTCCAGCCCCACAGCACCCTGGGCTTCGTGCGGGTGGTGGAACGGGCCCTGGTGCATGCCTTCAGCTCCGGCCAGAAGGCCGTGCGCGGCGGCGAGCTGCTGCCGGCCATCCTGGACGAGGACGCCAGCCATGCCCGGCACCTGCTGGAGAAGCATGGCGTGCGGCGGCTGGCGCTGCTGAAGGTGCTGAGCCACGGTCCCGCCGTTCCGAAGGCGCCCGCCAGGAAGGCGGCGCCGGAGGAGGAGGAACCTGAAGAAGAGGCCATTGCCCAGGATCCCCTGGCGGCCTACGCCACCGATCTGGTGGCCCGGGCGGCGGCCGGCCGGCTCGACCCCCTGGTGGGCCGCGACGCGGAGATCACCCGCATGGCCCAGGTGCTCTGCCGCCGCCGGAAGAACAACCCGCTGCTGGTGGGCGAACCGGGCGTGGGCAAGACCGCCATCGTGGAGGGCCTGGCCCGGCGCATCCACGAGGGGCAGGTGCCCCAGCCCCTCAAGGCCGCGAAGATCTACGCCCTGGACCTGGGCGCCCTCCTGGCCGGAAGCCGCTACCGGGGCGATTTCGAGGAGCGGCTCAAGGCCGTGCTGAAGGCCCTGGGCGAACAGCCCGGCGCCATCCTCTTCGTGGACGAGATGCACACCCTGGTGGGGGCGGGCGCCACCAGCGGCGGGGCCATGGACGCCGCCAACCTGCTCAAGCCTGCCCTCGCCTCGGGCGACCTGCGCTGCATCGGCGCCACCACTTTCCACGACCTCAAGGGCTCGCTCGACCGCGACCGCGCTCTCTCGAGGCGCTTCCAGGTGGTAGAGGTCAACGAGCCCTCCGCCGCCGACGCCCTGGGCGTGCTGCAGGGGCTGAAGGGCACGTACGAATCGCACCACGGCGTGGCCTATTCGCCCGAGGCCCTGGAGGCCGCGGTCCGCCTGGCGGCCAAGCACCTGCCCGAACGGAAGCTGCCGGACAGCGCCCTGGACGTGATCGACGAGGCGGGCGCTGCCCAGAAGCTGCTGGCGAAGAAGGACCGCGTGAAGCGGATCGGTCCCGCCGAGATCGAGGCCGTGGTCGCCCGCATGGCCCGGGTGCCGATGTCCTCGGTGAGCGCGGACGACCGGGAGGCCCTCGCCCACCTCGAGGAGGCCCTGCGCGGCCAGATCTTCGGCCAGGATGCGGCCTGCGAGGCGGTGGCCGGGGCCATCAAGCTGGCCCGCTCCGGCCTGCGGGATCCCCTGAAGCCCATGGGCTGCTTCCTCTTCGCGGGTCCCACGGGGGTCGGCAAGACGGAACTCGCCAAGCAGCTGGCCAAGGCCCTGGGCATCGCCTTCCTGCGCTTCGACATGAGCGAGTACCAGGAGAAGCACGCCGTGGCCCGCCTCATCGGCGCGCCGCCCGGGTACGTGGGCTACGAGGAGGGCGGCCTGCTCACCGACGCCATCCGCAAGCAGCCCCACGCCGTGCTGCTGCTGGACGAGCTTGAGAAGGCCCATCCGGACCTCTTCGGCGTGCTGCTGCAGGTGATGGACCACGCCGCGCTCACGGACAGCCACGGCCGCAGCGCGGACTTCCGACACACGGTGCTGGTGATGACGACCAACGTGGGCGCCCGCGAGCTGTCGGCGCGGCAGGTGGGCTTCGCCGAGGCCGGCGCGCGCAAGACCGCCACCGGCACCCTGGAGAAGGCCTTCACGCCCGAGTTCCGCAACCGTCTGGACGCCATCCTCCAGTTCGCGCCCCTGGGGAAAGTGGAGATGGAGCGGGTGGCGGACAAGCACCTGCGCGAACTCGACACCCAGCTCGCGGAGAAGGGGGTCACCCTCGCCTGCACGCCCAAAGCCAGGGCCTGGCTGGCGGAGAAAGGCTACGATCCCGCCTTCGGCGCCCGCCCCATGGCCCGGCTCATCGAGCGCGAGCTGCGGCGCCCGCTGGCCGAGGCGCTGCTCTTCGGCCCCCTGGCGAAGGGCGGCAAGGCCACCGTGGACCTCAAGGACGGCCGGCTGTGCCTGTCTTTCGGCTGACGGATCACCTGGTCTTCCCCGACCCCGAACTGGCGGAGGACGGCCTGCTGGCCATCGGCGGCGACCTCAGCGTGCCGCGGCTGCTCCTCGCCTACCGCAGCGGCATCTTCCCCTGGTACGGCGAGGAGGATCCCCTGCTCTGGTGGTCGCCGCCGGAGCGCGCCGTGCTGCGGCCCGGCCACCTTCATCTGTCGGCCCGGACCCGGCGGTCCCTGCGCCAGCGGCCCTTCGAGATCCGCTTCGACTCGGCGTTCGAACAGGTCATCGGCTGCTGTTCCCAGGTGCCTCGCCCCGGCCAGGACGGCACCTGGATCACCGCGGACATGCAGGGGGCCTATGTGGCGCTGCACCGGGCCGGCCACGCCCACAGTGTGGAAGCCTGGCGGGAGGGCGAGCTGCGGGGCGGCCTCTACGGCGTGTCTCTGGGCGGCGCCTTCTTCGGCGAGAGCATGTTCAGCCTCGAGCCCGAAGCCAGCCGGGCGGCCCTGGAGGCGCTGGACGCGCGGCTCCTCGCCTGGGGCTTCACCCTGCTGGACGGCCAGCTGCCCCATGAAGGCCTGGCGGGCTATGGCTTCCAGCCTGTGCCGAGGGCGCTCTTCCTGGCGGACCTGGCCGATGCGTTGCGGCGGGAGGGGCACCCAGGCCCCTGGCCCGACCGCCTCCCGGAGCGCTGAGCGCCGGGTTGGTTGGAGACGGGGCCCCCGCGCGGTTGCCGCTTCCGGATCCCGCGCCCAGGGCTATCATGCCCCTAGACCCCCGAGGGACCCCATGCTGACGATCTCGGAATCGCGACTGTCCCCGCGCCACACCATCGCCCTGGTCATGGCGGGCGGCCGTGGGAAGCGGCTGATGGACCTCACGGACCACTACTCGAAGCCCGGCCTGGATTTCGGCGGCAAGTACCGGATCATCGACTTCACCCTGTCGAACTGCGTGAACTCGGGGTTCCGCCGAATCATGGTGCTCACCCAGTACAACTCGCACCGGCTGCTGGAGCACCTGCAGTTCGGCTGGACCTTCCTGGCGGGCAAGCTCAACGAGTACGTGCACGTGCTGCCCGCCCAGCAGAGCTTCGACAAGAACGCCTGGTACAGCGGCACCGCGGACGCGGTCTACCAGAACCTCAGCAACATCCAGTCGGCCAACCCCAAGAACGTGCTGATCCTGGCAGGCGACCACATCTACCGCATGGACTACAAGGTGTTCCTCCAGGACCACCTCGACAACCAATCTGACATGACCATCGCTTGCCTGGAGGTGCCCCGGGACGCGGCCCGGGGTTTCGGCATCGCCCAGGTGGATGCCGAGGACCGCATCGTGTCCTTCGTCGAGAAGCCGGAAGATCCCCCGGCCATTCCCGGCAAGCCGGACAAGGCCTTCGCCTCCATGGGCATCTACCTGTTCAACGCCGAGTTCCTGTACCGGGCCCTCATCCGCGACGCGGAGGATCCGAACTCAGGGCACGATTTCGGCAAGGACATCATTCCGCGCATGGTGACCGAGTCCCGGGTCTTCGCGCATCGCTTCGAGCGCAGCTGCATCCCCAACCCCGGCCACCCGGAGCCGTACTGGCGGGATGTGGGCAGCGTGGATTCCTACTGGGAGGCCAACATGGACCTCACAAGCGTGCTGCCGGCCCTCAACCTCTACGATGAGGCCTGGCCCATCACCACCCACCAGGAGCAGCTGCCGCCGGCGAAGTTCGTCCATGCGGGTGAGATGCGGAACGGCGTGGCGCTGTCCAGCCTGGTGTCGGGCGCCTGCGTGATCTCCGGGGCCCATGTGCACCATTCGCTGCTCTCCAGCCGGGTCTCCGTGCATTCCCACGCCCGGCTGGATGGGGCGGTGATCCTGCCGGACTGCGACATCGGACGCCACGCCCGCCTGCGGCGCTGCATCGTGGCGCGGAACTGCCGCATCCCCGAAGGCTTCATCGTGGGCGAGGATCCCGAGGAAGACGCCCGGCGCTTCTTCCGCACGCCCGGCGGGGTGACGCTCATCTCCCAGCGCACGCTGAGCCAGCTGGAGTCCTAGGGTTTGAGAGTCCTTTTTGTCGCTTCCGAGCTGTTCCCCTTTGTGAAAGTCGGCGGATTGGGCGATGTGATGGCCGCCCTGCCGCGGGCCATGCGCGTCCTGGGCGCCGATGTGCGCCTGCTCATCCCCGCCTACCCGGAGCTGCGCGCCGCCGTGCGCGTGACCGGCGAGGCCACGCCGCTTCCCGCCCTGATGGGAGGAGGCCCGGCCCGCCTGCTGCCCGCGGAGGCCGACGGCCTGCCGCTGTACCTGCTGGATCAGCCTGCCTTTTTTGGCCGCCCCGGGAATCCCTACGACCACCCCGCGGACCTGCCGCACCGGTTCGCCGCCCTGGCCTGGGCCGCGGCGCACCTGGGCCGGGCGGGCGCGGCGGACGGGTGGCGGCCCGCGCTGTTGCACGGCCATGACTGGCCCGCGGGCCTCATGCCGGCCTACGTGACCTACGGCGAGGGCCCCCGGCCCGCCACGGTGATGACCATCCACAACATCGCGTTCCAGGGACGCTTCGCCTCGTCGCTGCTCGAACCCCTGGGCCTGCCCGCGGCCTCCTTCACGCCGGAAGGCGTCGAGTTCCACGGGGACATCGGGTTCCTGAAGGCGGGGCTGAAACTGGCGGACCGCATCTGCACCGTGAGCCCCACCTACGCCCGTGAAATCCAGCAGGCCGGCGGCCATGGCCTGGAGGGGCTGCTGGCCCACCGCAACGGGCACCTGCAGGGCATCCTCAATGGCGTGGACCGCACCGTCTGGAACCCGGCCACGGATCCCCACCTCGTCAGCCGCTACGATCTGAAGCACCCCTCGCGGCGCCTGCCCAACCGGCCGGATTTCCAGCATCGGCTGGGCCTGGAGGAGGGTGCCGCCGCGCCGCTCTTCGTGGCCATCAGCCGTCTGGATCCCCTCAAGGGCCTCGACCTGGTGCTGGACAACGTGGACCATCTGGTGGCTCGGGGGGCGCAGCTGGCGGTGATCGGCACGGGGGATCCCCACGCGGAGGGCGCCTTCCGGCAGGCCGCCCAGCGGCATCCTGGCCGGGTGGCAGCGTTCATCGGCTACGACGAGGCCCTGGCCCACCGCGCCTTCGCGGCGGCGGACGTCATCCTCGTGCCCTCGCGCCAGGAGCCCTGCGGCCTCACCCAGCTCTACGCCCAAGCCTACGGAGCCCTTCCGCTGGTACGGCGCACGGGGGGGCTCGCCGACACGGTGGTGGGTGTCACGCCGGGAACCCTGGCGGACGGCAGCGCTACGGGCTTCCAGTTCGACGCGCCCACCGGCTGGGCCCTGGGCGAGGCCATCAATGACGCGCTGGATCTTTTCCAGGATGGAGCGGCCTGGCGGCAGGTGCAGCGCCAGGGCATGGCCGCGCGGTTCGGCTGGGAGGGCCCGGCAAGGACCTACCTCGAGCTGTATGGCACCATTCCAGGTGAGAGGTAACAGACATGGCCATCCAGGCGCAGTGGCAGGCGGTGACATCCCATCCCATGGGGGGCTGGCGGAACGTGGCCGAACCAGCCTTGCCCGCCCTCGATCCCGCGCGGCGGCTCCTCTGGTGCGGCATCGGCGGCTCCCTGCTGCCTTCGGAAACCCTGGTGCGGGCCTTCGGCGACGAGCAGGCCTTCCGCAATTGGGTGCCCCTGGCCTCCCCCGAACCGGCGCCCGGCTTCAGCCTGAGGCCCGGCGACCAGCTGGTGCTGGCCTCCAAGAGCGGCAAGACCCTCGAGCTCTGGACCTGGATCGCCCGGCTGCGGGCCCTGCCCGGGTTCGAGGCGCTCGCCGCCCCGATCCTCATCACCCAGGACGACGCCAACCCGCTGGCCACCTGGGGCCGCGCCAACGGGTGCCGCATCCTGCCCATTCCGGTGGAGGTCGGCGGGCGCTTCTCGGCGTTCACGCCCATCGGCACGCTCCCCCTGGCCTGGATGGGCCGGGATGCGGCGGCCTTCGCCCAGGGCGGCCGCGACGTCATCGCCCAGCTCGATTCGGATCAGGGCGCCTGGCGCGACCGCATCGCCGCCACGGTGGCGCTGCTGCTGGACGCCCATCGGCGCGGCGTCACCGAGTGGGTGCTGATGCCCTACGCCACGCGGCTGGACAGCCTCTCGGCCTGGTGGGTGCAGCTGGTGGCGGAATCCCTCGGCAAGGTGGCCCGGGACGGCACCCGGAAGGGCTACACCCCCATCCGCGCCGTGGGGCCCGTGGACCAGCACAGCCAGCTGCAGCGCTGGATGGCGGGCCCGAGGAATCTCGGCGTGATCGTGATGACCGTGGACGGCCCCGCGAGGCCCGAGCGCCTGGACCCGCCGGCGGGATCTCCCTATCCGGGCCTCGCCGGCCTGCAGGGCGCCGACATCCTCCAGGCCCAGGCGGAAGGGACGGCCGGGGCCCTGGAAGCCGCCGGCGTGCCCGTCCTGTGCTGGTCCATGCCCACCCTGAGCGAACGGGAGCTGGGCGCCTTCATGATGGCCTGGCAGGCCATCATCGGCCTGCTGGGCATCGCCCTGGACCTGGATCCCTTCGACCAGCCCGAGGTGGAGGACGGGAAGAAGCGCACCTTCAAGCGGCTAGGCTTGTAGCACTTCCACCAGACCGCCCACGGCTGGCCCCGGGGGGCGATGGCGCTGGGGAACTGGTTCACCATACTTGGAGGGCGCCTGACCGGGCAGGGGAGGAGGGATCACATGGCCGAGACCGCCGGGGATCCCATCCGCTTCCAGACCCTCCATGAGAGCCCGATCATCCGGGTGCGGGCGTTCCGGTGCGCGGCCTGCAAAGGGGGCCCCGGGCCCGAGGAGGCCTCGGAGGAGAACACCCTGGTGCTCATGCGCCACGGGGCCTTCTGTCGGCACTTCGGCCGGCGCCGGATCACCGCCGATGTGAACCAGGCCGCCTTCTTCGGCAAGGGCAGCGCGTACCGGGTGAGCCATCCGGGCGACCATGGCGACCGCGGCACGGTGTTCCAGGTGCCCCAGCGCATCCTCCAGGAATTCGTCCACGAATGGGATCCGGCCCTGGAGGAACGGCCGGACCTGCCGTTCCCGTTCCCCGGGGGGCCCTGCGAATCCGGTGTCTTCTGGCGCCACCGGGAGCTGGTCCGCACCTTGGAGACCGGCGCGACGCTGGAGCCCTTCTGGGCGGATGTGACGGCCCTCCAGATCTATGCGGATGTGCTGGGGGCGGGCTTCCTCGGTCAGGGCCGGCCGGCCCGCAGCCGCAAGGCCGACACTGCGATCGACCACCATGACCTGGTCGAGGCGGGCAGGCTCTATTTCGCGGAACACCTGGGAGAGCGCCTGACGCTCGATGAGGTCGCCCGGGCCCTCAACACCTCCCCCTTCCACTTCGCCCGCATCTTCCAGCACGGCACCGGCCTGCCGATCCACCGCTACCTCACCCAGCTGCGGCTGAGGGCCTCCCTGGACCGCCTGGCGGAAGGCCGCGGCGACCTCACCGCGCTGGCCCTGGACCTGGGCTTCTCGAGCCATAGTCACTTCACCGGCCTGTTCCGGAAGGCCTTCTGGAAGACCCCCTCGGAATTCCGCGACAGCGCCTCGACCCGCGAGGTCCGTGAAATGAGCAAGAATCTGGAAGCCTGAATCCGCCGCGCTTCCTACCTTGATCCCCATGCGCTTCAGCCGCGGCCGTGGTGGTCGTCGGGATCGAAGCGCGGGCCGGGAGGCTCCCATGGCGATCGAGAAATGCCCCGTGTGCGACTGGGACATGCAGGATGGCGGCATCAAGGTGAACGTGGCTGGCAAGGAAATCACGGTCTGCTGCGATGAGTGCGCCGAGAAGGCTCTGGCGGCCTCGGGATCGAAGTGAACGCCTGGAAGGATGGGAATCCCGGTCCGCGACCGAAGCGGGTCATCCGCCGAGGGCTCTTCGGCAGGGGGACCCTGGTTCTGTTGGGCCTGGCCTGCACCTGGGCGGTGCGGGCCCTGGCCCTGGGACTGCCCGATCAGGCCGCCGAAGCTCCTGGAGGCCGGTCCACCGCGTCCAGGGGAGAATCCGTTTCCGGCCCGGGGCAGGACATGATCCGCACCCTGAGCGCATCTCGGCCCCATCCCTCCTATGGGGCGGAAGCCAAGCTCTTCGATCAGTTCGTTGGAACCTGGGACTGTGAGTACACCCTGCTGCCGCCGGGAGGGGCTCCGATCCGTCAGGAAGGCCAGGTCACCTTCGGCTGGATCCTGGATGGCTGGGCCGTGCAGGACATCTGGTGGAGCCGGCCGGCCGGGAACCCCGGCGCGGAACGGGCCATTGGCACCACCCTCCGGTTCTTCGACGCGAAGAAACGGGTGTGGCGGGTGATCTGGGTGGCCCCAAGGGTGGGCGCCGTCATCCAGCTGGAAGGTGGCCTGGAAGACAACCGCATCGTGCTGCGCGGCACAGACGCCGACGGCTCCTTGACCCGATGGAGCTTCAACGACATCGCGGCCGACCGGTTCACCTGGTATGGCGAGAACTCGTCGGATGGCGGCAAGACCTGGGTTCGGCTGCAGGAATCCCGAATGCGGCGCCGGCGCTGAATCCCAGGTCGCCAACGGCGTTGCGCCCGCTTCAACCAATTTGACGAGGCATTGAACCCCATGAACCCCCTGTTTGCTTTCGGATGGATGCTCCTTGGAGGCCTGACCATGCTCAGCGCGACCCCGCCCACGACCGTGCCAGGCGGTTCCATGCCTGCCGGCCCAGAGCCGTTCGTACATCGCCTTCTGGCGCCTGGGCCCCAGCCCTGGGAAGGGGCGAACCGCGACCTCTACAACATGCTCGTGGGCAGCTGGGACGCGGTGGTCGTGGACCGTCAGCCGGGAGGGGAGATCCGCCAGAGCGCGGAGATCCACGCCACCTGGGCGCTGAATGGCCGGGCCATCCAGGATCTGTGGATCGTGCCGGGGATCGGCGACCCTCATGTCGAGGCTGGGGGACCGGTCCGGTACGGGACGACCCTTCGGATCTACGATCCGAAGAAGGACCGATGGAACGTGACCTGGTTCAACCCCGTGACAGGCGCGGAAAACCACCTTGAGGGCCGGTGGGAAAACGGGGAGATCATGCAGACCGGCACGGGCCCTCAGGGTGTGCCCGTCCGCTGGGTGTTCGACCGCCTTCGTGGCGATGCCTTCCATTGGCGCGGAGAGCGGCTGTCGGAGGATGGCCGGACCTGGATCGCCGACACCGAGTTCCTGGCCCTTCGAGCCACCCCCGGACCTTCCAAGGCAGGCACGCCGGCCCAGCGGCAGGTTACCTGGAATTGGACGGACCGCCTGGGCATCGAGCGGGTAAGCCTCAGGGAGGAGGGAGGACAATGGGTGGCTTCGGGCCGGATCTTCGTCCTCCACGACCGAGCCCCGGTCCTGGCCACCTACCAGCTCACCCACGGGCCGGATCACCGCTTCCGGGAAGCCCGGATCGAGGTCGAAACCGGCGCGGGCTCGAAGGTGCTGACCTTGCGCCGCAGCGGAGATGGCCAGTGGGAGGCGGACGGCGTGGTTCGCAAGGATCTGGCCGGCTGTGAGGAGGTGGACCTGATGTGGTCTCCCTACAGCAACACCCCTCCGCTCATGGCCCAACCCCTGGCTCCGGGCGAGCACCGGGAGTTGAAGGTGGCCTGGGTACGATTCCCCGATCTGGAGGTCCGATCCCTGCGCCAGACCTACACCCGCCTCCCGGGGCAGGCCCCGTTCCGGTATCGCTACGAGAACCTGGAGAGCGGATTCCAGGGGGAATTGAGCCTGGACGAAGCGGGGCTCGTGGTGGACTACGGATCCTGGCGCCGACGTTGACCGACGGCGCCCATCCGTCGGCATCCGCGGGCCGGAAGTTCGCGGATGGGCGCCTCAGGTCATGGCCAGCTGAAAGAGATGGGCCGCGGTACTGGCAAGGTTCTCCAGCAGGTCGATGCTCTGGGCGGTGAGCCGTCCGGGCCTGGAGTCGTTGCACTGGATCAGGCCGTAGGTGACGTCGTCCCGCCGAATGGGGAAAAGGCCCACGGTCTCGTACCCGGCCAGATGGCAGCGGTTGCGTGTCCGGCCCAGGTGCTGGTCCTCCTGGGAAGACGCCAGCAGCTCACTGGTGGAGCCGGTGATGAAGCTGCCGCGATCGGTGAAATAGGCCTGGCCGCGGTCCACCATGCCGGACAACACGCGCCCGCATAGGCAGGCAAGGATGGGCTTCCGCTGATCATCCCGCAGCAAGTGCCCATCTTCGTCTGTGGCGCAGAGGTCGTCCTCCAGGGAGATGAAGCGCTCTGGGAACCCCAGGCTGGCTGCATAGGGGTAGCCTGGGCCGTCCTTCAGGCGCACGCCCACGGCCTCGCAACCGGACAGATGCCGGGCCAGAACCGTCAGCTGTCGGGCGATGTCCTTCGGCTTCACCAGGGTGTTGGCCATCTGGAGCAGGTCGAGGAATGCCCGACGCTCCAGGTCCAGGCTCGGGGGGGTTTTTGGGGCGGGACGCGATCCGGTTGCCACGGATCCTCCATGACTTTCCTATCGGCAGCCAAGGAGGAAAGATGATATTTTTTCGTTAACTGACAAGTAATAATCTTTTTAATACAACGAGTCCATTCAGGGTGGCGGCATCTGGCAGCTGCTGCCGATGGCGGCCGGGACATAGAGGTGCTGGACGTAGTCCTGCACCATGCGGTCGGCGTTGAAGCGCCAGGCCAGGGTGCGGATCGAGTGCTTCATGCGATCCACCCAGCAGCGCGGCACGCCGGCGGCGTTGCGGTGTTCGTAGTAGAGGGGGACCACCTCCTCCTCCAGCACGCGGAAGAGATCCTCGGCATCGCGCGCGTCCTGGATGGCCTGGTCGGCGTGGATCTCGCCGGTGCCGATGGCGAAGCCGTTCTCCCCGTCGTAGGATTCGGCCCACCAGCCGTCCCGCACCGAGATGTGCAGGCCGCCGTTGAGCACCACCTTCATGCCGCTGGTGCCGCAGGCTTCCAGGGGGCGCTGGGGGTTGTTCAGCCAGGCGTCGATGCCCTGGTAGAGCATGCGGCCCACGTGGATGTTGTAGTTCTCGATGAAGAGGATGCGGTGCCGGAACCGCGGATCCTCCAGCAGGCCGGCCACTTTCTGGATGAGGCCCTTGCCGGTGCTGTCCGCGGGATGGGCGCGGCCGGAGAAGATGAGGTTCACGGGGCGATCGGGGTGGTTCACCAGGCGGTCCAGCCGGTCCAGATCCGTGAACAGCAGGTCCGGGCGCTTGTAGGGCACGAAGCGGCGGGCGAAGCCGATGGTCAGCGCCTCCGGATCCAGCGGCGCGGGCTCGATCTCAGGCAGGCCCAGGCGGGCGCGCATGTCGGCGCTGCGCTTGCGGATGAACCGGATGGTGCGGGCCTTCAGCACCTGCTTGGTCTCCCAGATCTCGGCGGAGGACACAGACATGATCTTCATCCAGGTCTCGGGCCGGGTGAGGGCGCTCTGGTAGGCCACGCCGAGGTGGGATTCGTACAGGTGATTCATTTCTGTGGCCAGCCAGGTGGGCAGGTGCACGCCGTTGGTGACGTGGCCGATGGGCACCGCCTCCTCGCGGGTGCCGGGGTACAGGTGGTTCCACATTTTCCGGGACACCACGCCGTGCAGGGCCGACACGCCGTTGGCGCGGCGGGAGAGCCTGAGCGCGAGCACGGTGGGCAGGAAAGGAGAGCCGTGGTCGTGGGGGTTCACGCGGCCCAGGCCCAGGACCTCGTCCAGCGGCAGCTTCAGGCCTTCGGCCAGGAACTGCAGGTGCTCGGCGGCCAGGTCCGCGGGGAAGCGGTCGTGGCCGGCGTCCACGGGGGTGTGGGTGGTGAAGACCGCCGCCGATGCCACCTCCAGCAGGGCCTTGTGGGGATCCATGCCGTCGGACTGGATGCGGTGCCGCGCGCGCTCCAGCAGGGCGAAGGCGGAGTGCCCTTCGTTGAGATGGAAGACGCTGGCGGTGATGCCGAGGGCGCGGAGGGCCCGGGCGCCGCCGACGCCCAGCAGCAGCTCCTGCTCGATGCGCATGCGCTGATCGCCGCCGTAGAGACGGGCGGTGAGGGCCACGTCGCGCGGGGCGTTCTGTTTCACCCGGGTGTCGAGCAGCAGCAGGCGGATGCGGCCGACGGGCACCTCCAGCACGGCGGCGTGGACGACCCGGCCCGGCATCTCCACCACCACGTGCACGGGCTCGCCGTGGCGGTCCACAGTATGGGTGACGGGCAGATCCGCGATGTCGAAAGGTTCAATCACATCCTGCTGCCACAGGGCTTTGTCCAGCACCTGGTTCGTGTAGCCCTCGTGGTAGAGCAGTCCCACGCCCACGAGGGGGATGCCCAGGTCCGAGGCGGCCTTGAGGTGGTCGCCCGCCAGGATGCCGAGGCCCCCGGAATAGATGGGGAGGGACTCGTGGACGCCGAACTCCATGCAGAAGTAGGCGATGGGGCGGGACCGCATGGCGCCGGCATGCGTGAGGCCCCAGGTGGTCATGGGCGTGAGGTACTCCTGCAGCTGCCGCAGCGCCCGGTCCACCCGGGCGGGCACGTCCACGTCCGCCGCCCGCTGTTCCAGCTGCTCCATGGAGATCTGCTTGAGCACGGACATGGGGTTCTGGTGGGCCTTGTGGTACAGGTCCAGGTCCAGGTCCCGGAAGATGGTGCGCACCTCGGGCTTCCAGGTCCACCAGAGGTTCTGGGTGAGCTTCTGCATCTTGAGGATGAGCTTGTCCATGGGACCGTCCTATCGGTGGTGAGCGGGTTCGGGTCGCAGGAAGAGGGCCGCGAGGGGCGGCAAGGTGAGGTTCAGGGACTGGGCGAAGCCGTGGGCGGGCACGGTCTCGGTGCGGGCCACGCCTGTGTTTCCGAGGTTGCGCCCCCCGTAATGGGAGGAATCGGTGTTCAGCGCCTCCCGGTAGACGCCCGCCCTGGGCACGCCGATGCGATAGCCGTGGCGGGGGAGGGCGGTGAAGTTGAAGGCGATGACGGTGAAGTCGGCGGGATCCGAGGCCCGGCGCAGGAGGGTGAGCACGCTGTTGAAGCGGTCGCCGCAGTCGATCCAGGCGAATCCGCCGGGCTGGCAGTCACCTTCGTAAAGGGAGGGGCTGCCCCGGTACAGCCCGTTGAGATCCCGCAGCAGGTCATGGATGCCCTTGTGGGCGGGATCCTCGAGCAGCTCCCAGTCCAGGGCCGTGTCGTGGTTCCATTCCCGCCCTTGCGCGAACTCGCCGCCCATGAAAAGTAGCTTCTTGCCGCCGTGGGCGAAGAGCCAGGCGTAGAGCAGCCGCAGGTTGGCCATGCGCTCCCAGGCATCGCCCGGCATGCGGCCGTGGAGGCTGCGCTTGCCGTGCACGACCTCGTCGTGGGAGAGGGGCAGCACGTAGTTTTCGCTGTCGTGGTAGAGCATCGAGAAGGTGATGTCGTCGTGGTGATGGGGCCGCGCCATCATGCCCTGGGCCAGGTAGCGCAGGGTGTCGTGCATCCAGCCCATGTCCCACTTGAAGCCGAAGCCGAGCCCGCCGAGGTTGGTGGGGCGCGACACGCCGGGCCAGGCGGTGGAATCCTCGGCCACGGTGAAGGTGTCGGGGAACTGCGCGTAGACCACCTCGTTGAGCCGCCGCAGGAAGGCTACGGCCTCCAGGTTCTCCCGCCCGCCGTGGCGGTTGGGAATCCAGCCGCCGGGTTCGCGGCTGTAGTCGAGGTAGAGCATGGAAGCCACCGCGTCCACCCGCAGGCCGTCGACGTGGTACTGGTCGAGCCAGAAGAGGGCGTTGGCGATGAGGACGTTCTGGACTTCGGTGCGCCCGTAGTTGTAGATCAGGGTGCCCCAGTCCATGTGGCGGCCCTGGCGGGGATCGGCATGCTCATAGAGATGGGTGCCGTCGAACCAGCCGAGGCCGTGGTCATCGTCGGGGAAGTGGGCGGGCACCCAGTCGAGGATCGAAGGCCTGGAAGTCCTCGGGGCCGCCGAAGCGGCTCGTGGGCGCGAAGAGGCCCAGCGGCTGGTACCCCCAGGAGGGATCGAAGGGATGCTCCATCACAGGCATCAGCTGCACGTGCGTGAAGCCCAGCCAGGTGGCGTAGGGCGCCAGGTCCGCGGCGATCTCCCCATAGCTCATGAAGGAGCCGTCAGGACGGCGCCGCCAGGAGCCCAGGTGCAGCTCGTAGATGCTGAGGGGCGCCGCATGGGCCTTCGTCTCCCGGCGCCGCGCCATCCATGCGCCATCCTGCCAGGCGTGCCCAGGCAGGCCGTGGACGACGGAGGCGGTGCCCGGGGCCCGCTCGCAGCGGAAGGCGAAGGGGTCGGCCTTGAGGGGGAGCAGGGCGCCGTCGGGGCCGTGGAGCTCGAATTTGTAGAGCGCTCCCGCCGCCAGCCCCGGCACGAAGGTCTCCCAGAAGCCGTTGACGCCCACGGAACGCAGGGGATTCCGGCGGCCGTCCCAGCCGTTGAAGTCCCCCACCACGCTGACCGACCGAGCGTTGGGCGCCCAGACTGTGAAGCTTACCCCGGCCACGCCTTCAAAGGTGTTGGGGTGGGCACCGAGTATTTCATAGGCCCGCAGATGGGTCCCCTCGCCGAGCAGGTGTAAATCCAGGTCGCCCAGGGACGAGGCGCGGGAGGGGTCCATGGGCCATTCTAGGGCGGGAAGCCGGGCTGCAGCGTCATTCATTCAGCCGACCAGCAACTCCCAAACCCGCAGGGCCTCGCTGACGCTCCAGGCCTGGGCGTCGCAGCCGCGGGGCGCGTGGGGCGCGTCGCCGTCGAG
>JAFJUR010000157.1 GCA_017859995.1 Holophagaceae bacterium | reverse complement strand
GCGCCGGGCCAGGATCTCGATGTCGTAGCGCTCGGCCTTCGCGGCCCGCAGGAAGCCGTCGTAGGGCATGAGCACGGCGCTGGCGAAGTAGTTGGCGAGCGCCACCCGGGCCAGGGCGCGGGAGGCGCCCGTGCGCAGCAGGGGGTGGGTCGTGAGGCGCTCCAGCAGCGCATCGTGTTCGAGCAGGGCCAGCTGGTGGGCCAGCTGGAAGGTGCGGCTGCGCTGGGGCAGCAGCTCGGAGAGGCTGAGGGTGCGGCGATCCGGGTCGAAGCGGCGGAGCAGGCCCGGCCCCTCGGTCAGGCGGTGGATGCGGACCTGGATGCCCCGGGCCTCGAAGGCGGCCAGCAGGGCGGGGTACAGGTGGTCCGCCTCCAGGTTGCCGCGGGTCCACAGGGCTTCGGCGGCGGATTCCAGCTCCGGGAAATGGTTCATGACCTGCTGGATGAAGTCGCCCACTTCCTCTGAAGGCAGCCGGGTGGCCTCGGGATCGAAGCCCTGGCCGTCGCTGAGCTTGGCCGACAGGGTGCCGAGGCTGTCCTGGGCGTGCTGGTAAGCGCGGTAGAGCTCGAAGACCCCCCGGGCCAGCTGCGGGTTGTTCTGGACCAGCTCGCGCACATCCTGCGCCTGAAGCCCCAGGGGGTCGAAGAGCGGATCGCCGAAGACTTCCATGAGGTCGTCCGAGAGGCGCTGGTCTTCTTCGGGGGCCAGGGCCTTGAGGTCCAGGTGGAACTGCTGGGCCAGGCGGATGAGCAGCGGCGCCGTGAGGGGGCGCTTGTTTCCCTCGATGAGGTTCAGGTAGCTGGGGCTGATGCCCAGGGCCTCGGCCAGCTGCACCTGGCTGAGGCCCTCCTGGCGGCGGAGCAGGCGGATCTTGGCGCCGAGGCGGGCGGCGGGCTTGGTGGGGGCGGCGGAGGGCATGGCGACCTCGTTGACAACAATTTACAAAACGCGAAGAGCGAATTGACGGAAATTTTCAATTCAACCCTTATCAAATCAGCTGTTCATTGACTCGCCAAAGAATAAGTCAATCTTTGACACAACGCCACTCCCCAACTTTCTCGAGGTGATACATGACCCCCAAGTTCCCTGTCCCCCCCATCGAAGACGACTTCGCCGCCCACCGCTGGGAGGGCATCACCCGGCCCTACGGCCCGGAGACGGTGAAGAAGCTCCGCGGGAGCCTCCGCATCGAGCACACCCTCGCCCGCCTAGGCGCCCGGAAGCTCTGGAAGCTGCTCCAGAACGACGAGCCCACCCGCGCCCTGGGCGCCCTCAGCGGCGGCCAGGCGGTGCAGATGGCCAAGGCCGGCCTCAAGGCCATCTACTGCTCGGGCTGGCAGGTGGCGGCGGACGCCAACCTCTCGGGCCAGACCTACCCGGACCAGAGCCTGTACCCGGCCAACTCCGTGCCCGCCCTGGTGAAGCGCCTGAACGGCGCCCTCCAGCGGGCCGACCAGGTCGAGCATGGGGAGGGCGGCATCAGCCGCGACTGGTTCCTGCCCATCGTGGCCGACGCCGAGGCGGGCTTCGGTGGGCCCCTGAACGCCTACGAGCTCATGAAGGGCATGATCGAGGCCGGCGCCGCGGGCGTCCACTTCGAGGACCAGCTCTCCAGCGAGAAGAAGTGCGGCCACCTGGGCGGCAAGGTGCTCATTCCCACGGGCCACTTCATCCGCACCCTGGTGGCGGCCCGCCTCGCGGCGGACGTCATGGACGTGCCGAGCCTCATCATCGCCCGCACCGACGCCGATTCCGCCCGCCTCATCACGTCGGACGTGGACGAACGGGACAAGCCCTTCCTCACGGGGGAGCGCACGCCCGAGGGCTTCCATCGCATCACCGGGGGCGTGCAGATGGCCATCGCCCGGGCGAAGGCCTACGCGCCGTACGCCGACCTCATCTGGTGCGAGACCTCCACGCCGGACCTCCAAGAAGCCCGCGAGTTCGCCGAGGGCGTGCACGCGGCGTTCCCCGGCAAGCTGCTGGCCTACAACTGCTCGCCCTCCTTCAACTGGAAGAAGAAGCTTTCCGACGACGAGATCGCGGCGTTCCAGAGGGAGCTGAACGCCCTGGGCTACAAGTTCCAGTTCATCACCCTGGCGGGCTTCCACAGCCTCAACCACGGCATGTTCGAGCTGGCCAACGCGTACCGCACCGAGCACATGACCGCCTACGCCCGGCTGCAGGAGGCCGAGTTCGCCTCCGAAGCCAAGGGCTATTCCGCCACCAAGCACCAGCGCGAGGTGGGCACCGGCTACTTCGACGAGGTGGCCCAGGCCATCAGCGGTGGGCTGGCGTCCACGCTGGCCCTGGTGGGATCCACCGAGGCCCAGCAGTTCCACTAGGCAGTACGCGACCGGGCCGAAGCGGGATCCGCTTCGGCCCGGGTGTCGCTCAGGTCACTTCGAGGCTTCAGCGGCCTTTTTCTCGGCCAGGGTCTTGTCGTTGATGACGTTTCCGGGGGTGGCGGCGGGCTTGGCGGTGGTCGCGGCGTAGGTCTTCCCGGTGTGGTGGTAGGTCAGGTACTCGCCGAAGAAGACGGCCATGAGGTCGGCCCGCTCCTTGAAGTAGGCGAAGCCATGCTCCTCGCCGTCTTTCAGGTTCACGGCCACGCCAGGCAGGTCCTTCAGGCTCTGGGCATTCTCGAAGGCGTCCTTGTCGCCGGTGGAGGCCAGCACCAGCGTCGAGGCGCGGCCCCGGAGCAGGGCGCCCTTCAGCTTCTCGCGGGCCCCCTCGCCAAAGGCGCCGGTGCCTGCGGGGCTGAGGCTCAGGATGGCCAGGGGCTTCACTTCGCCCGCGGCGAGGAGCACCGAAAAGGCTCCGACGCTGGAACCGGCGAGACCGATGCGCCGGCCGTCCACCCCGGGCTGCTTGCGGAGCCAGGCCGCGGCCTGGGCGAGGTCGGCGGGGATCTGGTCGAAGCCCACCTCTTTGGCAGAGGCGATGAAGTTGGGGGTCACCTGCACCGGGTTGCCGTTCTTCATGGTGCTGGCGCCGTGGCCGCGCAGGTCCAGGGCCAGGGTGCCGATGCCGCGCGCGGCCAGCCGCTCCGCCAGGGGCGCCCAGCCGGTGCGGTCGGCCTGGAACTGGTGGGCGAGGATCACGACGGGGACCTTGCCCTTCACCCCGGGCAGGGTGAGCGTGCCCTTCAGGGTGAAGCCGTCGGCGCTGGTGAGGACCATCTCGCCGGAGACGGCGGTAGGGGCGGGAGCTGGGGCCGCGGCGGTCAGGACCAGGGACGCCAAGGGAGCCATCAGGCGGAGCGTGCGCATGGGGACCTCGAAAAGGTGACCCACTCTAGCACGCATGGAACCCATGGAAATGTGAGGTATAAAAGAGGGCTCGTGCTCTTTTGAGGTGCCCATGTCCGCCCAGACCCCCGATGCCATCCTGCAGGAGGCCAAACGCCGCATGCATGCCTCTGTGGAGGCGCTGAAGAAGGAGATGGCCACCATCCGCACGGGCCGCGCCAATGCCAGCCTGCTCGACAACGTGCACGTCGAGTACTACGGCTCCATGGTGCCCCTGAACCAGATGGGCACCGTGTCCGTCCCCGAGGCAGGGATGCTCGTGGTGACGCCCTTCGACAAGAGCGCCATCAAGGCCGTGGAGACCGCCATCCTGAAGTCGGACCTGGGCATCAACCCCGGCAATGACGGCAACGTCATCCGCCTGCCCATCCCCATGCTCACCGAGGAGCGCCGGCGGGAGCTGGTGAAGGTGCTGCACCGCCTGGGCGAGGAGATCAAGACCGGCGTGCGCAACATCCGCCGCGACGCCAACGAGGACGTGAAGAAGCTCGAGAAGGCGAAAGAGGCCCACATCTCCGAGGACGTGGCGAAGAAGCTTCTGGATGACATCCAGAAGGTGACCGACGCCCACATCAAAGAGGTCGACGAGGCCATGAAGCACAAGGAAGCGGAGATCATGAAGGTCTGATGGCCTTCAGTCCGGGGTCTGGAGTCCGGAGGTGGGCGTCGGCACCCGCTGCGCCCGCGCCATGACCGAACGGCTCGAATAAAAACCACCGACGCGGTCCGGAGGATCGCCGCAGGAAGCAGTACCTCCAGTCTCCAGCCTCCGGACTGAATCCATGCCCAGCCTCCCGACCCTCCTGCTCCTCATGCTCGCCTCGCTGCTGGCGGGTTTCGTCGACGCCATCGTCGGCGGGGGCGGGCTGATCACGGTGCCGGCGCTCATGATCGCGCTGCCCGCGGGCACGCCGCTGCCCACCCTGCTGGGCACGAACAAGGTGGTGGCCTGCACGGGCACCACGATGGCGGCGGGGAAGTTCCTTCGCTCGGGCACCCTCGCCTGGCGCGAGATGGTCGGTCCGGTGCTGGCGTCAGCCCTGGGCGCCTCCGGCGGAGTCTGGCTCACCTATCGGGTGCATGGCGATTTCCTGCGGCCGGTGATGCTCGGGCTGCTGGTGGCCATGCTGGCCTTCACCCTGCTGAAACCCGACCTGGGCCGCCTGCACGCGCCCCGGTACGGCCTCAGTCACCAGCGGGGCCTGGCGGCGGGCATCGCCCTGGCGCTGGGCTTCTACGATGGCTTCTTCGGCCCCGGCACGGGCTCGCTGCTGATCTTCCTGTTCGTGGCCGTTCTGGGCTTCGATTTCCTGCGGGCTTCGGCCATGGCCAAGAGCGTGAACTGGGCGTCGAACCTCACCGCCATGGGCCTCTTCGTCTGGCAGGGCAGCTGGCTGCCGTCGGTGGCCCTGGGCATGGCGGTGGCCAACGGCGCGGGCGGCTACCTGGGTGCCCACGTGGCCCTGAACAAGGGCAGCCGCTGGGTGCGGACTGTGTTCATCGGCGTGGTGGGGGCTCTCATCCTCCGCTTGGGCTGGCAGGTGCTGGCCTCCTGAAGTCATGCCGGGGCCCCTTCCCCTGGATTCCGCATCCGGCGCATACTCCCTGCACGAGGCAAGCGTGAAGGAGGCAGGACGTCCGGCTCAGCGCGGATCTGCTTTCGCCCAGCCGGGCCGGGCCACCCCGGACGAATTGGGCGAAGGGGTCGATCTCTGCCACCAGGATCCGGTGATCCAGGCGGTGTTGGAAGCAGCGGATGGCCTCGCGGCGGTGCTGAACCCCCAGCGCCAGATCCTCGCGATGAACCCCGGGCTGCGCGACCTGTTTGCGCCGGAAGGGGCCGGGACCTGCCAAGGCCTGCGTCTGGGGGAAGCCCTGGGCTGCGTGCGGGCGGAGGAGGGTCCTGACGGCTGCGGTTCCTCGGCGGCCTGCCAGCGGTGCGGCGCGCTGGCCTCGGTGCTTGCCACCCAGGCTTCAGGCGACATGGCCAGCGGCGAGTGCCTGCTCAGGCTGCGGCGCGAGGGCCGCCACGAGGCCCGGGAGTTCGCGGTGCGCACCCTGCCGCTTCGTGTGGCCGGCCACGCGCTGACGCTGCTGTCGCTCCGGGACATCAGCGCGCAGAAGCGGCTGGAGCGGCTGGACCGCACCTTCCTCCACGACCTGTCGCGCACCCTCGACGGGTTGAAGGCCAGCTCGGAGATCATGCAGCAGGCGGGGGCCGGCCCCGCGGCGGTGGCAGAGCAGATCCTCCGCCTGGCTGACACGCTCAAGGCGGAGGTGGATTTCAACCAGTGGCTCCAGCAGGCTGAGCGCGGCGACCTGCGGCCGGACATCCGCCCGGTCTCCCCCGCCGTGGTCCTCGACGAACTGGCCGAGCGGCTGGGGAAGGAGGCCGCCGGTCGCCTGATCCGCCTGCCGCTGCCCGAGGGAGCGGCGCTCCTGCATACGGACCCGGCCCTTCTCGGCCGGGTGCTCCTGAACATGGTCCTCAATGCCCAGGAGGCCCTGCCTCCGGGCGGGCAGGTCCGCATCTGGCACGAGGTCCGGGAGGGGCGTCCCACCTTCGTCGTACAAAATCCCGGTTGCATGCCGGGCGAGGTGGCGGACCGCGTGTTCCAGCGCTCCTTCAGCACCAAGGCCGCCCGGGGGCGGGGCCTTGGCACGTACGGCATGAAGGTCCTTGGCGAGTCGGTGCTGGGGGGGACTGTGGGCTTCGCCACCGACTGGGAGGAGGGCACCCGGTTCTTCATCGAGCTTCCCCCGGGCATTTGACGGTTCCCGGGTTATGCTGATCCCTCCATGCCTGCCCCCCGCCCTCGTCCCTTCGCCTGGGACATCCTCTTCCGAGCGCTGAGGTTCTTCTACCTTCTGTGGGGGGGGATGCTTCTGTCGACGCTGGCCTTCTACGGCCGGCTCCGGCTGCCCGCCGCCTTCTGGCAGTGGCCGGACCTCTGCCGGTTGGTCATGGGGCCCTGGGGCCGCGCCCTGGCGCTCGGTTTCGGCCTGGTGATGTGCCTGGCCGCCCTGCTGGAAGTGTGGGAGCTGGTGGACCGGCTCCTGGTGCGGTTCATGGGTGTCTCGGGAGGCGTGGGGTATGGCCCAGGTGGTTCGTGGAGTGATCGGGGCGGGGCTTTGGCTGGGCGTGGTCGCCCTTCCGGTCGCGGCCCAGGGCGTGGCGCTTCCGGCCGCGGATCCCGTCGGCATCGCCCGGGGCGGCGCGCAGGTGGCCTACGGCTACAGCCTGGAGGCAGCTTCCACCAATCCGGCGCTGCTCGCCTCGCTGAAGGAGAAGGGCGGTTTTCATGTGGCTCTCGGCATCGAGGCCTCGTCCATCCAACAGAGCCTGGAATCGAATCAGTTCACGTCGTACAGCAGCGATCGAAACCGCGGCCTCGCGGCTTTCGGCCTGGCCGCGCGGCTGTCGCCCACCTTCACGCTTGGGCTGAAGCTGGACGAGCCCTTCCTGCGTCACGCCAAGATGCTGGATGACGCTCCCAGCCGCTACCTCGGGGACAGCATCGACCTCTCGGCCCACCGGCTGGAAGGGCAGGCGGCCTGGGCCCTCAGCCCGAACCTCTCCTTCGGCATCGGCCTGGGCGTGGCGCGCCTCTCCTACGACTCCACTAACGTCGTGCGGCTGGGCGTGCCCAACGCGGTGACGAGCGCGGTGGACGGCCTGGTCGAGCACCGGATCGGCCAGAGCGGAAACAAGGTGGTGCCGAGCTACTCCCTGGGCGCACGCTGGGCGATCAACCCCCGTTGGACGCTGGGTTTCACGCACCAGTCGGGCCTGAAGGGCGACCTCGACCTGAAGGGCGGTTTCCGGGACCGTGTCTTGGGGTACTTCGCCAACGACGGGCTCAGCGTGGCTCCGCTCGGCACCGAAGCCCGCGCCGCGACCCTGCTGGGCGCGTCGAGCGTGACGCCCGGCGAGCGCACCCTGGAGCTTCCCTCCCAGACCACCCTCGGCGTGCGGCACCGGCTGGGCCCGATGCTGACCTGGGAGGCGGATCTCCGCTGGACCTCGGCCAACCTGAGGATGCCCGGCTTCGCTTCGGCCGCGACGCCTTCGGGGACGGTGTCGGCGCCGTTGCAGCTGCCGCAGGGGAGAAGCCACCTGGGCCTGCACACCTCGGCGGAAGTCGAACTTGGGAAGTTCTGGACCCTTCGGGGCGGCATCGCCCTGACCCAGCGCAGCGTGGAGGAGTCCTCGGCTGAACCCCTGCTTGGCGGTTCCCGCATGGCCACGTTCTCCTTCGGCGCGGGCTACAGAGTCTGGGGCGGCGAGCTGAACCTGGGTTACCAATACCGGCAAAGCGAGGACCAGGACACCCGCCGGCTGGATGGTGTGTGGAGTTCCGCGGGCTTCCGTGGCGTCGGCACCAAGGTGCGCATGGAGGGCATGGGGCACCTCATGGCCCTCGGCTTCAAGAAGACGTTCTAGCCATGCGGTTTCTCGGCCCGCACGCCTGCGAGGAGGCCCTGACCCGCGGGGAGCTGCATTCGCTCTGGATCGCGCCGGCCGCCTTCGGACGCATGGCGAAGGTCATTTCGGAAGCCCGCGCCGCCGGCGTGGTCGTCCACCGCGAACCCATGGAGAGCCTGGATCGGCGCAGCCAGGGACAACGGCACCAGGGGGTGCTGGGAGAAGGCGGCCCCTTCGCCTACACCGCCTTCGAGGATCTCGCCGCCGCGGTGACTGCCCGGGGGGACGCTGCGCTGGTGCTGGCTCTCGATGGCGTCACCGATCCCCACAACCTGGGCGCGATTCTGCGTTCTGCGGCCGGGGCAGCCGTGGATGGGGTGATCCTCCCCGAACGCCGCTCCGCGGCCGTGAACGAGACGGTGGTTCGCGCCAGCGCGGGCACGGCGGGGCGGGTGCCCGTGTGCCGCGTGGTGAACCTCGGCCGCGCCCTGGACGACCTCAAGGCGGCTGGGGCGTGGATCTACGGGCTCGCCGCGGGAGAGGGCAGCCGCGACTACCTGGAGGAGGCCTTCGATCGCGCCACGGTGCTGGTCATGGGCGCCGAAGGGGAGGGGCTCCACCTCAAGATCCGGGAACGCTGCGACGGGCTGCTGCACATTCCCATGCCCGGCGGGATCGAGAGCCTCAACGTGTCGGCCGCGGCGGCCGTGACGCTGTTCCGCGTCCTGGCGCGGCGCGGGCAGGGCGGTTTGGAAGTTTCCCCTTGAGGCAGTTTGATTGCCGTGATACCTTTCGAGTTCCCTGTCAGGAAAGCCCTGCCTCGCAGTGCCCCTGACACGAAGCCCCGGCAGGGGCTCCGATGGGAGGCCACCCGGGCCCGCCCGGGATGGTTTGACAAGCCCCGGGAGGGGCGCCGGACAAGCATGCCGAGATGGCCGAGTGGTTAATGGCAGCAGACTGTAAATCTGCCACGCATCGCGTTACGGAGGTTCGAATCCTTCTCTCGGCACCAGTCCTCCAGACATCATCGGAGCCTGGATCCCGTTGCTCTGGTTACCACCGCGGGAATAGCTCAGTTGGTAGAGCGTCAGCCTTCCAAGCTGAATGTCGCGGGTTCGAACCCCGTTTCCCGCTCCACCCTCCCCGTCGATCGGTACCACCGATTGGCGGCAAGGCCCCCCGCCTCGCGGCGGGAAGGTTCAAAGCCCACATAGCTCAGTGGTAGAGCACTTCCTTGGTAAGGAAGAGGTCACCGGTTCAAGCCCGGTTGTGGGCTCCACCCTTGCTTCGCACAGTTCCCCTTCATCTTCTCTCCCACCCTTCAGGAGGTATCCGTGGCCAAAGAGAAATTCGACCGCTCGAAGACCCACGTCAACATCGGCACCATCGGACACGTGGATCACGGCAAAACGACGCTGACCGCAGCCATCACCTACGTCCTGTCCAAGAAGTTCGGTGGCGAGACCAAGTCCTACGACCAGATCGACTCCGCGCCCGAAGAGAAGGCCCGCGGGATCACGATTAACAC
>JAFJUR010000043.1 GCA_017859995.1 Holophagaceae bacterium | reverse complement strand
TGAAGCTGTTGACCGACGCCAAGGCCGGCGACCTGCTTCTGGAAGTCACCACGGACAAGGGCGATCACATCCGCGTCACCGTCGAGTAGCCGGGAGCCCCGTCCGTCGCAGCCCAAGCCCCGCCCCGGCGGGGCTTCTTCTTGCCCCGCCCCGGCGGGGCTTCTTCCTGGCTGGCGCGGGCCGCTGTCCGATCCGGGGGCAGTCAGAGTGGTGGATAATCCCAGCATGGAATCCCTGACCGAACTCCGAGTGCGCTATGCCGAGACGGATGCCATGGGCATCGTCCACCACGCCACCTACCCGGTATGGATGGAGCTGGGCCGCAGCGACTTCCTGCGGGAACTCGGCCAGAGCTACGCCGACTGGGAGGCCCGCGGCGTGCGCCTGGTGGTCAACGAGATCCGCGTGCGCTTCCGGGCCCCGGCCCGGTACGACGAGTTGGTGCAGGTGAAGACCTTTCTCAGCGAGACGGGACGGCGGCGCATGACCTTCGGCTACCGCATCGAGCGGGACGGGATCCTGCTGGCCGAGGGCGAGAGCGTGCACCTCGTCGCAGGCTCGGACAACCGCGCCCGGGTGCTTCCCGACGACCTGCTGGACCTGGTCCAGCGGTGCTGAGCGCTCCCGGCGCTGGGCAGGTCCGGGGTCAGCGCCCCTGATCCGGGTGGCTCCCCATGCAGGTGGACATGAGCGCGGCCAGGGCATCCATCACCCGGCGCCGGCTCTCGCTGAAGGCGTCGGTCTGGAAGCTCTGGAAGCTCACGAGCCCCGCGGGGCGCGATTCCCAGCCCAGGGGCACCCCGTACCACGAGTGGGGGATCAGGCCCGTGGCCTGTTCCGCGGCCGTCAGCAGGCTGCCCGCCGCGTGGCCCTCCTCCAGGGTGCGGACGTAGAAGGATCGCCGGCCCGACAGCACCCGCTCCGACAGGCCGATGCGGTCGGACAGCTTCCGGGCCGGGTGGTTCCGGGCCCGGCCGCCCTCGTGGTAGAGCACGAAGCGCAGCTGGTCCGCCTCCCAGTCGGCCACCGCCACGTAGAAACAGGCGAGGCCCAGGGGCTTGAAACAGATGTCCAGCAGGGCCTGGGCCAGCACCTGGAGATCCTCCCCGGGCCGCATGTGCTCCAGGGCCCCCAGCAGCAGGTCCCGGTCCTGGTCCAGGTGCCTCACCAGCTCCTGCACCTCGTCCACCCGGGCCTGGAGGGCCTGCCGCTCGGCCTCCAGCTTGCGCAGCCGCTCATCCCGCTCGGCCAGCGCCTCGTCCTGCTTTCTGCCACCGAACAGGGCCATGCGGACACCGGGGCTTTGGATGATGGGCGAAAAGATGGTTTCCTAGAGTCATGAAGAAGATGCGTCGAACCATCTCCCTGTTCAACACCCTGACGCGGCGGGTCGAGCCCGTGGTTCCGGTGATCGAAGGGCAGATCTCGTTGTACACCTGCGGGCCCACCGTCTACAACTACGCGCACATCGGAAATTTGCGAACCTTCCTGTTTCAGGATCTCCTCAAGCGAACCTTCGCGGCGGGCGGCCACCAGGTGATGCACTGCATGAACATCACCGACGTCGAGGACAAGATCATCCGGGATTCCCAGGGCGGACTCTCCGCGGACGCACCGAACGAGGCCCGCCACGCGGCGATGAAGGCGCTGACCGAGCGGTTCACCGCCATCTTCCTGGAGGACCTGGAAACGCTTCGTGTCCGGCCCGCCGATCATCTTCCCCGGGCCACCCACTACATCCCTCAGATGATCCGGCTGGTCCAGAATCTGGAAGCCCGGGGCCTGGCCTACGCGCGGGAGGGCAGTGTCTACTACCGCATCGCCAACCTGCCCCAGTATGGCTGCCTGGCCCACCTGGACCGGGAGGGCATGCAGGCTGGCGCATCGGTGGATGCCGACGAATACGAGCGCGACGCCATCAGCGACTTCGTGCTGTGGAAGGGCGCCAAGCCCGGCGAGCCCTGGTGGGACAGCCCCTGGGGCCAGGGCCGGCCCGGCTGGCACATCGAGTGCTCGGCCATGGGCATGGAGCTGCTGGGCGAGCGCGTGGACATCCACAGCGGCGGGGTGGATCTGATCTTTCCCCATCACGAAAACGAGATCGCCCAAAGCGAGGGCTGCCTGGGCCACCGCTGGGTGAACCACTGGGTCCACGGCGAATTCCTCATGGTCGAAGGCCAGAAGATGGCCAAGAGCCTGGGCAACTTCTTCACGCTGCGCGACCTCGTGGCCAAGGGGGTGGATCCCATCGCCCTGCGCTACGCCATCCAGAGCAACCACTATCGGAAGGTGCTCAACTTCAGCTTCGAGGGCCTCCGGGCCGCGGAGAACGCCCTCAAGCGCATCCGGGCCTTCCGCAAGCGCATGGAGGGGGAAGGCCAGGCCGGCGGCGGCCCCTGGAAGGAGCAACTCGACCCCATGGCACGCCTGGAGCAGGCCCGGGAAGCCTTCTGGGCCGCCATGGCCGACGACCTGAACACCCCCGAGGCCCTGGCTGCCATCTTCACCCTCATCAACGACCTCAACGCCATGGACGACCACGTGGCCCTCACCCGGGAGGAGCGCGGCGCGGTGCTCGCCTTCCTGGACGAGTCCGATGCCATCTTCGCCGCCTGGCCTCACGAAACCGAGAACCTGGATGCGGAGGTCGAAGCCCTCATCGACGCGCGCCGCGCCGCCAAGGCCGCGAAGAACTGGGCCGAGGCCGACCGGGTGCGCGATCAGCTCAAGGCCATGGGGATCGTGCTGGAGGACCGCAAGGACGGCAGCACCGGCTGGCGCCGGGCCTAAACGAAGAAGCGGCCCCGCGGGGCCGCTTCTTCTCGGGGGCCGCCTTCTTCTAGCGGCTCAGGCGCTTCAGGGCGATGGTGATGAACTCCGGGGGGCCGGGCAGCAGGCCCGAATCGGCCACGGCGTTCTGCCCTTCCTGGGTCAGCAGGAAGTGGATGACCTCATTGACCGGGGCCGGCAGGGGGGCGCCGGGGGTACGGTTGAGATAGGCGTAGTAGAGGCGGGGCATGGGGTACTTGCTGGTCGTGACGTTCTCCTGGTTCGGCAGGCGGGCGTCTTCGCCGTGGTACGGCGTCACCGGCAGCACCTTGTTGGCGACGTACCAGGACGACATGGTGGCGATGGCGATGCCCGCCTGGTCGGTCATGACCGCCTCGGCCAGCGCGGAGGCATCGTCCCGGTCCTGGATGCCCTGCCGGAATTCGCCGTTGAGCAGCAGCTTCTCGGCGATGGAGGTGCGGGTGGCCGTGCCCGCGCCGCGCGTGTAGGCCGTGATGGGCAGCTTGGCCCACTCGCCACGGAGGCCGAGGTCGCCCCAGGTGACCGCCGGCGACTTGGCGCCGCCCAGCCGCGACCGGGAGAAGATGGCGTCGAGCTGCTCCATGCTGATGCTGGCGATGGGGTTGGTCTTGTTCACGAAGACGATGTTCGCGTCGAGGCAGACCGGGATGCGCATGGGCATGTAGCCGAACTTGGCCTGGAAGGCCTTGGTCTCATCCTGGGTGAACTCGCGGCCGGTGATGATCAGGAGGCTGGTGCCATCCATGAATCCCTTCACCGCATCCTTGGTGAGCTTGGCGCGGTAGATCAGGTTCGCGTCCGGATGGATCCGGCGGAACACGCTGGCCCACTCGTCGCCAAGGTCGGAAAGGGCATCCGTGCCCACCAGGTCGATGGGCCCCTTCACCTGCACCGCGGGCTGGTAGCGCGGGATCGAAGCGGGCACCTTCGCCCGCGTCTGGGCAGACTGCGCCTGCAACCACCCGCCGCAGGCCAAACCTGCGGCCAGGATCAGGCCTGAAACGACACGCGCGCGGTTCACGTTCATGGGATCCCTCTCAATCGCTGTCATCGGCCCGCCAGCCCATGCCGCGGTTCTTCAGGAGAACCCCAGCCGGCTGGTCAAGGTGGCAGGCCACGTCACTCATAAATGCCCTACGGGTCATGATCGTACACCCGTTCATCCCGCGCCCCGGCGCCACTCCGGATTCGTGATTTAAATCACTCCAGCATCATCAATACGCTCCAGGCCTGCATCTGCGCTCTCCGGGGTTGCTCGGCGTCCGGATGTCCCCCGCTTCCCCTCCGGTAGACTGCACTCGCCCCGATGGCCCCCGCCACGCCGAATCGACCGAGGTATCCCACATGATCCGCGCCCCCCGTCTCGCCATGCTGTTCTGCGGCCTGCTGTTCACCTGGACCGCTTCCATCCAGGGCGCCGGAGCCCAGGGCGAATACCCGCTGCCCCCCCACCATGTGAAGGCGGGCGTCCACTGCTTCGACTGCCATCAGGAAGAGAAACCCACCAAGAAGGCGGTGGCGTCGGCCTCCTGCATGACCTGCCACGGGGACTACCCCGCGATGAAGGCCCTGACCAAGGACGCCAAGCCCAATCCCCATGATTCGCACAAGGGCGAGGTGGCCTGCACCGAGTGCCACCGGCAGCACAAGCCCGCGGTGGTCATGTGTCTGGACTGCCACGAAGGCAAGTACAAGTTCCGGATCAAGTAGCGGCGCGGCTGGTTTCCAGCAAGGCAGCGGCCACCTGCTCCGGCGGGAGGTCCTCGAGGCATTGCCGCCGCTGGCAGGACCGCTCCCGGCAGGGGGCGCAGCTGATGCCTGTGCGCAGCACGCGGCCGGCGCCGTCGGGGAGGCCCGCCACCACCGGATCACTCGAACCGTAGAGGCCAAGCGCCGGCACGCCCAGCACCACGGCGAGGTGCAGCAGCCCTGTGTCCGGCGCCACCACGTGCTGGGCTTGGCGAAGGGCCGAGGCCAACTGCCAGAAGCCCAGCCTGGGCAGGGCCTCGACCCCCGTGACCTCGGGCAGCCAGCCCCGCAGGTCCTCCTCCTCCGGACCCAGGGACCACCGCAGGTCACAGGTCGCCTTCAGCATCCCGGCCAATCCGACCCAGTGCCGCAGGGGCCAGCGCTTGATGGCGCCGCGCCGGGAGGCTCCAGGCACGAGCACGATGCGGGGTCGGGTGGACGGCGTCCAGACGTCGCCGGCATCGGGCAGCGCGACATCCTTCAGCACCGGGCGGAACCGACCCAGTCCCTCGACCCCGCGGCTGCGCCCGAAGGCCTCGGCCAAGCCCAGGGCCTGCTCGTACCGAGTCTGGTGCCGGAACGGCAGGGGATGGGTCTGCAGCTTCCCCGCGAACTCTTTCGTGACGCCGTCGCCCCACCGCTCGGAGAGGCCCGCCAGTTTGGGGATCAGCGCGGCCTTCAGGATGCCGTGGAAATCCAGGCTGGCCTCGCCGTCCCGGATGAGGTGCGCCACCCGGTTCAGCTCGCCGAGGGCGGTCAGCGGATTCGAGAGCTTCCTTCGCCGCACCACCACCGGCTCCAGCCAGGGCATGGGCTCCAGCAGGAAGGCATGGCGATCCTCGACCACCGCCCGGAACCGCGCGCCGGGAAAGGCCTCCCGCAGGTTGGCCCAGGCGGGCAGCACCCGGAGGATGTCGCCGAGGGCGGAGAGGCGGAGCAGAACCAGATCCATGCCCCCATGCTACCTGCCACTTTCGTTAGTCTGGAGCCATGAAACCCTTCGCCAAGGACCAGTCGAAGAATCCGCCGCCGAGGAACTGGCTGGACCGGCTGCTCCGGCGGTTCTCGCGCATCGCCTACGGCTTGGCCGTCCTGCTGATGTACGCCCTCGCCTCCACCGCCCTGGGCTTCGCCCTGGCCCCGGCCCTCTGGATCTGGTCGACCCTCCAGCGATGGTCGCTGACCCTGCCGGGCCTCCTGCCCTGGATCGCCTCCGGCTTCGCGCTCGCCCTGTGCTTCTTCATCTTCGGGCTGTCGCTGCTGGTGGTGATCCCCGCGTACAACTGGATCCTCCCCACGCGGATCAAGCCGTTCAAGGGCGGCTACTACACCCTCCACGCCCTGCCCTGGTTCCTGCACAACGGGCTGTTCTACCTTGTCCGCTTCACCTTCCTGCCGTTCGTGACGCTCACGCCTTTCGGCGTCTGGTTTCTCAAGGCCATGGGCATGAAAATCGGGCGCCACGCGTTCATCAACACCGAATACATCAGCGATCCGCAGCTGATCACCATCGGCGACGACGCGGCCCTGGGCGGAAGCGTGCGGATCTTTGCCCACTACGGCGGCGGCGGGAACCTGGTGATCGCTCCCGTCAGCGTGGGCCACCGTGCCACCCTGGGCCTCGCCTGCTGCGTCATGGGCGACGTCGTCATCGGCGACGACGCCACCATCCTGCCCGAGAGCGTGCTGCTGCCGGGCAGCCGGGTGGGCGCGGGGGAAACCTGGGGAGGGGTTCCCGCGCGAAGGATCGATCGAGAGGAGATGGAACGCATCAAAACCGAGATCAGGGGCATGTCCGAAGCTTTGGGGTGACACCCACTTACCCCCAGGCAGGCTTGGTTGAAACCGCGGGGCTAGTCAAGCCATCAGGATCCCTGGAGAATGAAGGTTTCTCCCGCAGGGGCATCCCCCTTCTCATTTCGGTTGGACCATGCGCACATCCGCCTTCCTATTCTCTATCCTCGCTCCCGCCGCCCTCGTGGCCCAGGCGCCGGCCCCGTCGCTCGGCGATCGGGTCAAGGCCGAACGCCCCGTGGTGGAAAAGCTCATGGCTGAGTTCAACCACGCGGAAGCCATGAAGCGCGCGGAAGCCCTCCTGCCCGCCGTCCGCCCGACCTTCGACAAGGCCAACAACCAGACGCTCGTTCAGAGCTGCGGCACCTTCCTGGACCTGGCGGAAGCCAACCGCCTGGCCACCGAGGCCGCGGACGCCGCCGGCGCGTGGGAGAAGGCCCTGGAGTATGCCAAGGCCGCCCAGGCCCTGGCCGTGGAGTGCCACGAGGGCGTGAAAGAGCCCTTCACCCGCACCGTCGCCTACTACACCCAGTCCGAGGCCCGCGCCAAGCAGGTGCTGGAAGAGAACGACGCCCGCATCAAGGAGCTGAAGGCCAAGACCAACCTGGATCCCGGTGAGCGGCAGGAGCTGGACCTGGCCCTGGGCGTGGAGAAGGAAGTCGTCGACAGCGCCAAGTGGGTGAAGTTCTTCCAGACCTACCTCGACGTCACCAAGCGCGAGCGCGAGGCCTACGACCCCCTCGTGAAGGTGATGGAAGGCAAGCTCAAGAGCGAGGCCGACCAGGTGGCCGACTACAAGGCCGGCAAGGGCGAGAAGACCAAGTGGGTGGACGCAGTGATCTCCACGCCCGCCTACCTCGAAGCCCAGGGCGACAAGGCCGGCAAGGCCCGCTGGCTGAACCGCCTGGCCGTGCTGGATCCCGAGAACAAGAAGGTCCAGCACCAGCTCGACCTCCTGTCGGGCAAGGCCGTGGCCGCCCCGGCCAAGCCCGCGAAGAAGGGAAAGAAGGCCTGATCCTCCCGGGGGCTTGTACCCTGAGGACATGACCCGCCGCTCCGCCCCCCGCACCCCCGCTCGCGTGCCCAAGGGCCACCGGCAGCCTGAACCCCCTCGAACCCCGAAGCCCCGGACCGCGACATCGCAGGCGCCGGGGCTTCGGCCGTACGAATCCTTCGAGGCCACCTTCCTCGGCCATCCCGAGGGCACGGGCGGCTTCCTGCGGATCGTCGGCGCCGCCAAGGGCCCCCGCATGGACCTGCTGGTGGATTGGCGGGACGCCCACGGGGCCATCCACGGCGACCGGGTGGTGGCGGAAGTCTGCGGCGAAGGCTGGGACGGACGCCTCAAGGCGCGGGTGCTGGAGATCAAGGGCCGGGGCGAGGTGCCCCTGCCCGGCACCCTCCAGAAGCAGCCCTGGGGCTGGCGCGTGGTGCCCCTCGAGCCCCGGCTGTCCCAGATCATCTCCGTGCCGCCCACGGACCTGGCGGAAGACGGCGAATTGGTGAGCGTGAAGCTCGACGCCGACCCCGAGGCCAAGCAGCTGAAGGGCACCGTGGTGGCCCGGCTGGGCAAGAAGACCGACCTGAAGATCGAGAACCGGCTCACCGCCGCCCTGTTCAACCTGCGCACCGAATTCCCCGACGCGGTCATGCGGGAGCTGGCGCCCTTCCCGACCATCCCCCCCGCGGAGTGGCTGCAGGGGCGCCACGACCTTCGCGAGACCCTCACCTGCACGGTGGATCCCCCGACGGCCAAGGATTTCGACGATGCCATCAGCCTGGAGGTGCTGCCGAAATCCGAAGGCGGGGGTTGGCTCCTGGGCGTGCACATCGCCGACGTGAGCCACTACGTGGCCGAGGGCGGGCCCCTGGATGAGGAAGCCCGGCTCCGGGGCACCTCCGTCTACTTCCCCGACGAGGCCATTCCCATGATTCCCGAGCGGCTCAGCGGCGACCTCTGCAGCCTCCGGGAAGGCGTGGACCGCCTCACCATGACCGCCTGGATGACGCTCTCGCCGGAGCTGGATGTCGTGGAGACGCGGCTCACCGAGAGCGTCATCCGCAGCGCGAAGCGACTCACCTACGACGAGGTGAAGGAGGCCTGCATCGACCTCTCCACCCGCAAGCGGGCCGAGCTCGGCGAGGCACTCTGCGGCCTGCTGGACGAATCCCTGGTGCTCTCCCGCCGGCTCACGCAGGCGCGTCTGGGACGCGGCGCCATGAACCTCGACACCGAGGAGGCGGAGTACGTCTTCGATGACGAAGGCAGGCCGGTGGACGCCCGCCGTTACCCCCGCCACGATGCCCACCGCATGATCGAGGAGTTCATGCTGCTGGCGAACGAGGCCGTGGCCACCTTCTTCACCCGCAAGAAGATCCCCACCATCTACCGCATCCACGACGAGCCCGACCCGCTGAAGCTGGAGATCTTCGCCGAGGTGGCCCGCACCTTCGGCCTCCTGAAGCCCAAGGAGGTGCCCACCCCCGAGCATCTCAACGCCATGCTCGACAAGATCCGCGGCGGGCCCCTGGAGGCCATGATCAACACGCTGCTGCTGCGCAGCCTCAAGAAGGCCGAGTACAGCGCCGAGAACATCGGGCACTCGGGCCTGGCCCTCCAGGATTACCTGCACTTCACCAGCCCCATCCGCCGCTACCCGGATCTCATCGTCCACCGCCTGCTGCGGAAGGTGCTGCGGGGCCAGCCCCTGCCCTCCGCGCTGCAGAGCCACCTGGCCGTGCTTGCGAAGGGCGCCAGCGACTGCGAGCAGAAGGCCACCGAGGCAGAGCGTGAGAACGACAAGTGGAAGGCCTGCCTCCTGATGAAGTCCCGGACCGGCCAGCGCTTCCGGGGCCGGATCCAGGGATTCTCTGCCAAGGTGGCTTTCGTCACGCTCGAGTCACCCTTTGTCGAGGTCGGCGTGCCCCTGGCAGCCCTCGGGGGGAATTTCTGGGTGGACGAGCATCGCACCAAGGCCACAGGGCTTCGGGGCACCGTGGTGCTCACCATCGGTGACGCGGTGGAGGTGGAAATCACGGCGGTGGACGAGGACCTGCGCCGCATCAGCGCCTGGGTCACCGAGGCGAAGGCCCAGGACGCCCACGGCAAGCCCTTCGCCTTCACGCCCCTGCTCGCGGCCCCGGCGACCCTGCGGGAGAGCGACCTGGAGAAACCCCGCCGCCGGGGTGCCGCCCCCGCGCGCGAGGGGCGGCCGGAGCGGCCCGCCGCGCCGAAGGGCCGGCCCCCGAAAAAGGCGCGGGAGGCGGCCGGCGCGACCCGGCAGGCCTCCGGCAAGACCAAAGATGCCTCCGGCAGGCGGCGGGAAGCCCATCCCAAGCCGCCCAAGGGCAGCGTGAGGGGCCCTGGCAAGCGGAAGGGCCGGTGATCGTCGCGCCCTCCCCGGTGCGCTGCCTGGGCGTGGACCCAGGCTCGCTGGCCTGCGGCTGGGCCGTGGTGGAGCGCTTCGGCTCGCGCATGTCCCTGGTCGAGGCGGGCGTAATCCGCAGCCCCCGGGGCGCCGATTTCGACCAGCGCTGCCTCCGCATCCACGAGCGCCTGGCCGAGGCCATCGCCGCCCACGCCCCGGCCTTCATGGCCGTGGAGTCTCCTTTCGTGGAAAAGAACGCCGCCACCGCCTTGAAACTGGGGCAGATCCGGGGCGGCATCCTGCTCACGGCGGCGCTGCACGGATTGCCGGTGGGCGACTACAACCCCATGCAGGTCAAGAAGGCCGTCAGCGGCTACGGCTGGGCGGACAAGGACCAGGTGGGGAAGATGGTGATGACCCTGCTGAACCTGAAGGAGGCCCTCCCCGTGGATGCGGCGGACGCCGCAGCCGTGGCCATCGGGCACCTGCTGGCCAGCCGGGGCCAGGCCAGCCGTCCGGCGCGGACCTGAGACACACCTTGCCGGCCCCGGACGGGGGGTGCGGGAAGCCATGCATGACCTGAATGTCATGTTTTTCAATGGCTTCGCGGATTGTCATGACGATCATGACAAAAAACTTCGTAACCCATGACATTTCTTGTGATGCCTGTCACTAGCCTAAGTCATCGCCAATGACGATCATGATGTCCAGGAAGCTACGGAGCCTGCCATGCACATGGACACCGCCGTTCGACAGCACAACCCGGCCTTCTGGACCACCGCCGAGCGGCTGCACGAAGTGTTCAACCAGCTGGAGCGCCAGATGAGCTGCTCCCCCAAAGGCCTCGCCGTCCTCCGCCAGGTGCAGGCCCTCGAAGCCGAGCTCGAAGCCGAAGTGGCCCACCGCAGCCGCCGCACCGTCGCCGCCTGATCCAACCCTTCTCGACACCCCAGGCCCAGGCTCGTCCTGGGCCTTTTTCTTTCCCCCGCACCGCCTCCCACAGTCCTCGCCACACCTGACCCTGCTGGACGAACCCCCATACGGGTGCAAGCAGGAGGCAGGCTCCGCCTGCCTCCTGCGCGGAGACCCCCGGACGAACAAAAGGGCACCCCGGAGGGTGCCCAAGAGTCTCGGCCGCATGGTGCGTTGGCCGGAAGGGGCTGGCGAAAACGGTCGCCCCGTGGGAGGAAAGAGGAACTCTTCCCGCCCCCCATGCTAGGCCGGGGGCGCCTCCCCTCAAGGGGGGAAGCGCCCCGGAATGTCAGCTGGCCACGACAGGGGATCCGGGCCGATAGGCGGAATACTTCGGTTCCCACTGGGCCTTGGTGACGATGGCCGCCAGCTGGTCGTCGTCCAGCAGGCGCCCCAGACCCGCGTTGCGGGCCTCGATGCCCACCGCCGTGGCCACGGCCAGCGAGACCTTCCGGATGTCCTTCATCTCCGGCAGCAGCAGGCCCATGGCCTCCTGCTCCGGCGTCACGAAGCGGCTGATGGCCTTGCTGGCCGCCAGGAACATGCCGTCCGTGACCCGGGAGGCCTTGCAGACCAGGGCGCCGAGGCCCACGCCAGGGAAGATGTACATGTTGTTGCACTGCGAGGCCTGCAGCGTGCGGCCGTTCCAATCCATGGGCGAGAACGGGCTGCCGGTGGCCACCAGCCCCTTGCCGTTCGTGGCCTTCCAGACCGCCTCCGGCGAGCACTCGCACTTGTGGGTCGGGTTGGAGAGCGCCAGCACGATGGGGCGCTCCGAGTGCTTGGCGGTCTCGGCCAGGATGGCCTCGCTGAACAGCCCAGGCTGCGCCGTGACGCCGATCAGCACCGTCGGGTGGGCGTTGCGCACCACATCCTGCAGGCCGATTCGGCTGGGATCATCCAGCTTCCAGTCGTCCACCGCCGCGCGGCGCTGCGCAAGGGGTTCCTGGGGGCCTTCCAGCAGGGGATCGCCCTCGATGAGCAGGCCCTGCATGTCCACCGCGAAGATCCGCTTGCGGGCCTCCTCATCGGTGAGTCCCTCCTCCTTCAGCATCGCCCGGATGTTCATCGCGATGCCCGTGCCGGCCTGGCCCATGCCCACGATGACGTAACGCTCGTCCTGGAAGCGGCTCTTCTTGATGCGCATGGCGGTCATCATGGCCGCCAGGGCGGTCGAACCCGTGCCCTGGATGTCGTCGTTGAAGGAGAGGATGCGCTCCCGGTAGCGGTCCAGGTTCTTGAAGGCCGTCTGCTTGGCAAAGTCCTCCCACTGCAGCAGGGCGCCGGGGAAGTTGCGCTTCACGCCGAGGATGAACTTCTCCACCAACTCCTCGTACTCCGCGCCGCGCAGGCGGGGCTTGCGGATGCCCAGGTACAGGGGATCCTCGAGCAGTCGGGGGTTGTTGGTGCCCACATCGAGGCTGATGGGCAGGCACACCGCCGGGTGGACGCCGCCCGCCGCCACGTAAAGGCTCACCTTGCCCACGGGGATGCCCATGCCGTCGGAGCCCAGGTCGCCCAGGCCCAGGATGCGCTCGCCGTCGGTCACCACGATGAGGTTCACCTGGGGCTGCGAGAGGCCTTGGAAGATCTGGTCGATGTTGCCGATGTTCTCGGGCGTGATGTAGATGCCCCGGTACCGGCGCTGGATGTGGCTCATCTGCATGCAGGCCTGGCCCACGGTGGGCGTGTAGACGATGGGCACCATCTCGTCGAGGTGGTCCATCAGCAGCTGGTAGAAGAGCACCTCGTTGCGGTCCTGGAGGCCGATGAGGTAGATGTACCGCTCGAGATCATCGGACTTGCGCTGGTAGGCCTCGTAGGTGCGGTCGAGCTGGGATTCCAGGGTCGAGATCCCGGGGCGCAGCATGCCGTCCAGGCCCAGGCTGAGGCGCTCCTCCTTGGTGAACGCCGAGGCTTTGTTCAGGTGCGGGTCGTTCAGCAGCTGGCGGCCGCGGACGAAGACCTCGTAGTAGTCCTCACCGGTCAATGGGTCGATCTTGAACCCGAACGTCTTCATGAGAGCCCCTTTCGCCCGGCGCCCCGGCCTGGGTACGGTCCCCTCCAGGGTTCGCATCCTGCGGGAACCGTGCGTCGGGCCAGTGTATCCATGCCTGACTCGCGATTGGATCACATCGGCGCGGGAGGTCCCGCCAGCAGATCCGCCAGGCTCTCCACCGAACCCACCGGCGTGGCGCAGGCACGGCCCCGGCAGATGAAGGCCAAGGGCCGGCCCGCCTCGGCGCCGCGCCCCTCGTGGAGCGGCAGCAGCTGATCGGCAGAGACCGACAGCACCCGTCCTGGCAGGAAGCGCCGATGCACCTCCCGCAGCATCGCGCCCACCCCCGGATCCGCCGGATCCCCCGAGATGGCCACGTCCAGCGGCTCCCGCAGCGCCAGGTCGAGCACGCTCAGCAGGCCGAGGAAGGCCCTCGGGGCCCGGGCCAGCCAGGGGCCGAAGCAGCGGAGCGTCCCTTCGGCCGCCAGGCGGAAATCCTCCCGCTGCAGGTGCCGCGACAGGCGCAGCAGGGCCCGGGCCGCCAGGGTGTTGCCACTGGGCAGCGCGTTGTCGAAGCCCGGCTTCTGCCGGAAGATCAGGTCACCCTGAGCGGCCTCCGTGCTGAAGAACCCGCCAGCCGCCGGATCATGGTACCGCGCCAGCAGCCCCTCGCCGAGGGCCTCCGCCCAGCGCAGCCAGGCCGCGTCGAAGTCCGATTCGTAGAGGTCCACCAGGCCCTCGATCACCGCCGCGTCGTCCTCCAGGAAGCCCGGCGTGTGTGCCCGGCCCTGGCGCCAGACCCGCAGCAGCCGCCCGTCCTGCCAGAGCGCGTCGCGGAGGAACCGCCCACAGGCCTGGGCCGCGGCCAGGTAGCGGGGTTCGCCGAGCACCTGGTGCCCCCGGGCCATCGCCGAGAGGGCCAGGCCGTTCCAGGCGGCGAGAACCTTGTCATCCTTGCCCGGCCGCACCCGGCGGTCCCGCCAGAGGCGCAGCTTCTCGCGGAGGGCACGGTCCTCCTCCGGCGCCAGGCGGTCGGCAGGGGCGCAGGAGAAGCGGTGGGCCACGCTGCGGCCCTGCTCGAAGTTCCCGCCTCCCGTGATCCCGAAGGCAGCGCAGAACCGCTCGCCGTCGGCCCGGCCAAGGGCCTCCCACACCTCGGGCGGAGTGAACACGTAGAACTTTCCCTCCTCGCCCTCGCTGTCGGCATCTTCGCTGGAGTGGAAGCCGCCCATGGGATCCCGCAGGTCGCGCAGGAGGTAATCCAGGGTCTCCCGGGCCACCTGGGCATACCGGGGCTCGCCGGTGGCCTGGAAGGCCGCGAGGTAGCAGCTGGCCAGCTGCGCATTGTCGTAGAGCATCTTCTCGAAGTGGGGCACGAGCCACTGGCCGTCCACGCTGTAGCGGGAGAAGCCGCCGCCCAGGTGGTCGTACATGCCCCCCTCCCACATGGCGTCCAGCGTGCGCAGGGCCATGGCCTGGTCCCGCGCCGTGCCCCGGGCCAGGATCAGCTCCACCGCCATCTGCTGGGGGAATTTCGGCGCCGCGCCGAAGCCGCCCCAGGTCCCGTCGAAACCCCGCCGCAGCTGCTCGAGGGCCGCCTCGATGCGGTCGTCGCCGGGCAGGTCGGCACCCGCCTCCACCTCCGCCTGGCGCCTCAGTTCGGCGGTGAGCTTGCCCGCCTGGCCCACCAGGCCGGGACGGTCCTCGCGCCACAGCTCGGCGATGCGGGTGAGGAGGGGGATGAAACCCGGCATGCCGCCGCGGGATTCCGGCGGGAAGTAGGTGCCGCCATAGAAGGGCTCCAGGTCCGGCGTGAGCCAGACGCTCATGGGCCAGCCGCCGCGCCCGGTGAGGGTCTGCACCGCGTCCATGTAGAGGTCGTCCAGGTCGGGCCGCTCCTCCCGGTCCACCTTGATGCTCACGAAGTGCGCGTTCAGCACCTCGGCCACGGCCGGGTTCTCGAAGCTCTCCCGCTCCATGACGTGGCACCAGTGGCAGGCGCTGTAGCCGATGCTCAGGAAGATGGGCTTCTGCTCGGCCCGGGCTTTCGCCAGGGCCTCGGCGCCCCAGGGGTGCCAGTCCACGGGGTTGTGGGCGTGCTGGAGCAGGTAGGGGCTGAGGCTTTCCGCGAGGTGATTGGGCATAATCCCGACTCCATCGGTCAGGATTATGCCCGAGGATTCCTTTTCGACGCCGGGAAAGACCTCGACGACCGGTACAATGGTCGTTTGGTCCACGACGGGGTCCCATGTTCGACAGCCTCACCCAGAAACTCAGCCAGGCGATGAAGGCCCTCCGGGGCCAATCCAAGCTGACGGAAGCCAACCTCGAGGCGGTGCTGCGCGAAGTCCGCATGGCCCTGCTGGAGGCGGACGTCCACGTGAGCGTGGCCCGCACCTTCCTGCAGCGGGTGAAGGAGAAGGCCCTGGGCGCCGAGGTCATGCAGGGCCTCAACCCGGCCCAGGCCTTCATCGACATCGTCCACCGCGAGCTGGTGGAGATCATGGGCGGCCAGGCCCCGGAACACCCCATCACGTTCAGCTCAAAGCCGCCCACGGTGGTGATGATGGTGGGCCTGCAGGGCGCGGGCAAGACCACCACCTGCGGCAAGCTCGCCGTCTACCTGAAGAAGATGGGGCGCTCCCCCATCCTGGTGCCCGCCGACGTCTACCGCCCCGCGGCCATCGAGCAGCTGCACGTCGTGGCGAAGGATGCCGGCGTGCCGTCCTTCCGCACGGAGGAAATGGATCCGGTCGCCATCTGCGCCGCCGCCGTGGCCGAGGCCAGGCTGAAGGGCTGGGACGTGGTGGTGCTGGACACCGCCGGTCGCCTGCACCTGGACGAGACGCTCATGGAGGAGCTGGCCCGCATCAAGGCCGCCGTCTCGCCCGACGAGATCCTCTTCGTGGCCGACGCCATGACGGGCCAGGACGCCGTCCGCAGCGCCACGGCCTTCCACGAGAAACTGGGCATCACCGGCGTGGTGCTCACCAAGACTGACGGCGACACCCGCGGCGGCGCGGCCTTCAGCATCAAGCACGCCACGGGCCAGCCCCTGAAGTTCGTGGGCGAGGGCGAGAAGCTGGAGGACTTCCAGCGCTTCCATCCGGACCGCATGGCCCAGCGCATCCTGGGCATGGGCGATGTCCTCAGCCTCATCGAACATGCCAAGGACAAGCTCGACGAGAAGGAAGCCGAGGTCATGGCCAAGCGCCTGGCCAAGAACCAGTTCACCCTCGACGACATGCGGAAGCAGTTCCAGCAGGTGCAGAAACTGGGCTCCATGAACAAGATCCTGGGCATGCTGCCGGGCCTGGGTCAGATGAAGGACCAGCTGGCCAGCGTGGCCACCGACAAGCGCATCAAGCATCTGGAAGCCATCATCAACTCCATGACCCCCGCCGAGCGCGCCAACCACAACCTGCTGGACGGCAAGCGCAAGCGCCGCATCGCCGCCGGCTGCGGCCGGCCCGTGAGCGAGATCAACCAGCTCATCAAGCAGTTCGTGGAAACGAAGAAGATGATGGGGCAGATGAACGATCCCAAGTTCATGGCCCGCATGCAGCGCATGGCCAAGATGGGCGGCGGGATGGGTGGCGTGGGCGGCGGCCCCAACCTGCCCTTCTAGCCCCCCGGGGGCGGCCCCCGCCCCCGGCGAATTAACCCTTGGGATGACGGGAATGCCGCGTTATACTCTCCTGCTCAGGGAGTGTCCATGCTGTCCATCCGTCTCGCTCGCAATGGTGCCAAGAAGCGCCCCTTCTACCACATCGTCGTCTCCGAAAATGACCGCATCCCCACCGGCCAGGCCGTGGAAGTGCTGGGCTTCGTGAACCCCATCGCCGGCTCCGGCGAGGCGGTCCGCATCGACGTCGACAAGGCCAAGTCCTGGATCCAGAAGGGCGCGCAGCCCTCCAAGACCGTGCTCGATCTGTTCAAGAAGAACCAGATCATCTAGCCGGTTTCCGACCATTCGAGAGCCGGGCCCTGGTCCGGCTTTCTTTGTTCATCCTGGAGAAGCCATGAACCTCGAAGGTTTCCTGCGCGATGTGCTGACCCCGCTGCTGGACCACCCCGAGTCCCTGAAGGTCGAAGT
>JAFJUR010000156.1 GCA_017859995.1 Holophagaceae bacterium | reverse complement strand
CGTTTCCATCATCTGCCCGAGGCTTCAGGGCACATCAGGAGGTTTCCATGGCCGGCGCCTACGCCACCTTCACCCACATCACCGACTACATGGGCTTCGAGGGGCTGCTGACCGACGAAGAACGCATGATCCGCGAGTCGGCCCGCAAGTTCATCAACGCCGAAGTGCTGCCCATCATCGAGCAGCACGCCCAGGCGCAGACCTTCCCCAAGCACCTCATCCCCATGATGGGCAAGCTGGGCTTCTACGGCCCCGCGCTGCCCGAGGAATACGGCTGCATGGGCGTCTCCAACGTCGCCTACGGCATCCTGATGTACGAGCTGGAGCGCGGCGACTCCGGCCTGCGGTCCTTCGCTTCCGTGCAGGGCAGCCTCGTCATGTGGCCCATCTACGCCTACGGCAGCGAGGAGCAGAAGAAGCACTGGCTGCCCAAGCTGGCCACCGGCGAGAAGATCGGCTGCTTCGGCCTCACCGAGCCCGACTTCGGCTCGAATCCCGGCGGCATGCTCACCAAGGCCGTGAAGGAGCCCGGCGGCAAGTGGCGCATCAACGGCACCAAGATGTGGATCACCAACGGCACCGTGGCGGACGTGGCCGTGGTGTGGGCCCAGACCGAGGACGGCATCCGCGGATTCCTCGTCGAGAAGGGCACCCCCGGCTTCAGCGCTCCTGAGATGAAGGGCAAGTGGAGCCTGCGCGCTTCGACCACCTCCGAGCTGGTGCTGGAGGACGTCATTGTGGACGAGAAGATCAGCCTGCTGCCCAACGTGAAGGGCCTGAAGGGCCCCCTGGGCTGCCTCACCCAGGCCCGCTACGGCATCGCCTGGGGCGCGCTGGGCGCCGCGGACGCCTGCTACCAGTGCGCCCTGGACTACGCCAAGACCCGCATCCAGTTCGACAAGCCCATCGCCAGCTACCAGCTGCAGCAGGAGAAGCTGGCCTGGATGGTCACCGAGATCACCAAGGGCCAGCTCCTGGTCCACCAGCTGGGCCGCCTCAAGGACGCCAAGACCTACACGCCCGCCCAGGTCTCCATGGCCAAGATGAACAATGTGAACGTCGCCCTCGAGATCTGCCGCAAGGCCCGCACCATCCTCGGCGCCAACGGCATCCTCGACGAGTACCCCGTCATGCGCCACATGGCGAACCTCGAGAGCGTCTACACCTACGAGGGCACGCACGACATGCACACCCTCATCATCGGCCAGGAAGTGACTGGGATCCCCGCCTACCGCTGAGGTCGTGTTCGGACGCAGAAAAACGGGCCGTCTGGCCCGTTTTTCTGCGCCTAGAATGCCGAATGCCCAAACCCTTCCGAATCCTGTCCATCGATGGCGGCGGCATCCGCGGCCTCATCCCGGCCCTGGTGCTGGCGGAGCTGGAGCGGCAGACGGGCCGCCCCATCGCCCACTGCTTCGACCTCATCGCCGGCACCAGCACCGGCGGCATCCTGGCCCTGGGGCTCGCGTGCCCAGGGCCCGATGGACGGTCGCGGTACCGGGCCGAGGATCTGGCGGGCCTGTATCTGAAGGAGGGTCCGCGGATCTTCGAGGAGAGCGCCTGGCGCAGGCTCACGAACCCCATGGGCCTGAGGGCGGCCAAGTATCCCTCCGGAGGCATCGAGGGCGTCCTGGCGCAGTACTTCGGGGAGCAGCGCCTCCGGGAGGCCCTCACCGAGGTGCTCGTCACCGCCTACGACCTGGAGAAGCGAGACGCCTTCTTCTACCGCCGCCGAAGGGCCATGGAGGATCCGCGCTACGACGTGCCCATGCGCGTAGCGGCCCGGGCCACCAGCGCGGCGCCCACCTACTTCGAGCCGGCCCTGGTGGCCTGGCCGGGCGAGCGCGACGTGCTGGTGGACGGCGGCGTGTTCGCCAACAACCCCGCCATGTGCGCCTACGCCGATGCCCGGCAGACCCTATTGAAGGAGGGCCGGGAAGGGGATGACATCCTTCTCGTGTCCCTGGGGACGGGCCTCTACAGCCGGCCCTTCCGCTACGAGGACGCCAAGGGCTGGGGCGTGGCCGGCTGGGCCAAGCCCGTGCTGGACGTGATCTTCGACGGCGTGGCCGACACGGTGGACTACCAGCTGCGCCAGCTCCTTCCCGAGGCGGCGGGCGGCCTGGCCCGCTACCACCGCTTCCAGACCGACCTGGACCCGGACCTCAGCGAGATGGACGACACCAGCCCGGCCCACCTGGACGGCCTGCGGCGGGCGGCCGAAGGCATCCTCCAACGGCAGTCGGCGGACGTGGCGGCCCTCGCGGCGCGGCTCAGGGCCTAGTCATTCAGGAGGTCTTCTCCGTGCGCACGACCAGCACGTCGCAGGGGGCGAGGCGCACCACCCGAGCGGCGGTGCTGCCGAAGAGCAGGCGTTCCAGGGTGGAGTGGCCCACCTGGGCCACGACCAGAAGGGTTCGCGGATCGGCTTCCGACACCAGTTCCTCGGCCGGCCCGCCCCACCTCACGATCACCGCGGTGCCAGGATAGGCCTTGACCCATCCCGTCAGCTGTTCCCGGGCGTGGTCTTCCATGGTGTGGAGCCAGGCCGGGTCGGGCAGGGCGATCTGCGCTTCCGGCAGCATGGGCGCCGGGGGCTGCAGCACGTGCATGGCCACCAGGGGCACCCCCAGACGGGCGGCCCAGTTGCCCGCGCGATCCAGGGCCTGCCGCGAGGCCTCGGAGAAGTCCACACCCACCAACACCCGTGTGATCACGGCGGCCTCCGTTCGGACACCCCAAAGATAAGTCAGCGGTCATCAATTGGGATGGGAAAAGTGTGGGATTCCCCTTGAAATATGTGTTGCAACTCTTAAAATGGATCCGGGAGGTACCATGACCCGACCTGCGACTCATCCCACGATCACGCTTCGTCCCTCGGCCGAGCGGGGCCATGCCAACTTCGGCTGGCTGGACACCCACCACACCTTCTCCTTCGGCGACTACTTCGACCCCGACCACGAGCGCTTCCGCAGCCTGCGCGTCCTCAACGAGGACCGCGTCCTGCCGGACAGGGGCTTCGGCACCCACGGCCACCGGGACATGGAGATCCTCACCTGGGTGCTGTCGGGGGCTCTGGAACACCGCGACAGCCTCGGCACCCACGGCGTCATCCGGCCCGGCGAGGCCCAGGTCATGAGCGCGGGCACGGGCATCCGCCACAGCGAGTTCAATGCCTCGGCCACCGAGCCGGTGCATTTCCTCCAGATCTGGTTCCTGCCCGAGCGCCAGGGCCTGGCGCCGCGCTACGACCAGGTGGCCTTCGCCGACGACGCCTTGCGGAACCAGTGGCGCCTCATCGCCAGCCCCGACGGGGCCGACGGCTCCGTGCGGATCTTCCAGGATGTGAAGGTCCGGGTGGCCCGGCTGGATGCCGGGCAGGCCCTCGATGGCGCCATCGCGCCCGGCCGTGCGGGGTTCCTCCAGGTGGCCAGGGGCTCCCTGAGGCTGGATGGCCTTGCCCTGGAAGCCGGGGACGGCGCCCGCCTTGAAGGAACATCCATGTTCTCGGTTTCCGCCACGTCACCTTCCGAAATCCTGTTCTTCGACCTTGCCTGAGGAGCTCCCATGACCACCCGCACCGTGTCCGCCCTCATTCCCGGCCAGCCCACGCAGGATGGGAACCGTGTTCCCCTCACCCGGCTCGTGCCGGGCCGGGGCCAGCACGGCTCCGAGGCCTTCCGCGCCATGGACCCCTTCCTGCTCATGGACCACTTCGGCCCCATGGTGCTGCCTCCGGGCACGGACGCGGGCTTTCCGCCCCATCCCCACCGGGGCTTCCAGACGCTCACCTACCTCATCCAGGGGGCCTTCCGGCACCGGGACAGCACCGGCGGCTCCGGCCTGCTGCGCCCCGGCGGCGCCCAGCTCATGAACGCCGGCGCGGGCATCGTCCACGAGGAGATGCCGGTGCCTGAGCAGCTGGAGACCGGCGGCCCCATTGAGGGGGTGCAGCTCTGGATCAACCTGCCGAAGGCCCACAAGGGCTCCGCCCCCGGGTACACCGACCTGCAGCCCGAGGCCATGCCGTGGACGCCTCTGCCGGGCGGCCGCATCCGCGTGCTGGCAGGCACCTGGGCGGGCGTGACCGGCCCGGCGGTGACGCCGGCGAAGGTGGCCTACGCCCACCTGGAGCTGGAGGCCGGAGCAGCCTTCGAACAGGCCGTTCCGGCGGCCTGGACGGCGGCCGTGGTGCCCCTGCGCGGCTCGGTCCGCATCGGCAGCCAGGAGGTGGCCGCCGACACCGTGGCCCTGCTCGGCGCGGGGGACCTCCTCGCCCTCGAGGCCACCTCGCCCGCCAGCCTCATGCTGTTGGCCGGGGAACCGCTCCGGGAGCCCATCGCCCACTACGGCCCCTTCGTCATGAACACCCCTGCGGAGATCGAGCAGGCCATTCGCGATTACCAGCAGGGGCGCATGGGCCATCTGGAGTAACCTTTCCGGACTTCAGATCCGCCCGCGGCGGCCGATGCGTGGGTATTCCCCTGGAAAGCCCTGATGTCCCAAGCCCCCCTGCCTCCTTCTCCGGATGACGCTGCCCTCGGCGGCTTCCCCCAGCTCATGGCGGACCTGACGGGCCTGGAGCGGGTGCTCAACCAGTCTGCCGCCGGCGCCGCGCGTACCTCGGTCCGCGTGCAGACCCTCGTTCGCGAGATTGACCGCATCTTCGACAGCACGCGGGCCATCCAGGGCACGCTGGAGGGCCTCGGCGCGAACATCTCGCAGGCCGCCACCGCCGCCGAGGAAGGGGCCGAATCCACCCGCCGCATGGCGGACCTGACCCGCCAGGGCCTGCGAGACAGTGACCAGGCCGTCGCCACGGTGCACCAGCTGCAGGAACAGACGGACCTTACGGCCCAGCGGCTGGAGTCCCTCATGGGCCACATCCTCCAGGTGAACGAGGTCTCCAAGGTGATCGGCGAGATCGCCGACCGCACGGGCATGCTCAGCCTCAACGCGGCCATCGAGGCGGCCCACGCGGGCGCCGCGGGCCGCGGATTCGCCGTGGTGGCGGAAGAGGTGCGCAAGCTGGCCGACCGCACGTCGCGGCAGACCCAGGAGATCGGCGACCTGCTGGAAGCCATCCGCAAGGACCTGGATCCGGCCCGGGAGGCCATGGGCCGGAGCCAGGAACTGGCCACGGAGACCCGCGCCCAGGTCGAGACGGTGGAACAGCGGTTCTCGAGCATCGCCGACCTGGCGGAATCCACCGCGGGGAACGTGTCGAGCATCGCCCGCACCGCCACGGAAGAGCACGCCGCCGCCCGCACCCTGGTGGATGCCTCCACCCACTTGCTGGATTCCACTGGCACCCTCAAGACCGAGGCGGAGGCGGTGGCGCAGGACGCCTTCGGCCTCTCGTCCCTCACGGAAGTGGGCCACCGGCACCTGGCGGCCTACGATACCGGCTCCCTCTTCCACCGGGCCCTGGGCCTGGCCCGGGACCTCACGCGGGTCTCCACCGCGATTCTCGAAGCTCCGGTGAAGGAGGGGCGACTCCGGGCCGAGGACCTGCTCTCCCTCGAATACGCCGAGATCCGAGGGGCCGAGATCCAGGGCCTCTCCCGGTTCTTCAACGTGCTGCACGTGCCGCCGGCGGGCTTCGACCCGCCGAAGTTCCGCACGGCCTATGACGCGCTGGTGGAGCGGCCCCTGCAGGAGGCCTTCGACCGGGTGCTCGACCAGGAGCCGCGCCTCACCTTCGCCCTCATCATCGACCTCAACAGCTACGCGCCCTCCCACAATCGGCGGTTCGCCAAGGACTGGACCGGGCGTCCCGAGTCGGATCTGGCGGGCAACCGGGTGAAGCGCTTCTTCACGGACAACCGGGTGCTGGTGCGCGGCGCGCGCCATGGCCTGGGCGAGGCCGCGGAAGCCCTGCCGGACCGGGCCCGCCGCGCGGACTTCCAGCGCGTGGCCGACCTCGCCGAGGGGCGGGCGGGCCAGGAGGAATTCCTGGTGCAGACCTATGCCCGGGACACCGGCGCCATCATCACCGTGCTCACGATGCCGCTCCATGTCTGCGGCCAGCGCTACGGCGCGGTCCTGCTGGGGTGGTCCAGCGACAGCTAGATCGGCCTGGCCTCCAGCTTCCGACTCAGGGTGAAGCGCCCCTGGGCCAGCCTGCCCACGGCCCGGGCCAGGGCCTCGCGGCTGCAGGCCAGGTTCTCGCTCCAGGCTTCCAGGGGCAGCTCGCCGCCCTCGGGGTGGGCGTCGACCCAGGCGTTCCAGAGGGCCTCCAGCGCGGCGGCATCTGGCTCCTGGCGGTCCCGCCAGCCCCGCTCCTGGGGGCGCCTCGGCGTGTAGAAGGCGGTGCCCTTCAGCTTGTCGGGCAGGAAGGTCTGCTCCCGGTCGTAGTCGTCGTGGGAGTAGTGGTAGCCCGTGCCGCGACCCGCCTTGCGGGCCGTGGACGTGTGGGCGTCGCGGATGGCCTCGGGGATGGGCGCGTCGTCCGCCGCCAGGGCCGCATCCACGGCCAGCACCGTGGCGTTGCTCTTGGGGGCGTTGGCCACGTAGAGGATGGCCTGGGCCAGGGGGATGCGGGCCTCGGGCCAGCCGATCTGCTCCACGGCGCGGCTGGCGGCCTCGCTGAGGATGAAG
>JAFJUR010000155.1 GCA_017859995.1 Holophagaceae bacterium | reverse complement strand
TGGCCTGGTACCTGGCCGCGACGCTGGTGGCCTCCGTCGGCTCGCACATGCCGGGATCCTGGCGCCATTTCTCCTTCCTGGAATGGAAGGTCCTGAGGACCCCCGACCGATGACCACCCCCGCCGAGGCCCTCCGCCTGATCCTGGATCGCGTCGCGGTGCTGCCGCCTGTGCGCCTCCCGCTGCCGGACTGTCTCGGCCTGGCGGCCGCGGAGGATCTGACCTCCCAGGCCCAGGTGCCGCCCTTCACCAACTCGGCCATGGACGGCTACGCCGTGCGGGCCGCGGACCTGGCGGAGGCCTCGCCGGAGCGGCCCCTGCGGCTGCGGGTGATCGGCGACCTCGCCGCGGGCGCCACGCCCACCGCCGCCGTGGGGCCCGGCGAGGCTCTGCGCATCATGACCGGCGCACCGCTGCCCGCCGGCGCGGACACGGTGGTGCCCGTGGAGGACACCCGCCGTGGCGAGGCCTGGATGGAGGTCCAGAAACCGCTGGGCCCGGGCGTCCACATCCGGCACGCGGGCGAGGATCTGGCCATCGGCCAGAAGCTGGTGGCGGCCGGGCGGGGGCTCCGGCCCGGCGACCTGGGCGTGCTGGCGGCGGCGGGCATCGCCGAGGTGCCCGTGCATCGCCGGGTCCGCGTGGCCGTGCTCACCACGGGCGATGAGCTGGTGGACGTCTCCGAGCAGCCGGGGCCGGGGCGCATCCGCGACGCCAACATCCATGCGCTCTGTGCGCAGGTGGCCGCCGCCGGCGCCGTGCCCGTCCCCTTTCCGCGCGTTCCCGACGACCCCGGCACGCTGGGGCCTACGCTCCGCCAGGCGCTGGAGGCCGACGTGGTGCTCACCACCGGCGGCATCTCCGTGGGCGACTACGATTTCATGAAGGGCCTGCTGGAGGAGCTCGGCGCCCGGCGGGTCTTCTGGAAGGTGGCGCAGAAGCCCGGCGGCCCGCTCGGCTTCTGGCTGCTGGACGGCAAGCCGGTCTTCGGCATTCCGGGCAATCCCGTGGCGGCCATGCTGATGGTCGAGGAATACGTCCGTCCCGCCCTGCGGAAGCTGATGGGCTTTGGCCTCCTGCACCGGCCGGTGGAAACGGCCGTGCTGGAAGGGGGCTGGTCGGGGCGGGCGGTGGACCGCCGCACCACCTTCCTGCGGGTGGTGGCCCGGCGGGAGGGCGGCCAGCTGAGGGCGCGCAGCACCGGGCCCCAGGGATCGGCGATCCTCTCCTCCATGCTCATCGCCAACGCCCTGGCGGTGCTCCCCGAGGGCGTGTCGCGGGTGGAGGACGGCGGCGAGGTGACGCTGCACCTCACCGAGATGGCGGAAGATCACTGAGGCTGGAGATCCACCGGACCGCGCTGGAAGATCGAGGCCGGCCAGTGGCGGCCAGTCTTCGGATCCTTCAAGGTGCGCTTCAGCACGAAGTCGAAGAGCAGCGGATTGCGCTTCCAGATCTCGTTGAGGGCCCTCCGCTCGCCGGCGGTGATCAGGCCCAGCTGTGCCAGCCGCCGAGTCCAGATGACCAGGTCCACGCCGGGCAGGGGGTAGTCGCTGCCGTTGAGCAGGCGGCCGTCGAACTCGGGGCGGGCCAGGAGCGTCTGCAGGGGCCGGGGCAGGCGGTTGACCTGGGTGATGGCGGAAAGGTCGCCGTAGAGGCGGCCCCGGTAGGCGGGTTCGGCCATCAGGCGGAGGAAGAGGTCGAAGTTGGTGGCGGTCGTCCCGGGGTGGTCCAGGTCGACGTTGCGGCCGAGGCTGGCGCAGTGCGCCACGATCACGGTGACGCCGAGGTCCAGCGGCCGCCGGAGCCGCAGGGGGTTGCCCAGGGCCTGCGCGCCCTTCACGGCCACGGCTTTCTCTTCCCCGGCGTGCGTGAGCAGGACCACGCCGAGTTCCTTCATGCGGCGGTAGAAGGCGCCCCAGCGCGGGTCGGCCGGATCGATGGCCTGGGCGTTGGGCAGCCACTTCAGCAGGCGGACGCCCTTGGCCGCGCAGGCTTCCAGCTCCTGGATGGCGTCGGGCCGGGCGGGGTGGATGGAGGCCACGGGCACGAAAAGGTCCGGATGACGGGCGGCGGCCGCCAGCACGTACGCATTCGGCACATGGAACTCGGTGCGGATCGGATCGGCCGTGCCGTCGGTGCGGTAGGCCCGGTCCATGGCCAGCAGGTGCACCTGCGGAGGGCGGGGGAAGGCCGCGGCGCGCGCGGCCAGGATCTCGAGGTAGTCCTGGTCGAAGCGGGCGAGGCCCTTCATGCCCGTGGCCTTCAGGTAGAGCCCCGTCTCCAGGCGCTTGAAGGGGTGCTTCCCGCTGAGCTTCGCGGGGTTCACATAGGTTCCGTCGCCGTCCTGGCCCAGGCCGATGGCATGGACGTGGAGGTCCACCAGGGGGCGGGCCGGATCCAGGTCCGCGAAGGCGCGGTCGAGCAGGGCCTGGGCGGCGGCGGACAGGGGTTTCTGGGGGGGCGCAGGGCGGGCGCCCCGGGCGGGGAGGGCCGACAGGAGGCTCGTGAGGACGAGGCCCAGGGCGAACAGGCGGCGATGGACGCGGGGACGCATCGGACCGTTCTACCAGGAAGCCTGGGCGATGTCCGCCGTCAGCGCGAAGGCGGGCGGGCCACCGGACAGGTCACCGTCACGGTCACGGTGCGGGTGGCGCTGCCGTAGGGCCCCTGGGCGGTCAGGGTGTATGTGGTGGTGGTGGCGGGATGCACGGTGAGGCTGGTGCCGGTCACCCAGCCGGGATCCGGGCTGAGGAACCAGCGGGTGGCGTTGGTGGTGCTCCAGGCGAGGACCGCGCCGGCGCCGGTGGTGGTGCTGGCCGGAGTCGCGGTGAGGGCGGAGACGGTGGGCGCCGGCCCCGTGGGATCGGCGGTGTGCACCGTGCCCATCTGCACCACCTCTAGATCCGTACCCTTGATGCGGGAGAGCGTGGCGAGCTGGTCGTTGTCCCAGCGGTCGTCCGGCGCGCCGGAGATGTACCAGGGGCTGCCGTTGTCGGCGAGGATCATGCCGTAGCGCTTGAGGGCGGCGAGCACCACGCGGGCCTGGGCCGGGTAGCTGCTGATGTCCACCCCGGCCTTCAGGCGCACGCGGAGGCCCATGGGCGGGGCGCTGGCGCTGGTGTTGCTCGAGGCCCAGTGGGTGGCGGGCAGCACGTAGGCCCGGCGCGTGGTGGGCACGGTGAAGCGCAGGGCGTGGGTGATGGCGCCGGCGGCCACCTCGTCGTACCGGGCCAGGCCGGGGAAGATCGGCAGGCCCGCCGCGTCGGCGCTGGTCCAGCCGTAGGGGCGCAGGGTGTTGCTCTTGAGGTCCCACACCGAGGCGCCCTCCGCGTTCCAGCTGCCGTTGCCCTGGGGGAAGGCCCGGTACAGCTCATAGAGCAGGCAGGTGTCGCGGTCCAGGACGAGCACATGCCGGTCCCCGTTCGAGCCGCTGCCGCCCTCCACGGGCGCAGTCGCCGGGATGGGCATGGGGCCGGGGTCGCTCTCGCTGCCATACATCGTGAAGGTCACGGGCACCTTCGCCTGGGCCGCGGAGGACACCACGGTGTAGGGAATGCCGATGGGCCCGCCGCCATAGAGCCCGGCGCCGAAATCGGGATGCAGGCCCGTGCCGCCGCCGATGAAGGCGATGATGGCGCCGCTGTTCGGATCCACCGGGTCGCCGGAGATGTCGCGGTTCCACGGGTTGTCGGCCGGGAAGGGCGTGAAGCCCTGCAGGCTCGCGCCCACGCCCAGGGCCGCGCCGTTGCAGGCGCCTGCCGGGGGCTGGATCGCCACGGTGACCGGGGCCTGCGCGGTCTTGGTGGCGTCCGCTTCGGCGGTGGCCTTCACGTGGAACGTGCCCGGCGCCGCGGGGGCCGTGTAGAGGCCGCCGGCGCTGATGGTGCCGCCCCCGGTCTCGACCACGCTCCAGGTGACGGCCTGATTCGAGGTGCCCGCGACGGTGGCCTGGAAGGCCTGGGTGCCGCCGGTCCACAGGCTGGCGCCGGCGGGGGCGATGGTGACGCTGATGGGAACCGGGGCCGCGCCCTTGCCGGATCCGCCGCCGCAGGCCAGGGCGAGCGTGAGGGTGAGGGCCAGTCCCAGGGGAGCCCCGATGCTGCCCTTCGATCCTTCCATGAAGCCTCCCGGTGGTGGCGCCAGAGGTGAGTGTTGTCGGAGCGGCGGGAAAGTCAACGGGCCGCCGGGTCGTGCCCGGATCCCGGGGCACCCGTGCCACACTAAATGGACCTTGAGGTAGCCATGACCGCCGAGCCCACCTTCCGCGAGAAGTACGCGTTCCCCGCCAGCTTCTGGAACGCGAACATCACCGAGCTGTTCGAGCGCGCGGCCTACTATTCCATGGCCAGCTTCATCGTCATCTACCTGGGCCGCCTGGGCCTGGGCGACTACTGGCCCAGCACCCTGAACGGCATCCTCTGGTTCCTGGTCTATTTCCTGCCCATCCTGAGCGGCACCATCGCCGACCAGATCGGCTTCCGGCGCAGCCTGCTCATGGCCTGCGTCCTGCTCGTGTGCGGCTACTTCCTCATGGGCTACCCCGTGTGGTTCGGCGGGCAGACCATGGCCCTCCAGGCGGGCAAGGAGGTCACCGCGGGCATGGGGGTGATGGCGCCGGTGGCGGCGGCCATCGTGCTCATTGGCATCGGCGGCTCCTTCGTGAAGCCCTGCATCGCCGGCACCGTGCAGCGCACCCACCTGGGCAAGGCCACCCTGGCCTTCGCCATCTTCTACATGGTCATCAACATCGGCAGCGTCTTCGGCCGCCTCACGGCCTTTTTCGTGCGCACGAAGCTCGGCAAGCTCGACACCATCTTCCTCGTGTCCATGGTGGCCTCGGTCCTGGCCTTCCTCACGGTGCTCCTGCTCTACCGCGATCCCGAGAGCGCCGGGGATCCCGCCAAGCCCCGCCGCACGGTCTCCGAGGTGCTCCTGGGCATGTTCAAGGTGCTGGGCAACGGCCGCTTCGTCCTCTTCCTGGTGGTGAGCAGCGGGTTCTACTTCATCTACAACCAGGTCTACAACGTGCTTCCGCTCTACGTGAAGAAGACCGTGGAGCTCACGCCGGCCATGGACCTCTACACCATGGCCAACCCCATCACCATCGTGCTGTTCCAGCTGCTCATCACGAAGCTGTTCGGCAAGCTGCCCCCCATCAAGTCGATCATCGTGGGCACGGTGATCATCGGCCTGGCCATGCTCATCAACGTGGCGCCGCTCTTCATGGCGGGCGGCGTGACGGCGAAGATGCTCCTGCCCGTGGGCAGCCTCTTCGTGGTGCTGACGGTGGCCCTCATCGCCTTCGGCGAGCTCTTCGCCTCGAGCCGCCTGTACGAGTACATCGGCTCCCTGGCGCCCAAGGGTCAGGAGGGCCTGTTCCTCGGCTACGCGAACCTGCCCATGGCCATCGGGAGCCTGGTGGGCGGCCCCGCGGGCGCCTGGCTCTTCAACAAGGTGATGTGCGCCGGCGCCGAGACCCAGGCGAGCGGGCTGCTGAAGCTCGATCCCCGGGCCGCGGCCACGGGCTGGATCATCCTCACCCTCTTCGGCCTGGGCAGCGCGCTGAGCCTCTGGTTCTACAACCGCTGGCTGCAGAAGCAGGCCTGACCGCGGCCCCGCGAGGGCGGGCTGGCATGGTGAACGGAAAGGCGCGCAGGCAGACGATGCTCCGGTGATGAATCGGATCCGGCGCGGGCCCTGCGTTCACGCGCCCTGCGGTTGTTTCCGCGGGGCCGCCTGGTTGCCTGGGGCGCCGGGAATTGGCAACATCTGTGGACACAGTTTCCCGCGATAATGCCAAGTGCCGCCCTGAGGTCCCCATGTCCAAGAAGGAAACCCCGCTCTTTCCGCTGCGCAAGGGCCTGCACACCCGCCAGGCCCATGTGGACCTGCCCGAGGGCACCTTCGAGGAGGAGCATGCCCGGCAGGGCTTCTTCGGCCGGACCACGCACCTCTACCGACTGCATCCGGTCACGGACTGGACGCGCATCGAGGGGCCCCTGCGTCCCCACAGCTACGACCTGAACCCCCTGCTGCCATTCAAGGAGGCCGCCGTGCGCGCCTCGATGTTCGGCTCGACGGAGGCGGCCTTCGCGCCCATCTGCGTGCTGCACAACCAGGACGTGGCCCTCCACTGGGTGGTGCCCTCGACCATGGATTTCTTCTACCGGAACGCCGACGGCGACGACGTCTACTACGTCCACGCGGGATCGGGAAAGCTGGAGACCACCTTCGGCGCGCTCGCCTATGCCACCGGCGACTACCTCGTGATCCCCCGCGGGACCACCTACCGCTTCCTGCCGGACGAAGGACCGCAGCGCTACCTGCTCATCGAGAGCTTCAGCGAGGTCACCATTCCCGACCGCAACCAGCTGGGGCCCAACGCCATCTTCGACCCGGCCATGGTGGACACGCCGGAGCTGGAGCCCTACGACGCCACGCCCCGGGAGTGGGCCGTCCACATCAAGCGCGAGAACCAGATCACCAAAGTGTTCTACCCCTTCAACCCGCTGGATGTGGTGGGCTGGAAGGGCGACCTCACGGTGTGGCGCATCAACGTGAAGGACATCCGCCCCATCCTGAGCGCCCGCTACCACCTGCCGCCCTCGGCCCAC
>JAFJUR010000154.1 GCA_017859995.1 Holophagaceae bacterium | reverse complement strand
GTCGATCATCAAGGTCTCGGCCGTGAAGCCCGAGCACCGCCACATCCTGGCCCCCGCCCGGGTCTTCGACAGCCAGGAGGCCCTGCAGGCCGCCTACCGAGCCGGTGCCCTGGACCAGGACGTGGTGGCCGTGGTGCGCTTCCAGGGACCCCGCGCCAACGGCATGCCCGAGCTGCACCAGCTGACGCCGCCGCTGGCGAACCTGCAGGATCGCGGCTTCCGCGTGGCCCTGGTCACGGATGGCCGCATGTCCGGCGCCTCCGGCAAGGTGCCCGCCGCCATCCACAGTTCGCCGGAAGCCCTCATGGGCGGACCCCTGGCCCGCATCCAGGACGGCGACCTCATCGAGCTCGACGCGGAACGGGGGACGCTGGAGGTGCGGGTGGATGCCGCCCAGTGGGCCCGGCGCCCCCTCGCGCCGCCTCCCGGCCCCGCCCACCAGCGCGGCTCGGGACGGGAGCTCTTCGGTCTCTTCCGCGCCCACGCCACGACGGCCGAGGCCGGCGCCACCGCCTTCGGCCCCAGCTTTGATGAAGGCCAGCCGTGAACCAGCCCACCGCCCTCGAGACCATCCTCCTCGCGTCGCCCGTGATGCCGGTCATCGCCCTCGACCGCCTCGACCAGGCCCTGCCCCTCGCCGAGGCGCTGCTGGCGGGCGGCATCGCCACCCTGGAGATCACCCTGCGCACGCCGGTCGCATTGGAGGCCATCCGGCAGATCCGGAAAGCCTTCCCCCAGGCCCACGTGGGCGCCGGCACGGTGACCACGCCGGAGGCGCTGCGCCAGGTCGCGGAGGCGGGCGCGGTGTTCGCGGTGAGTCCAGGTCTCACCGCCCGGCTCGCCGAGGCGGCCGCGATGAGCCCCCTGCCCCTCCTGCCCGGAGTCATGTCACCCTCTGAGGCGATGTTTGCGCGTGAGGCGGGCTTCAGGCTCCTGAAGCTGTTCCCCGCCGAGCAAGCTGGAGGCCTCGCCATGCTGAAGGCCCTCGCTGGGCCCTTCCAGGATCTGCGGTTCTGCCCCACGGGCGGAATCGGCCCAGGCTCCGCCGTCGAATACCTCGCCCAGCCGAACGTGCTCTGCGTGGGCGGATCTTGGCTGACTCCCAAGGCCCTCCTCGCCGCCGGCGATTGGAAGGCCATCACGGAGCTGGCCCGCCAGGCCTCCGCGCTTCAGCGCCAGGACGCTTCTTCGCTGCCGCGCCGGAGCGCCGGCCGCTGACCTTTTTCCACCCCTCCACCAGGAGCAGTGCCATGGCCATCAAAGTCGGCATCAACGGATTCGGTCGCATCGGACGCATGGTGTTCCGCGCGGCGGTGCAGGACTTCCCCGACGTGGAGATCGTCGGCATCAACGACCTGCTCGAACCGGAATACCTGGCCTACATGCTGCGCTACGACTCGGTCCACGGCCGCTTCAAGGGCGAGGTCGCCGTGGAGGGCAACACCCTCATCGTCAACGGCAAGCGCATCCGCCTGACGGCCGTGAAGGACCCCGCGGAGTTGAAGTGGAACGAGGTGGGCGCCGACATCGTCGTGGAATGCACGGGCATCTTCCTGGAGGGCACCGGGGCCAAGGGCGCCGACAAGCACCTGCAGGCAGGCGCCAAGAAGGTGATCATGTCCGCCCCGTCGAAGGACGACACGCCCATGTTCGTCTACGGTGTGAACCACGCGGCGTACGCGGGCCAGGCCATCATCTCGAACGCCTCCTGCACCACCAACTGCCTGGCACCCCTGGCCAAGGTGCTGCACGACGCCTTCGGCATCAAGCGCGGCCTCATGACCACCGTGCATGCCACCACGGCCACCCAGAAGACCGTGGACGGCCCCAGCAACAAGGATTGGCGCGGCGGGCGCGGCATCCTGGAAAACATCATCCCCAGCAGCACCGGCGCCGCGAAGGCCGTGGGCAAGGTGATCCCCGAACTGAACAAGAAGCTCACGGGCATGTCCTTCCGCGTGCCCACCTCGGACGTCTCCGTGGTGGACCTCACCGCCGAGCTCAGGACGGAAACCACGTACGAAGCCATCTGCGCCGCCATGAAGGCCGCCTCCGAGGGCCCGATGAAGGGCGTGCTGGGCTACACCGACCAGAAGGTCGTTTCCACGGATTTCCGCGGCGAGAGCTGCACCTCCGTCTTCGACGCGGATGCCGGCATGGCCCTCGACGGCACTTTCGTGAAGCTCGTGGCCTGGTACGACAACGAGTGGGGCTACTCCTGCAAGGTGCTGGAGATGGTGCGGGTGATGGCCAAGTAGGCCGTCGAGAAAATCCGCCGCGGACTGTCCCCGCGGTTGGAACTCCGGGAGAGGCCGCCGGTATGCTGGTGGCCGCTCTCGCTCTGGAGGTGACCCATGTTGACGCGATGGATCCTGCTGGCCGCCCTGTCGCTGCCGTCGGTGCTGCTGCCCGCCCAGGCCCTTCCCGCCCAGGTGGAAGCGCCCGTACCAGCCGAGCTTCCCACGGGCGAACGCTGGCAGAAGCACTTCCGCGAGGACCTGCTGCCTTTCTGGAACGTGCCGGACGCCTGGGGCTCGCCCCGGGGCGATTTCCCCACCTTCCGGAGCAATGATGGCAAGGCCGTGGACTGGGCCAACCCGCCCGAGGCGCTGGCCAAGGCTCCGGGCTGGATCAAGGAGAACTTCGGCCGCGAGTACGTCCGCATGAAGTCCCGCCAGACCTACTTCTACGGCGTGGCCTACCACCTGACCGGCGACCCGAAGATGCTGGAACTGGCCCGGGACGGCGCCACCTTCATCCGGACGCGGGCCCTGGACCCCGTGAGCGGCAGCGCCGTGTCGTACTGGGAGAAGGGCGTGGCCCGGCCCGAGGTCCTCGCCCGCACCAGCCAGGACCTGGCCTACGCCCAGCTGGGGCTCGCCATGTACTACTACCTGACCCGGGACGAGGCGGTGCTGCGCGACATCAAGAAGCTCAAGCGGCACATCTTCACCCAGTACTGGAACCCCGAGTGGAAGGCCCTCCGCTGGGTGGTGAAGGAGGATCCCCAGGGCGAGCACCTGCGCCAGGAGCTGGTGGCGCAGCTGGACCAGGTGAACGCGTACATGCTGATGCTCACCCCGATCCTGCCCAAGGCGGACCGCAAGGCCTGGGCCGCCGACCTGCAGCGCCTGGCCCAGACCATGGTGCGCGACTACCACGACGCCGACCGTCACCTGTTCTGGGGCACCATCCACGACCCCGCCGAGAAGAAGCTCGGCTCGCGCCACACGGATTTCGGCCACACCGCGAAGGCCTACTGGATGCTTGAGCGCATCGGCCGGCTCACGAAGGACCAGGCCCTGGTGGACCTGGCCACCACCGGCGCCAGGGCCGTGCTGAAGCAGGCCTACCTGCCCGACTCCGGCACCTGGGGCTCCAAGCTCCGCCCGGACGGCTCGGTGGATACAGGCAAGGAGTGGTGGATCTATGCCGAGCTGGACCAGCTGGCCGGCACCCTGGCCCTGACGGATCCGGCCCAGGCCCAGCCCCTGCCCCGCACGGCGGCCTTCTGGTTCGAGGTGATGGTGGACCACGAGGGCCACGAAGTCTGGGGCGGCGCGGGCGGCCCCGAGATGAAGCCCTGGCGCGGTCCCAAGATCCACCAGTGGAAGAGCGGCTACCACTCCGCGGAACACGCCCTGGTGGGCTATCTCACGGCCCAGGCCCTGCACCATCAGCCGGCGACCCTGTACTTCGCGCCGAAGGACCCCAAGGCCCCGCTGCTCCCCTACGTGTTCGAAGGCACCGAGACCCGGCGCGCCGCCCAGCCGCTGCCGGGCTTCCCGGGGCGCCGGAAGGTTGAAGTGAGCTTCACGAACCTGAGGTGAACCCACCCTCACCCGAAGACGCGGTGCCTCGCCGACTCGGAAATGGCCACCACGGCCGGATGCCGGAGCCGGCGGTCGAGCGTGAGGGCGTACACGCGCTCCCGCACCCCCGCTGCCGGACCCAGGCGCCGGACCCGGTATTGTCGTTCCACCTCCCGGGCCAGGGGAGAGGGGGCCGCGAAGAATCCGATTCCCTGCTGGCCGAAACTCTTCAGCAGGGCGCTGTCATCAACTTCCCCGACAATCCTGGGGTGGAGCCCTTCCAGCTCGAACCACTGGTCCAATCCCCGGCGTAGGGCCGAACCCTCCAGGGGGAGCAGGACGGGGGCCCCGTTCAGGCAGGCCGGGAAGTCGCCCGGGTGGCGCTTCCGCAGGGCCTCGGCGCCGAAGATCTGGACTCCGCACTCGCCCAACAGGTGGCTGTAGGCCTTCACGGCGCTGCCCGGAGGAGGCGGCATGTCGGACAGCACCAGGTCCAGTTCGTGGAGTGAGAGCTGCGCCAGCAGGCGGTCCGTCCGGTCCTCTCGGCACAGCAGGCGGATGGGTTCGGGCAGGTGGAGGGCGGGCTCCAGAAGGGTGCGCACCATGAGCTTGGGCAGGACGTCCGAAATCCCCACCGCCAGGAGCGGAGCGCGATCCGCGGTCCAGCCCGCGAGCGACTCCTGCAGCTCCTTGCCGAGGCCGAAGATGCCATCGGCATAGCGGAAGGCGGTCCGCCCCGCCTCCGTCAGCGCCAGGCCCCGTCCCTCCTTCTTGAACAGGCGAACCCCCAGGGCCTTCTCCAGGCTCCGGATCTGGGCGCTCAGGGTGGGCTGGGCCAGCCGGAGCCGCTCTGCGGCCTGCGTGACGCTGCCCTCCCGGGCGATGGTCCAGAAATAGAACAAGTGGTGGTAGTTCAACCAGTCCATGCGCATTCCTATGCTTAGATTTTATCTATATTTTTACTGTTTTTATCTATTGGATTGATCTTTCTCTCCGCCCGAGACTGCCGGTGTGGAGGCGCAATGAACATCCAGATTCGAGGCATCGGCATTCCCCAGACGGAGGCCCTGACAGCTCACATCCAGCGCAGCCTGGCCTTCGCCCTGTCCCGCTTCGCGACCCGCCTTGACCGCGTCGTGGTCCGGTTCAGCGACCTGAACGGTCCAAAGGGGGGCTGTGACAAGGTCTGCCGGGTGGGATTCACGTTGAAGGGTGCCGGGACGGAGGCCGTGGAGGCCCGGGACCTCGACCTCTATTCCGCGGTGGACCAGGCGGCGGCGAAGGCCGGCCGGCGCGTGGCCCGGCTGGTCGAACAGGCCCGAGGCTAGGAGGAGACACGATGAATCGCTTCAAGACCTTTTTGCTGCTCGGGCTGGTCACCAGCCTCCTGGTGGCCCTGGGCGCGACGCTGGGCAAGGGTTGGCTCTTCGGCTGCACCGTCGCGGCCTTCGCCCTGAACCTGGGCGCCTATTTCTGGAGCGACCGGCTCGTGCTGCGCATGCAGGGGGCGGAGGAGCTTCCGGAGCGTGAGGCCCCGGTGCTCCATGCCGACGTGGCGGAGCTGGCGGCCCGGGCTGGCCTTCCCAAACCGAGGATCTTCCTCGTGCGAGATGACGCGCCCAACGCCTTCGCCACGGGTCGGAACCCCGAACACGGTGTGGTGGCCTTCACGGCGGGCCTGCTCCGCACCATGCCCCGCCGAGAGCTCCGGGGCGTCATCGCCCACGAGCTGGCCCACATCCAGAACCGGGACATCCTGGTGGCCACGGTGGCGGCGGGCCTCGCTGGAGCCGTAAGCCTCCTGGCCAACGTCCTGCAGTGGGGGGCCCTGCTGGGTGGCGGCTCCCAGAGCGACGAGGAAGGGGGTGGCAGCCTCTTCGGCGGCCTGATCTTCGCCCTCCTGGCGCCCCTCGGAGCCTCCCTCATCCAGTTCGCCATCTCCCGCTCCCGAGAGTTCATGGCCGATGCCAGGGCCGCGCAGGTGACGGGCGACCCCGAAGGCCTGGCCCTGGCCCTCGAGCGGCTGGGGCGCCTCCAGGACGTGATCGAACCCGGCCCCACCGCCGAGCCCGCCACCGCCAGCCTGATGATCGCCAGCCCCTTCGCGGGTGGTGGCCTCCTCCGCTGGTTCAGCACCCATCCCCCCCTTGAGGTCCGGGTGGCCCTCCTGCGGGATCGCTCCCGCCGCCCTGGCCTCGCGGCCTAAGGAGCCTCTGAATGGAAAGCATCGGTTCCCCCTGGATGTGGGCTGGATTCATCGCCTTCGTGCTGGCCATGCTGGCCCTGGACCTGGGCGTCTTCCACCGCCAGGCCCACAAGGTCGGCGTCAAAGAGGCGGGGGTCTGGAGCCTGGTGTGGGTGGGCTGCGCGCTGGCCTTCAACGCCCTCCTCTGGAACAGCTTCGGCTCCCAGCGGGGCATGGAGTTCCTCACGGGCTACCTCATCGAAAAGGCCCTGAGCGTGGACAACATCTTCGTGTTCGTCCTGATCTTCGGGGCCTTTTCGGTCCCGGAGGCCTACCAGCACCGGGTGCTCTTCTGGGGCATCCTGGGCGCCCTGGTCATGCGCGCCATCTTCGTGGCGCTCGGCGCCGCCCTCATCGCCAGCTTCCACTGGGTGCTCTACCTCTTCGGCGCCTTCCTGGTCGTCACGGGGATCAAGATGCTCCTGGTGCGGGGGGGCGGTTTCGACCCCCGCCAGAACCCCGTCTTCCGGCTCTTCCAGAAGCTGCTGGTGCTGGTGGCCGTGGAGCTCACGGACCTGGTGTTCGCAGTGGACTCGGTGCCGGCCATCTTCGCCGTCACGAAGGATCCCTTCATCGTCTTCACCTCGAACATCTTCGCCATCCTAGGCCTGCGCAGCCTCTACTTCCTGCTGGCGGGCGTGGTGGACCGTTTCCACCTGCTGAAGGTGGGGTTGAGCCTGGTGCTGGTGTTCGTGGGTCTGAAGATGCTCCTGGTGGAGGCCTGGAAGGTCCCCGTGACCTGGAGCCTGGTCATCATCGGCCTGCTGGTGGGCGGCTCCATCGCGGCCTCGCTGCTGCTGCCCCGGAAGGCCGCCGCTCCGCCGGTCAGCCGCCCAGAGGTCGAGGCCCTGTGAGTCTCCCCGGCCTGTCCGCGGGCACCGGACGCCCCTACGGAACGGCGCTGGTCCTGCTCGCGGCCATGTCGGTGGTTCCCGGCATCGGCACCGTGACGGGTCCCCTGGTGGGTCTGGCCAGCCTCTTCCTGGGAGTCCAGCTGGCCCTCGGCAGGCCGGAACCCTGGCTCCCGGCCTGGCTGAGTCGGAGGGTGGCCTCCGCCGAACGGGGCTCCCGGTTCTCCACCTGGATCCAGGAGCGCTGCCGGCCGATCATGCACCTCGCGCCGCCCCGCTTCCCGGATCGGCTCGCGGGCCTCACCGTGGCCTGGAGCAGCCTGCTCCTGATTCTTCCCCTGGCCTTCGTCCCCCTGGGCAACACCATTCCCTCGCTCTCCGTGGGTCTGGTAGGAGCAGGGCTGCTGGCCGGACGGGGCCCGCTCGGCTGGCTGGGCCTGCTCCTCTCCGGAGGCTATTCCCTGGTCCTCGTCCTTCTGGGGGAGACCCTCTTCCTCGCCGCCCAGGCGCTCATTCGCCGTCTCACCTGATCCGGAATCCCGGATCCCCTCTCCCAAGGAGCCCCCATGCCCGTCAAGCCCAGCACCCCCGAGGAGACCTTCTTCGCACAACAGGAGCTCGAACGGAAACGCAGCCTCGCCCTCGCCCGCGAGGCGCGGCTGCGCGCCGAAGAACGCCGGACGCTCAAGGATCGCCACTGGATGCGGTGCCCCAAGTGCGGCATGGAGCTCCTGGAGATCGAGCACCTCGGCCACAAGGTGGACCAGTGCAGCGCCTGCCGGGGCCTCTGGCTGGATGCGGGAGAGTTGGAGACCCTCACCGCGGCCGGAGACAGTGGCTTCCTCGGAAACCTCAAGAGGGTGTTCTGGGACTAGCCGAGGGATGCCCCCTATTTCCGGAGGATGGCCGAGGTCAGGGGCGGCAGGGTGACCGTGCTGACCCCCCCCGTGGTCGTGACGCTGACGGCAGATCCCACCAGGGGCGTTAGGCCCGCCTGGGCACCGTCCGCCAGGAGAACGGCCGTGCTGAGGTCCGCGGCCACATTGAAGGACTGGGCGGTGGTGCCGGCGTTGTGGAACACATAGAAGGTCGAGGCGTCCACCGTGGAGGCCACACACTTGTAACCGAAGGCCAGGCTGCTGGTGCCCACGCCCACGGGGTCGAGGCGGGTCAAATTGGCGGCACGGGCGGCATCGGGCAGGCGGAAGGCGTTGCTGCTCTTTCGGATCGCCGCGAGACCTTGCACGTAGGTATAGAGCTTGTATCCGTTCTGGGTGGCGTCATAGTTCGCGAACCCGCCGGCGATCGGATCCCCCGCGTAGACCGTGGACCACTTCACCAGGTTGATGGCGTCGGAGGCGTTGTAGGAATTGTCCACGAAGGAGCGGTGGGAGCCGGTGCTGGACTTGGTGTTGGCATATCCCCCCGTGGTTTCCTTCGTGCGGAACATCTCATCGCCCGCGTGGAGGAAGGCCAGGCCCTGGGAGGTGAGCAGCGCGGCGTAGCCGATCTTCGCGCGCTTGAGGATCTCGGCATCGCCCGTGGCGTCCTTGGACACGTTGGTCGCCATGGCGAGCACGTCGTAGAGGCAGAGGTTGTCGTGGCAGGTGAGGTAGCTCACCACGTTGTTGGTGGATGGGGCGGCGAAGCCGTTCGTGGGTACGCCGGCGGCGTTGGAGAAGAGGCTCGCCGGGCTCTGGGCCGCGCCGGACAGGAAGGCCGCAGCGCCATCGCTGGGATAGCCGTTCTTGAAGATCTGCCGGTAGCTGTCGGAGAACATGGCGATGTTCAGGCCGCTGAACTGGGACGCATCCACCTGGTCGGCGCCGGTGGTGGCGTCGCCGTTGTAGTCCGTGGCGACGCCGCTGTAGAAGCCGTTCCAGCCCTCCCCCAGGAAGAGCACGTTTGGGTTGAGGGCCGCGGCGGCGCCGTAAGCCGCCTTCACCGTCTGGCTGTCCAGGACACCCATGAGGTCGAAACGGAAGCCGTCCACCTTGTACTCGCCCACCCAGTGCACGATGGAATCGAGGATAAGCTTGCGTACCATCTTGGCGTCGGAGCGCACATCCTGGCTGCCCGCGCCGTTCCTGGACGTGCTGCGGTAGTAGTAGCCCTGGATGCCAGCCTCGCCCAGCACGTTGTTGTTGGCCGTGTGGTTGTAGACCACGTCGAGGATGACCCCCATGCCCTGCTTGTGGATCTCGTTGATGAGGGTCTTCAGTTCGTTGATGCGAGCCCCTGGATCCGCCGGGTTGGCGGAGTACATCCCGGAAGGCGTGAAGTAGTTCTGGGGGTCGTAGCCCCAGTTGTAGTTGGCGCCCGAAGTCTTGGTGACGTCCAGCTCGCGGGTGCGGATCTTCGTCTGGTCGTAGTTGTAGTTGGCCAGGGGACAGAGCAACTGGACGTGGGTGACGCCCAACTTCTGGATGTGAGGCAGCATGGCCACGAGACCCTTGTAAGTACCCCAGGTGCTGCCGTTCGCAAAGGCGGAGCCCAGGTTGGGATCCACGGTCAGGTCGCGGATGCCTGCCTCGTAGACGATGGCATCGCGGCTGGAAGCGTAGACATAGGGTGCTGCAGCAACGCCATCCGGTCCTTTCATCCGGGAGCCGTCGAAGTAGTTCGCCGTCCCGACGTAGGCCCAGCCGCCGTCAGGCAGGTGGGCGCCTGGACTGAGGATGGCGCCCTTGCCGATGCTGTCTCCAAAGATGGTGGCGCCATTGGCGTGGACCCACTGGGCCATGGATTTCGCGTAGGGATCCAGCACATAGCTGCTGCCGACCTTGTAGACATAGAAGGGCTGGCTGGGCAGAGAGATCGTTCCCGTGGACCAGATCCCTCCACTGCCGCGAGTCATGGCCACGGTGGCAGCCGGGGCCGTGAGGGCATCATTCCAGTTGGCGTACAGACAGAGGCTCACCGCGCCGGCGCTAGGGTTCCAGTAGTTGAAGGTGACGTTGCCGCCGCTGAGGATCGCCCCCAGGGCATTGCTGGGCACCTTGAAAAAGGCGGGATCGGCCGGGGGCGTGGCGTTGGCGTCCTTGTCCAGGGCCATCGCGTCCTGAGTGGGAGGCGTGGCGCCGCCCCCCCCACCGCCGCCACAGGCGAGGAGCAGGATCAGCCCAGAAGCCAGGAGGGAAGCGGGCAGGCGGGTCATGAGACCTCCAGGGCGAATCGGCGCGGGCCTAACGGGCGGTCCGCTTGTACATCCGGGTGTAGTACTCATCGAGCATGCGCTGGACACCGAAGGCGTCGCGGGTGCTCTCGATGGAGGCCACCATCATGTCGACCCAGGCGTCGTGGCGGTCGTAGTAGGTGGGCAGCACGTCGTCGGCGAGCACCTTCTTGAAGGCCTTGAAGTCGTGCTTGTCCAGCACGGCCTCGTCCTCGCTCTCGAACCCGTCGCCGAACTGCCAGCCGTTCACGCCGTGGTCGCAGGCCTCGGGCCACCAGCCATCGAGGATGGAGAGGTTCAGCACGCCGTTCATGGCGGCCTTCATGCCCGAGGTGCCCGAGGCCTCCTTGGGTCGGCGCGGGTTGTTCAGCCACACATCCGAGCCGCGGGTGAGCATGCGGCCGATCTCCATGTCGTAGTTCTCGAGGAAGACCACGCTGTTGGGGTACTTCCGGGTCATCTCGAGGATGTTCTCCACGATCTTCTTGCCGTTGTCATCCAGCGGGTGAGCCTTGCCCGAGAAGACGATCTGCACGCGGCCGCTCTTGAGCAGGGGTTCGATGAACTTCCGGTCGGTGAAGATGAAGTTCGACCGCTTGTAGGGCGCGGCGCGGCGGGAGAAGCCGATGAGAAGCTTGTCCGCGTCGAGCTTGACGCCGGTGCGGCCCTCCACGAACTGGATGAGCTTCTTCTTGTTGTCCACGTGCGCCTTCCAGAGCGCTTCCTTGGCCTTCTTCGAGCCGTCGCAGGCCTTCGCCAGGTCCAGCATGCGGGCGTCCACCCAGGTGGGCCGGTGGATGGCATTGGTGATGCCGATGATCTCGGAGCGGCCTTCCACCTTCTTCCACATGCGGTTGGCCGTCACCCGGTGGAGGTCCGCCACGGCGTTGGAAATCCGGGACAGGCGCAGGGCACCCACGGTCATGTTGAAGGGACTGCCCCCCAGCTGCTTGAGTTGGGCCTTGGTCAGGCCCAGGTTCGCGCCCAGGTAGAGGAAGCGGTCGATGGGGTGGGACTCGTTGCCCTGCACGATGGGGGTGTGGGTCGTGAAGACCACCTCATCCCGCGTCTTGGCCCAGGCGGCTTCGAAGGTGGCGCCCTTGGCCATGCGCTGGTGGATCAGCTCGAAGCCCGCGAAGAGGGCGTGGCCCTCGTTGAAGTGGTAGACGTCGGGCTTGATGCGCAGGGCCTGGAGGGCCCGCACGCCACCGATGCCGAGCACCATTTCCTGGGCCACCCGCTCTTCGCCGAACCAGCCGTAGAGCTGGCCCGTGATCCAGCGGGCCTCGCCGTCGTTCTCCTCGATGTCGGTGTCGAGCAGGTAGAGGGAGTCCACGCCGAAGCTGTTCACCCGCCACACCTTGATCTTCACGGGCTTGCCCTTGATCTCGATCGACACCGTGACGCTCGTGTCCTCGAGGAACTCGTGGTTGCCCGCCTTGTAGGCGTCGTAGACCTTGCCCGATTCGGCGTCCACCATCTGCTCGCCGTAGCCCTGCTTCCAGCGGATGCCGATGCCCACCATGGGGTAGCCATGATCCTTCACGCCCTTCAGGTAGTCACCGGCCAGGATGCCCAGGCCCCCGGCGTAGATCTTGAACGGGCTTTCGAGGGCGTATTCCATGCAGAAATACGCGACCCGGGGCAGCTTCTTCGTGGACATGCAGGCTCCTTCGTGTGTTCGTGCTCAAAGCGGTGTTCGTTGGTGATCCATGGACTGCGCGCCCCTGATTCCGCAGGGCGCGGCATGGAAACTCAGTGGGCCTCGTCCTGGATCCGCTCCAGGAGGACGTACTGGTCGGCCGTCAGGCTGACCTTGCCGCCCGCCACCTTGGCCGTCTGCCCGGTGTAGGCGTCGCGCAGGGTCTGGCCGTCCTCGAAGACGCCCGCCACGCTTAGGGTCACCGGACCCTTCGCGTTCATGGCCACCACCACGCGGTCGCCACTGACGGGTTCCACGCGGCTGAAGGTGTAGGGCGCCTCGGCCAGCTGCTTGTGCTCACCCGTGGCCAGGGCCCGGTGCCGGGCCCGGAACGTGCCGAGCTTGCGCCAGTGGGCCAGGACCTTCTCGTCCTTCGTGGTCCAGTTCATGTCGGAGCGGGTGGCCTGCTGCTGGTCGGTGCGGGGCATGGGCCCCAGAGGCCGGGCGGTCTCGTCGCCGTAGAAGATCTGCACCCCGCCCGGCGCCAACAGAAGCGCTGCGCCGCCCTCGACGAGCCGCCCGCGCTCGAACAGCTCGGTGTCGTGGGAGGACAGGTAGTTCAGCATGTGGACGGGCTTGCCGGCCTGTACCTGGGCATAGCTCCGGAAGAGCTTCTCGGGCTTGGCGAAGGCGCCTTCCTGTTGCTGGAAATCGAAGTTGATCATGGCGTCGAAGCCGGAGGCAGTCAGCTTGTGCCGCTCGGGTCCCACGCCCCAGTACTCGCCCACCATCCAGAAGGCGGCGTCATCCACCTTCCGCGTGGGGTTCTTGGCCTTGAACTCG
>JAFJUR010000042.1 GCA_017859995.1 Holophagaceae bacterium | reverse complement strand
CTCGCCAACTACTTCGCCAGCGCCGTGCTCATGCCCTACGACGGCTTCCTGCGGGCCGCGAAGGCCGAGCGCTACGACATCGAGATCCTGGCCCGGCGCTTCCAGGCCAGCTTCGAGCAGGTGTGCCACCGCCTCACCACGCTGCGTCGTCCCGGGGCCGAGGGCGTGCCCTTCCACTTCCTGCGCATCGACATCGCCGGCAACATCTCCAAGAGCTTCTCCGCCTCGGGCATCCGCTTCGCGCGGTTTTCCGGCGCCTGCCCCCGCTGGAACGCCCACGCGGCCTTCCTCACGCCCGGCCTCATCCGCACCCAGATCAGCGAGATGCCCGACGGCCGCAAGTACTTCTGCATCGCCCGCACCCTGCAGAAGGACACGGGCGGCTACCGCGGCCAGCACGCCATGCAGGCCCTGGGCCTGGGCTGCGAGATGGGCCACGCCAAGGAACTCATCTACGCCGACGGCCTGCGCCTGGACCAGCCTCCGGTCCCCGTGGGCGTCACCTGTCGCCTCTGCGAGCGCACCGACTGCGAGCAGCGCGCCTTCCCGCCCCTGCAGCAGGCCTTCAAGGTCGAGGAGAACCTCCGCCGCACCAGCTTCTACGCGCGGATCGAGGGCGGGGACCGGGAGGGGACTAGGTAATCAGGCTTAGATCACCTGGGGGTGTTTTCAATATACAGTCCGGAGTCCCGTCCCCTGACCGGACCTGTTTCGAAAGCCCACCGGAGATTCCATGACCCCCCACCGCCTGCTCCTCCTCCTGGCCGCGCCAGCCCTGGTCACCACCCTCGGAGCCCAGACGCCCAAGACCGAAGACGCCGTCAGCTTCCTGAAGGAGGCTGTCGTCTTCTACAAGACCCACGGCCGCGCCGCCGCCCTTCGCGAATTCACTCTGCCCACCGGCAAGTTCCGACGCTTCGGCGGCGAACTCTACATCACGGTCTACGACATCGACGGCAAGTGCCTCGCCCATGGCCAGGAGCCGGGCAAGGTGGGAATCAACGCCCTGCATTCGAAGGACCCCGATGGCAAGGAGATCATCAAGGACCGCATCGACCTGGCCAAGGCCCACGGCAAGGGTTGGCAGGATGTGAAGTACAAGAACCCGAAGACCGGCCATCCCCAGCCCAAGGCCATGTACTACGAGATGCACGAGGGCCTGGTGTTCGCCACCGGCATCTACAAGGGCTGAGCCGTCAGCCGCGTCCCAGCCGGCCCAGGGGCTCCTCGATCCAGCGGTTCACCGCCCAGGCGGCGAGGAGGGCGAGCCCCAGGGCCAGGCTGAAGCCCAGCCGCCCGGCCGCATGGGGCGCCACCAGCTTCATGGTGAAGGGGTGGATCAGGTACAAGCCGTAGCTCCAGGCGCCCAGGCGGGTGAGGCCCTTGCCCACCCGGCCCGCCTCGCGGTCCCGGCTGAAGGCCGCCAGGGCCACCAGGAGGGTGACGATCAGCAGGTAGCGGTAGCGGAGCCAGCCCGTGAGGGCCACCAGGTGGTCGAAGAACTGGGGCGAGGGCCGCAGCAGCAGCCAGAGCAGCGGCAGTGCCAGCAGCAGGGCGAGCTTCGGGTCGAGCCGCTTTTCGGTGCGGGCATGCAGCCCCGCCAGCAGGCCGCCCCAGGCCAGGAGAAAGAGCTGGTTCGGCGCCAGCACGTAGGTGTGGAAGCGGTTCCAGCGCTCCTGATCCATGACGCCATGCAGGGTCGAGGGCAGGCTCCAGAGCCAGAGCCCAAGCGCCAGGGCGGTCAAGAACCAGAGTCCGCCCTTCGCGCGCAGCCAGGCCAGGGCCGGGTAGGCGAAGTAGAGGAGGGCCACCAGGCCCACGTACCAGCCGCCGGTCACCAGGGCGTGGTTGGGGTGGAAGGCCCCGAAGGTGAGCGTCAGGTTCTCGAGGATGAAGCGGGCTGAAGGCTCGGGGCCCATGCCCAGGTGGAACACCACGTTGAGCAGGCAGACCAGGTAGAACACCGGCGCCAGCCGCAGGAAGCGCCGCAGCCAGAATCGCCAGGGACCCTCGTTCTGAACGCGCTCCCAGGGCGTCGTGCGGAAGAGCACGAAGCCGCTCAGCACGAAGAAGGCCGACACGCTGAAGTTCCCCAGCTTGGCCGTGGCCATGTTCAGGCCGGAGCCCGAGAGGGAGAGGTCGAACCACACGCTGAGGTGGTACACCGCCACGCACAGCGCGAGGATGCCCCGGAGGGGATCCAGAAAACCGAAACGGGAGGCGCGGGGTTCCGTGGGCGTGTTGGCCAAGTGCGTCTCCCCCTCCAATGGGGAGAGTGGAACATTCTTCGGCGCCCATGCCTACCGGGGACTTCCTCCCGCACGGAAGGAAGCCCCCGGATCGTCGTCATCCGCCGTCCCGTCGATTCAGGTCAAGGCAGGCGCCAGGTTGCGTTCAGCCGGGTTGGCGAGGGGCGCCGGGTCCGCCGGCGCGTAGGCCGGCGTCCACATCGCCGCGGCCACCGCCGCCGCGATGTCGCCATCCGGCAGCGGCCGGTTGGCCACGCCCGAATCCCGGGCCTCCTTCACCACCGCTTCCGCCACGTGGGCCGTGACTTCGCGGATCCGGCTCGTGGACGGGAACAGGCTCCCGGCCTCCAGGTCCTCGTCGCGGACCTCCGCCGCCAGCTGCCGCGCGGCGGCGGCGAACATGCCATCGGTGACCTCGCGGCTTTCAGAGACCATCACGCCCAGGCCCACGCCGGGGAAGATGAACACGTTGTTGCTCTGCCCGATGCGGATCTCCCGGCCGTTGAACTGCACCGGGTCGAAGGGGCTGCCCGTGGCCACCAGGGCCCGGCCCTCGGTCCAGGCGAGGATGTCCTTGGGCTTCGCCTCGCACTTGCTCGTCGGGTTCGACATGGGCAGGATCACCGGGCGGTCCCTCAGCGCCGCCATCTCGCGGACGGCCTCCTCCGTGAAGGCCCCGGCGGTGCCCGAGGTGCCCACGAGCATCGTGGGCTTGAAGGCCTTGATCACGGACACCAGGTCGCGCTTCTGATCTCGGCCTAGGCCCATGCCCTCGGCCCAGGCCGCCGGCCAGGCGAAGGGCTTCTGCAGCGGATCGAGGCCCGGATCGTCATCCACCAGCAGGCCCTGGATGTCCAGGCTGGCCGTGGCGGCCATGAGGGCCACGCCGTCGAGGCCGCTGCGCTTCAGCGTCTCGCGCACCAGCCGGGCGATGCCGATGCCCGCCGCGCCCGAGCCGAGGAAGAGCACCTTCTGTTCCTGGATGGGAATGCCGGTCGCCCGGGAGCCCGCGATCATCGCCGCCACGCCCACGGCCGCCGTGCCCTGGATGTCGTCGTTGAAGCTGGTGATGGTCTTCCGGTAGCGCTCCATGAGGCGGAAGGCATTGAACTTCTTGAAGTCCTCCCACTGCAGCAGGGCCTTGGGGAACACGGCCTTCACCGCGTGGACGAACTCGTCGACCAGCGTGTCGTACTCGGGGCCGCGCAGCCGCGGGGCGCGCCAGCCCAGGTAGAACTCGTCTTCCAGCAGGTCGAGGTTGTCGGTGCCCACGTCCAGGCTGATGGGCAGGGTCTGCCAGGGCGGGATGCCCGCGGCGGCGGTGTAGAGCGCCAGCTTGCCGATGGGGATGCCCATGCCGCCCACGCCCTGGTCGCCCAGGCCGAGGATGCGCTCGTTGTCCGTGACGACGATGAGGCGGATGTCTTCGAAGGGGGCGTTCCGCAGCACCTCGGCGACGTGGCCCCGGTGCTCCGGCGTGATCCAGATGCCCCGCGCCCGGCGGAAGATGTGGCTGAACTCCTGGCAGGCCTTGCCGACGGTGGGCGTGTAGACGATGGGCAGGAACTCCTGGATGTGATCCACCAGCACCCGGTAGAACAGGTGCTCGTTGCGATCCTGCAGGGCCGCCAGCCCGATGTACTTCTCCAGCGGATCCTGCTTGCGCTGGATGCTGGCGTAGACCCGCCGGGCCTGCTGGTCCATGGTGGTCACGGCGTGTGGCAGCAAGCCCTCGAGGCCGAGCGCGTGGCGCTCCTCCTGCGTGAAGGCGCTGCCCTTCGTGTACATGGGATTCCGCAGCAGGCGGGCTCCCCGGAAGGGCACGGCCAGCCGCTTGCGCCCGCTGGGTTCGTGGATCAGTTCGAAGCGTTCCATGACCGGTACCTCCCTCGACAGACGGGCATCCACCCCGCGGCGGCTGCCGCAGGGAACTTGGCCATCCCCTTCGCGTTCCGTTGCGCGAACGGACGGACGAGGGGCTCGGAAACCAAGCAACGAGCCAATATGCGTCGCCGCGCAGAGGCTGTCCACCAGCGGATCCGCAGGTAGTCAACTTTCCGCGCGGAATTTGAGACAGGGGATGCGGAGAGGGCCTGAGCGGCCCGCGTGGTCCGCTACCGGTAGACCACCGAGCCCGTGCCCGCCACGAGGCGGCCCAGCACCCAGGCGGGCTCCTCGGCGGCATGCAGCGCGGCCAGGACGGCCTCCGCCTGGTCGGCCTTCGCCACCAGCACCATGCCCACGCCCAGGTTCAGCGCCTGGCGGGCATCCTCGATGCCGAGGCCGCCCTTCTCCATGAGGAAGCGGAAGAGCGCCGGGATCTGCCAGCTGGCGGTGTCGATTTCCGCGTCGAGGGTCTTGGGCAGCACGCGGGGGAGGTTGTCCGTGAGGCCGCCGCCGGTGATGTGGGCCATGGCCACCAGCTGGTGCGCCTTCACCAGGGGCATGACCGGCGTCAGGTAGCTGCGGTGGATGGCCAGCAGCGCCTCCGCCACGGTCTTGCCGGTGCCGGGCAGTGGATCGTTCACGCCCAGCTTCTCCAGGTCGAAGCAGACCTTGCGGGCCAGGGAGTAGCCGTTGGTGTGCAGGCCCGAGCTGGGCAGGCCGATGAGCACGTCGCCTTCGGCCATGGCCTCGAGGCGCGGCAGCAGGTCCGCTTCGTCGACCACGCCCACGATGGTGCCGGCCACATCCACCTCGCCCTCGGCGTAGACGCCGGGCATCTCGGCCAGCTCGCCGCCGATGAGGGCCGAGTGGCTCTGCTGGCAGGCGGTGGCCATGCCCTTGACGATCTGCTCGATGACCTCGGGCTCCAGCTGCTGGGCGGCGATGTAGTCGAGGAAGAAGAGGGGCCGGGCGCCCTGCACCAGGATGTCGTTGATGCAGTGGTTCACCAGATCCTGGCCCACCGTGTCCCAGATGCCGGCCCGGCGGGCCACCTTCATCTTGGTGCCCACGCCATCCATGCTGCTGACGAGAATGGGCTTGGCCTCGGGGAACCGGGCGTCGTACAGGCCGCCGAAGAGGCCGATGTCGCTGCGCACCCCGGGGGTCTTGGTGGCCTTCACGTGGGGCTTGATGCGCCTCAGCGCCTCGTCCTGGCGGTTGATGTCCACGCCGCTGGACGCGTAACTGACCTTCTGGCTCATCGCCCCTCCCGAATCCCCCATGATCCCACAGAGGGCTTTTCGCGCCGATGTCAAACCTCGGGCCGAACCTCCCGGGCATAACGGCCTATCTTTGGGAGTGACCCTGTACGGGTGCGCCATGGATGCCCTCGTCATCAACCCCCTCGGACCCGCCAACCTCAGCGCTTTGAGCGCGGTACGGCCGGTCCAGGCCGTGGCGGCGGTGCCGGTGCAGGCCCCCGCCCAGGACGACCGGGCTGCGGGCGTCACCACCCTGGGCCTCCAGGATGTGGCCCAGACCCTCTTCCAGAGCAACCTCCAGGCCGCGGCCCTCTTCCCGGTGGCCACCCCCGCCCCCGGCGGGCTGGGGCTCCCCCAGGAGGCGGCCGCCTCCCTGCTGGCCGCCCTGAATCCCCCGCAGGCCAGCGCCGCGACAGGCACCGTGGCCGATGCCACCACCCAGGCCGCCTCAGCCGTGCCTGCCACCCCGACCGCCATCCAGGCGCCGGCCACCCCAGACACCACCGCCACCACCACCGCGACCACCACCACCGCCGCCGCCCTCACGCCCGACCTGACGGCTCCGCCCGACGCCCTCAACACCAGCCTCGACCTGGCCATGGAGACCGCCCTGCGGTTCGGGGCCGGGGTGCAGGCCCTGGGCGCGCCCACCCAGCCGGTGGGCGAACTCGGCGCCCCGTTGGGCCAGGGCCTGGTGCGCGACGCCACCTCCGTGCTGCGGGTGGGCAACCTGCAGCCCCATGCCGGCGGGCCCGGCCCCGAGGCCTACACCCGGCCCCAGGTCGCCGCGGCGCAGGTGATCTTCCGCACCTACCGCTACCTGACCACCCTCGCCCAGGGCGGCGACCGGAACCAAGCCCTGCTCCAGGCCCTGGCGGCGGGCCAGCCCCAGGCCGCCGAGGTGGCGGGTGTGCTGGGCAGCGCCACGGCCATCTCCCCCCTGGCGAATCTGGCGGGCCAGGCGGGCAGCGAGGACCTGGGGGCCCTCGCCTATACGGCCTCCGCCGCCACCGGCCAGGGCCCCGAGGCCCTGGCCTCGCTCCTCGCCACCCTCGGCGGCGGCAGCACCTCGCTGCTCTTTCCGTCGACAACGACGCTCCCCCTGCCCACGGCCACGGCCCTGGCCGCCTACGCCTATGGGCAGAGCGAGGATCCCCAGCAGGCCCTCGCCCAGCTCACCGCGACGGGCCGGAAGGCGCTGCTGGCCACGGGCCTCGACCTCCTGGCCTGAGCCAGCTTGGGAAACGCGTCTGGGGAAAGCCGGGCCTCCGGGCACAGCCCAGTGATCGTCCACGACCCAAGCTCGACAAGATCGCTAGACTGGGAGGTCATGAATCCCCAACCTGCCGCCCCCCAGGACCGCGCCGCTTCGGAGGCCGCCGTGCGGGCGCTGCTGCAGAGCTTCGGGCTGGATCCCGCCGCGCCGGAGCTGGCCGACACCCCGGGGCGGGTGGCCGAGTTCTGGGCCGAGCGGCTGGCGGGCTACGCCATCGACCTGGCCGCCGAGCTGAAACCCCTGCCCGGCGACCTGGCCCCCGTGCCCGTCATCCTCGAGCGCATCCCCTTCGTGAGCACCTGCGAGCACCACCTGGCCCCCTTCGAAGGCCACGCCACCCTCGGCTACCTGCCGGGGGAAGGCGGCACTGTGGGCCTCAGCAAGCTCGTGCGCGTGGTGCAGGCCTACGCGTGGCGCCTGCAGGTGCAGGAGCGCATGGCGAGGCAGATCGCCGACGCCCTGCGCGACCACCTGCGCCCCGCCGCCTGGGGCGTGCACCTGGTGGCCATGCACACCTGCATGGGCCACCGCGGCGTGAAGACCCCCGGCGTGCCGGTGCGGACCACGCTGCTGGGCGGCGCCTGGGAAAGCCAGCCGCCCCCGCCCTTCCTCCGCTGAACCGGCCCATGTTCCTCGTCAACTCCGATCCCGCCCGAAACCGGCTCTACATCACCCTCATCGGGTACCTGGAAGCCGCCGAGCGCCAGGAGGCCACCAAGCAGATCATGGCCGAGGCCGCCAAGCTCGAGGCGGGCTTCGACGTCGTCACCGACATCCGCGGCCTCCACGCCACCAACAAGGAGGGCGTCAAGGACCTGCTGCGCCTGCGCGCCGCCCTGAAGCTGCGGGGCGTCGGCCACATCGTCCGCGTGGTGAAGATCCCCCTCAGTGCCATCCAGATGCAGCGCGTCAGCGAAGAAGCCGGCTTCGAAAGCGAACAAGTGCCCACCCTCGACGCCGCCAACCGCCGCCTGGACGAACTGAAGGCCCAAGCCAAGGTCCAGGACTGAGGGCGGGGCGGACCGAGCGGTGATCCGGAGGTGGGCGCGGAGTCCGGCGCCGAGGACGGGCTCCATGGCCAACCAAGACCAAGCTGGACCGGCCGAGGCCAGGCGGCGCCCGCAGCGACACTGTCTCACCGTTCAGGGGTGTATTCGGGGCGGTTCGGGGGCTCCGGCGAATCCTCCGCCCGGCCCCGGGTACGCTGGCCCCGCCTGGAGTTGCCATGAGGTGCGGTCGAAACCTGAAGGACAGGAGATGCGCCACGGCCTGGCGCGCCGGTGAACAGAACTTCAAAGCGGTCTTTGACGCAGCACCAGGGCAGCACTCCGAAATAGGTAGCTCATTTTAAACATTGTCAACAACTTATGGACTTGCAATTTTGAATCGAGGCAATTACCTTGAAGTTCAAAGCCACCAATACAATTCGCACAATTCATAGTTAGGCGTGTCTCAATATTGCGGCCTCTGTCATAGGAATTGTCAATGAAAATACGGACGATTGGAATCAGGGGGTTTCGCGGGTACTCAAATCTGATTCAGATAGACGTAAGCGATTTGCTGGTGCTTGTTGGAAAGAACGACATTGGTAAATCTACCGTGCTAGAGGCATTGGATATCTTCTTCAATGATGGGAAAGGAAGTGTAAAGCTCGACAAGGAAGATATAAACAAGGCTAATCTTGCAGCGGGTGATGACTGCATCGAAATTTATGTTGAATTCGAAGAATTACCGACTTCGATAGTCATTGATTCCACAAATGAAACCACACTTGCAGATGAACATCTCCTCACCGAGGCTGGCACGCTTAAGGTCATAAAGCGATATCCAAAGGCCGGGAAGGAAAAAGTATTCATTTCCGCTTACCATCCCACATCGCCAGGATGCACCGAACTTCTCCTGAAGAAGAATTCTGATCTAAAAAAGCTTCTCGAGGATCAAGGTCTCGAGTGCCAAGACAAAACAAAAAACTCAGAACTGCGGAAGGCGATCTGGAACGGTCAAGATGCGTTGGAACTTCGGGAAGTAGAGATCGAAGTTGCCAAGATTGATGCAAAGAATATTTGGGACCAATTGAAGTCTTATATGCCTCTCTATTCACTGTTCCAGGCTGATCGAAAAAATACTGATGAGGATAGTGAAGTACAAGACCCGATGCGCCTGGCTGTCAGAGAAATACTTGGAGACCCCACCATTCAGGCAGAACTGGCAAAAGTGGCAGAGAGTGTCAAAACACGTCTAGATGAAGTCGCGGCTCAGACCCTAGCTAAATTGAATGAACTGAATCCTGAAATCGCGTCGTCGTTGAACCCAAAAATTCCGGAAACTTCCTCTCTGAAGTGGATCGACGTATTCAAGAATGTTGCTATTGCAGGAGACGAAGAAATTCCGATCAACAAGCGCGGTAGCGGTGTAAAGCGCCTCATCCTGATCAGCTTTTTTCGTGCGGAGGCGGAACGACGGCAACGCGAAGCTGGCCTTCCGAGCGTCGTCTATGCAATTGAAGAGCCCGAAACATCCCAGCACCCTGAACATCAGCGTGCGCTTACTTCAGCATTAGTTGAACTATCAAAAGCGGTGAAGACGCAAATCCTACTCACGACCCACAGTCCTGAGATCGTGAAGAGACTTAATTTTGAAAATATCGTCTTGATTGCAGGTCAGCAGCCGAACGATATTCGTAATGTTCAAGTCAGTGAGCTTCCATATCCCAGCTTAAACGAGATCAATTTTTCTGCCTTCGACGAATCATCATTTGAGTACCACAATGAACTGTACGGTTTTATAGAGGCCGAGGGTAAACTCGCGACATTTAAAACGAGCCAGCCTACGATACCCTATAGCAAAATCAATAGAGACGGCACAATGACACCGCAGCAGATCGTCTTGACTGAATACATAAGACATCAAATTCATCATCCTGAAAATGAAACCAACCGTCGTTTCACCGATCAGGAATTACGGCAATCAATCAGGGCAATGCGCGACTTCATTCAGACAAACCCGTAGGCCGTGCAATGCGCATCTGACCCGGCGCTCAAATCGGACCCCGTCTGCATTGCCTTCGCTCATCGTCTCGGTGCAGTTGGATCTGGCTAGTCTCACTCGTTGGACCACACCATGAAAAAAATCCATCTAATTGCCACCCTATCAGCCCTACTGATTGCAACCACCCTCCCCGCTCAGACCGGCAGGGCCCATAAAGTCGAACAAATCGTTCTTGAGGTAGGGACAACACCCCCTTCGGCCAGATCCGTCCAGGTCGATCTTAAAGCTGTGGAGCAGGAGGCCCGCAACTGGCTCACCCGAAGAGGGCTAACCCTGATCGAACCCACCGCGGCCACCGAGAGCACGTACCATCTCAGGCTTGAAATCGATGCGCTCCGCACCGTGGACCACCTGTACTGCTACGCCGTGGCCGAGCGTTTCTCCCTGCTTTCGGACAAACACCTCACCGGGAACACGCCCGGAAGCCCCCAACGGGTCTGGTACGTCCAACGGGTTGCGGGGCAAAAGGGAGAGGCCGGGTTCCAGGAAAACCTGTTCATCACCCTTCACCAAACGCTGGGTGACCTGCTCGTCCAGAACCCTGCGCCCCAGGAACTTCAACAGAAGCCGCAGGCGGAAGCGGGTCGAGATGTCCCGGTCGAGGCGAAGGCAGCGACCTACGTTCCGTTTGACTTCAGGCAGATCAAAGTCCGAAAGCAACCGGCCCCGCCACCCTATCCGCAGGGGGCCAAGGAGCGAAACATCCAGGGAGTGGTTGTCATCAACCTCATGATCGACACGACCGGCCTGCCGCGCCGGGCGGAAGCCGTGAGCGGGCCGCCGGAGCTGCTGATGACCGCCATCCGCTACGCCCTCAAATGGGAGTTTGAACCCGCCATGCTCAATGGCATCCCTCAAATGGCCCGATTCAAACTGACCATGCCGTTCAGGCTCAGGGATAACCCGTTCCCAAACAGTCGACCATCCTCCCCATTGTTCCGACCAGGCGCTCAACCTTGACCCAACGCCCAGTTCAAGGCTTCCCCTCCGATCACTCGGAAGTTTCGCCAGTCACCACCGTCCGGCAGGTTGTCTGGTCGGCTCGCTTCCTTCGTCAAGCCTCAGGAGAACCCATGCGTCTTCTCGCGCTCACAGGCATCCTGGCCCTCTTCGCCTGCGGTTCAAGCGGCCCTGGTTATCGGGTCTCGACGCTTTCCTCCGGGAAGCAGGTGAAGGTCATCAACGTGACGAAGATGTTTTTCTCGAAAGGCGATACGGCCTTGATTCTGGACTATCAGACCGACATCCCGTTCACGGACAAGGCCGCGCTCAACAAGGAAGTCGATGACATCTGGTCCGCCTTCAAGAACGACGTCGAGAAGGCGAATGTGAAGTCGGGCGTCATCCGAGCCAACGAAGCCCCGAAAGGAACCTTCATCCAGACCAAGAACCAGTTCGGTTTCGTGTTCACCAGGGCTGAGGATGGTTCGTGGTCAAGGAAATGAGGCTCCCCCGAGCGCCCACCACCCCATTACGCCACGCGATCCCCACCGGCCTGGCCTTCCGCGTTCCCTCACCCCCCCGTGTCCTCGGCCCAGCTCATGGCCCCGGTGCAGGCGGGTCCGCTCAGCTTCATTCGCCCGCCCCGCGTTCCTGAAGGTTGGTCTCTTTGTGGTTCAGCCCTTCCTGCCACCCGCCGCCCGCCATCCACCACCCAAGGAGATCCCGCATGACCCCCAGACTGTTGGCCCTATCCTGTGCCGCTCTGATCGCGACAAGCGCCTACGCCCAGGAACCCGTCTCCCGCTATGCCGTCGCCATCGGCGCTTCCATGCCGCAGGAACTCAAAGCGGAATCCGGCGTCAACCTCGGATTCAACATCTATGTGAACCAGCAGTCCCCGCGTGGAGGGCGCATCCGCCTCGAGGCCGTGGCGTTCGGCAAGAAGTCGGAGAGCAACCCCTTTGGCGTCCTCGAGAGCGAAGGAACCGCGTGGACCCTGGGCTACGACTGGACACCGGGAAACGAGAGGGTTCGCGCAGTCCTCGGCGCGGGCGTCATGTCCTGGACGCAGGAGGTGCACCTCTACAACCTCGGCTACAAAAGCTACGGCGGAAACAGGTCCGGATTCGCCGTGGTCCCGACCCTCGGCATCCAGTTCCGCGCCAGCCGATTCATCGCCGTTGAAGCCCGCTACGCCTTCCCCATCAACGCCACCAACGAGAAGAACTACTATTTCGCGTACGGCGCCGACAACAGCATTCGCCAAATGAATTACGCCACTGTCGGCCTTGAAATACGATTCCCCCGCTTCCGGTGAGTCCCCGGTGGGCGGCCCGCCGCACCTCGACCGCCGCCCCATCCCAAGGCCTGGTGCCAGCCAGGCACCCGACTGGAGCCTTGCCCAGGCCATCCCCCGGATTCCGCGCCTTCCCGTACCCGGGTCCGGCGCCGGCGGTGGCGGTCGGCTGCCCTTGGGAGTGGTGAGGATATTCGCGTTGCGTCCTACCACGCCGGTTGCATATTCATCGCCACGTCATTTCATTAATCAAATCATTTCTTTATTTTTAGCATGGTCTCCATTTTGCATACCATGCTCCCAGAATAACCTACCCAGGAGTGGCTATGCCGATGACACAGAGATGCTTCGTCATGTCCCTCGTCATGGGCGCCGTCCTCTTCGCGCAGGAGGCGAGCCCGCCTGGCACCCAGCTCCATCCGGAGGCACGCTCCGGCGCCGCGGAGGTGGCGCCCCCGTCAGCACCCGTCCAGTGCGTGGCGTCGGATTTGAAGCGCCATCCCTTTGACGTCGCGGGGCTCACCCTCACTGTTCTGGATTTCAGCAAGAAAACCCACATTGTCTGGGCCTTCAGCACGTACCTCACACCGGGCGTCGGCGGCATCACCCTTCAAGTTGAAAATAAATCCAGCACTTTCATGGTTTTTCCGCCGGCCAAGCTGATCATCCTGGGACGCGACGGCAACCAGGCCACCCTCGCCAAGGAGCAGTTCCTCGGGGAACACAAGCCCCCTTCCGAAACCCAGATCGCGCAGGGTGGCCGCTTCACGACGAAGTACAACCTGTCGGCGGGCGTGCATCTGCCGGCCCGGATGTTCTATGACCAGCACCTGCTCGCCGAGGTCATTGAATAGTCCTCGACACCTTCCCCGGGGATCAACGCCCTCCCACAGCGATCATGCCGACTCAACCAGGAGAACAGGAATGCACAACACGTCTCGACTTGCGGTATTGATCGCCGCCACCTGCCTTCCCGCGACGGCTTCAGAACTTGGCATTCTGATTGACAAACAATTCAGCCAGCCTGTTCTCTATTCCGATCTTCATACCACCGCGTTTCGTACCAACGGCTTTGCCGTCCGCGGGGCGTTCACATGGTTCGACTTGAAGGGTGTGGAACTGGGCATGACAGCCACCTATCACCCCTCAGCAAAAGGGAATACAGATCTCCTTGTGGGCTCGAATTCCTTATGGCTCGGCACGCCAAAGATCCGCACGAAATATGCTGCAGTCGGGTTCCAGGCAAACTTGAAGGACATTCTGGACTTGCAACTTGGAATAGAAGCACGCCAGGAGACGGTTTCCATGGATGACGGTCCGCTGATCGTCAGCTCCATCGTACCGCCTCAAACGCTCTTCCTGCGCGCCGAACCGGGCCGCACGACCTTCGTTCGTCCGTGGGCCACCGTTGGGGTTGGGATTTCAACGCCTTCTCCCGTGATCACCCCATTCATTCGATTCGAATTCGCCTACGCCCTGAAAACATTCTCGGAGCTCTCCCCATACCAAAACGCCAATGGAGACGACTTCAGAAGGCGGCTCGCGCCGACTTATCAAGTCGCGCTGTATGGCGGCATCCGGTTTTAGCGGGCGGCGCCTTGCCCCCACGCTCAGGCCACACCCACGGTTCGACCTACCTCCACGCCTGACCCTGAACCGGGCCGCCCTGTCGAATCGCCCTTCGATCCCTTGGAGAACGCCATGAAACGCACCCTGCTCGCCGGATCCGCCTTCGTCGCGCTGGCCTGTTCGCCAGCCCGCGCATCAGAGCTCGGGATCCTCTTCGATCGACAGATGGGAACGACCCAGGTGGTGGGGTACATCCACCCGCTCGGCCCTTCCGCGCCCGGTTTCCCAACCAAGCAGGAGGCCGTGAAGGGCAACGGATTCGCCATTCGCGGCGCCTATACCGTGATGGACCTGTGGGCGGCCGAATTCTCGGTGTCCGCAACCTACCATTCGAAGGTCACGGGTGATTTCATCGTGGATGTCTACCCTTATCCGCCCCAGAAATTTGGCAAGTACGACTTTGAATATGTCGCTCTAGGCGGCCAGCTGGAATGGAAACGGCTGGTGGACGTCCAGGCGGGGCTAGATGTACGGCGCGAACGCCTCAGGTCCGACCTCGCAGAAGGGCTGATCACCGGAACCACCATCCAGACCCGCCCCTGGGCCAGCGCGGGGGTCGGATACTCGTTCCCATCCCCGGGCTTGACCCCCTTCGTCCGCCTGGAGGCCGCCTACGCCCTGACACACCACAGCCTCGGATCAGCCTGGAGCGAGGCAGATCGGCGCCGGGCGATGGCTCCCAGGTATCAGGTCGGGATTTACGCGGGTGTGCGTTTCTAATTCCTCTCGAGATGGGCCTATTCGCCAGGCCCGCTCTCGGACTTCCTTCCCAGGTGCCCCATGCGACTTTCGACCATGTTCGGCGAGTTCGACGAGATGGATCACCAGCGCACCTTCAAGACCCTGCTACACCGCTTCGACACCTTCAAGGACGGTCAGGGCCGGGTTCCTGGGGCTAGACTCCTGGGGCCAGGTTCCTGAACCTCCGGCCCCTCGCGCGATCCCCGCCGTTCGCCCCCGGATCCGATACCGTTCGCGGGGCCATTCCGGAAGGCGATTCCGTCCCTGCCATCCTCAACGCGCCGGCCGTGTCCGGCTGTCCCGTGCCAATCGGCAATCGGACCTGGAGCCCCCATGAAGCGATTGTTTGTTCCCCTGATGCTGGCGGCCCCGCTCGCCGCCCAGACCTACGAACTAGGCCTGAATGTCTCCCGACAGACGTACACCCGCAGCACCGTGACGGGAACGACGACGGTCTTCGACTACGACGCGAAGACCGTCGTGGCCCTCCGGGCCGGGTATGCGTTCGTGGACTTTGGCCCCGCGCTGTTCCAGGTCACGGCGGCCTACCAGCCCAAGGTGGACACCGACCTGAAGCCGAACGGGATCACCATGCCCACCAGGCTCGGTTCTGAGTACTGGGCCCTGGGCGCCATGTTCCAGTTCAAGGCCGTCGTCAGCGTCGGGGCGGGCCTGGATTGCCGGTTCGAGAAGGCCACCAAGGCGAATGTCTATTCGTCCACCCAGTCGTTCACGCGCCCCTGGGCGCGGGTGAACGCGGGCTACGCCCTTCCGTCGCCCGTGCTGAAGCCCTTCATCGGCCTGGAAGTGGCCGCTCCGCTCATCAGCAAGGACGAGCGGCCCAAGCTGCAGGTGGGCCTCTACGGCGGCATCCGGTTCTAGGCGGCGGCCCCGCCACGGCCCAGGATGTTACTGATTTCTGGTTCCATGCCCCCCCACTCAAACCCACCCAACCCGGAGAACCCCATGCGTTTCAAGCTGACTTCCAGGCACCTGCTCGCGGCCGCCCTCCTGTTCCTGGGCACCGCCTGCGGCTTCGTCGGCAACGTCCAGGCCATCCACCTCTACCCGGTGGGCGCCCAGACTTCGACCGCGGCCCTCACGGGGACCATCTATAACCTCAGCGGGAAGATCAAGCTCACCTCGGCGGGCGGGGAGGCCTACGCGGGCGAGCTGGCGATGGTGGGCCGGCCCACGGACCCCACGGACGCGCGGTACACCCAGGAGCTGGCCTTCCCCAAGGCCTGGGACGCGGTCTACGGCGACCACTTCCATTCCAAGACCGTCCTGGGCGCCAAGCTCCTCAGCCGCGGCCAGCTGGTGAGCCCCTCGGGGGGCACACTCTACGTCGAGATCATCCGCCTCCACTCGAATTCCGACGAGCGCCTCGGCGTCGCCGTCGACGGCAAGCAGCAGGTCTACAAGGTCACGTTCTAGATTCCGCCAGGAGTGTTCATGTCCATCCCCTTCAAGCACCTCGCCCTGGGCTTCCTCCTCACGCCCCTGATGGGCCAGATCACGGCCCGGCAGGGCACCCCGGCCGACATGAAGCAGAGCCCGTTCACCTCGCCCCTGGTGATCGAGCTGCCGCTGGACCGGCTCAAGGCGCCGGAACCCGGCGACGCCTACCCCTTCACCGACCAGGACACGTTCGTGTGCGATGACGTCTCCATCCCGCTCATCCTCATCCGCAAATCCATCGGCTTTTCGAAGCAGGTGAAGCTGAACATCAAGACCTCGGTGTACGTGCGCCCCTCCTATGACCGCAAGGTCACGATCCGCTACACGCTGATCGGCGCCGACGGCACGCCGGGCCCGGTGACCGACCAGGAGATCTCTGCCGAGGAAAAGAAGCACAGCACGGACAGTTCCACCCTGGAGCTGTCGAAGGAGGCCTTCGAGGGCCTGTTCAAGGGCGACGCGCACCCCAAGCTGAAGCTGGTGATGACGGTGGTTTCGGACCGCTGAGGGTCCATCCACGACATGCCCCACGACCTTTCCCCAGGAGCCCCCATGATCGAAGAAACCTTCCTCCGCCTGCAGCCCAGCGAGGCGGTGGTCTGCAGCGCCGCCTCGCGCCTGATGGCGGCCTTCATCGCCTCGGGCCAGGTGAACCCGGAGAACGAGGAGGCCTTCCTCGAACGCTCGCTCTCGCTGGCCATCCGCCTGGCGCAGGGCGCCGACCGGGCCATCGACAGCGACGACGAAAGCGGCGAGCGCCTGTAGCCCGCCCCGGAGGGATGACCGCCATGCCCGCCCGCCTTCGCGCCCAGCTCGCCGACATCACCACCCTCCCGGTGGAGGCCATCGTCAACGCGGCCAACACGTCGCTGCTGGGGGGCGGGGGCGTGGACGGGGCCATCCACCGGGCGGCGGGGCCGGAGCTGGTGCACGAATGCCGCCTGCTGGGCGGCTGCCGGGTGGGGGAGGCCAAGGTGACGCGGGGCTACCGCCTGCCCGCGGCCCTCATCATCCACACGGTGGGCCCGGTGTGGCGGGGCGGCGCGGCTGGCGAGCCGGGGCTGCTGGCCGCCTGTTACCGCCGCTGCCTCGAGCTGGCGGAGCGGAACCGCGTGCGGAGCCTCGCCTTCCCCGGCATCAGCACGGGCATCTACGGCTACCCCGTGGAAGCAGCCGCCCAGGTAGCCGTCCGGGAGGTCCGCGCCCACTTGGCCCAGGGCAGCGTGCTGCAGGAGGTGGTGTTCTGCTGCTTCTCGGCGGGGGACCTGGCCATCTACGAGGGGCTGCTCCAGGAGGACCCGCCGCGTGGGTAGCCTCTCGTCGCCCTTGGGCTCTGGACATGCCTTGTCCATCGGCCTGGGCTAATCTGGCTCCATGTCCCTCCCCACCCCTGAACTGAAGCTCGGCTACGAGCTGTTCTCCAAGCTGCTGACCTGGGCGGCGGGCAAGCGGCAGTCCAAGCGGCTGGAGGCGCTGAAATCCGCCGCCTTCCAGGAGCTGCTGAAGGGCGATGCGGCCAACCTGGATCTGGTGGCCTCGGTGCTGCGCGAGATCCACAAGGCGGCGGACACGTCGGCCAAGGCCATCCGCCTGGAGAGCCTCTTCGACCAGGCGACCCACCCGCCTGCCAAGCCCAAGAAGCCCGAGCGCCGCCGCAAGACCGCCCGGAAGGAACCCGGCCCCAAAGGCTAGCCCGGGCGCCACCCCTCCCCGCCTCGCCTTGGCCCCCGCCCGGCCCCTCTCACCGGCGACGCGGGCAGAATGTCAGCACACCATCCCCGGAGGTTCCCCATGAAGCGGCTCGCCAAGTACTCGGACCAGGTCTACGCGCTGCTGCGCATCGTCTCGGGCCTGCTGTTCGCCTTCCACGGCGCCGGCAAGGTCTTCGGCCTGCTGGCCGACCACCAGCCCGCGGTGGGCTCCCAGATCTGGATCGGCGGCGTCATCGAGCTGGTGGGCGGCCTGGCCATCCTGCTGGGCTTCCAGACCCGCCTGGCCGCGTTCATCTGCAGTGGCATGATGGCCGTGGCCTACACCCAGTTCCACTGGAAGCTCCAGTTCGGCGCCAAGTTCTGGCCCATCGCGAACATGGGGGAAATGGCAGTGCTCTACTGCTTCCTGTTCCTCTTCATGGCCACCCGCGGCGGCGTGACCTGGTGCCTGGACAAGGACGCCTGATGGCCGCCCGTCCCGCCGGCGCCTGGCTCGGCCTGCTCCTCGTCGCCCTGGGCGCGGCCTCCCTGGCCTGGCCGGAGTTCAGCTGCACCCGCGACACCCACGACGCCAAGCTGGGTCCGCTGGAATTCACGTTGAAGGAGAAGGAGACCGTGCGCCTGCCCATCTGGCCCGGTCTCCTCGCCGTGGCCGTGGGCGCGGGCCTGCTCTGGCGCAGGAGGGGCTGAACCGTGCGCGTCCTCGCCCTCTCCGGCAGCCTGCGGCCCCAGTCGCTCAACACGCTGCTGCTCCACGAAGCCACCCACCTGGCCCCCGAGGGCATGGAGATCCGCCTCTGGGAGGGCCTCGACGACCTGCCCCACTTCAGCCCCGAGCGGGACGTGGAGCCGCCGCCCCCGGCCGTCGCCGAGCTGCGGGCGAAGATCAGCGAGGCGGACGCCGTGCTGGTCTGCACGCCGGAGTACATCCACACCATGCCCGCGGTGCTGAAGAACCTGCTGGAGTGGGTGGTGTCCTCCGGGGCCTGGGTGGACAAGCCCACCGCCGCCTGGAGCGCCTCGCCCTCGCTGGAAGGGGGCGCCCGCGCCCACGGGTCGCTGGTCCACACCCTGGAGGTGATGTCGGCCCGGGTGGTGACCGAAGCCTCGCGCTGCCTCACGCTGGCCCACTCGGGCCTCGACGAGGCGGGGCACCTGAAGGACCCGGTCCAGGTGGGACGCCTCCAGACGGCCCTGGCCGCCCTGGCCGCGGCCCAGACACCGTGAGCGAGGGTCTGGCCTCCCCGCCCCCCCGCATCTTCGTGGATGCCGACGCCTGCCCCGTGAAGGAGGAGATCTTCCGCGTGGCCACCCGCTGCGGCCTGCGGGTGCTGCTCGTCTCCAATTCGCCCCTGCGGGTGCCGAGAAACCCCCTCTTCGAGTCGGTGGTGGTGGCCAAGGGCCAGTTCGACGGCGCCGACGACTGGATCGTCGAGCAGATCGGCGCCACGGACATCGCCGTGACCTCGGACATCCCGCTGGCGGCGCGGTGCCTCGAGAAGGGCGCCCGGGCGCTGGATCCCAAGGGCCGGGTCTATTCGCCGGATTCCATCGGCGACGCCCTGGCCACCCGCGAGCTGATGACGCACCTGCGGGCCATGGGCGCCGAGGGCGAGCTGGGCGGGGGCCCGCCGCCCTTCACCGCGCGGGACCGCTCCACCTTTCTGCAGCGGCTCGACGACCTGATCCAGGCGCTGCGGCGGTCGAGGCGGTAGACTGGGAAAAGGGCTTCATCGGCTTCAACCTTTTCGTGATCGGACTCCCCATGGCCAGAAAGCCCAACTACAACTTCGAGAAGCGCCAGAAGGACCTCGCCCGCCAGAAGAAGAAGGAAGAGAAGCTCCAGAAGAAGGCCATGAAGAAGGACGCCCTGGGCAACGACATCCCGGGCACCGAGGAAGATGGCGGCACCGAAGAGACCTCTGAGACCGGCACCCCGGATTCCGAGTAGCCCCAGCACCATGCGCCGCCTGCGTTCAGCCTCCCTGCTGGCGCTCCTGGCCCTGCCGGCCCCATGCCTGCCGGGTGTGGCTGCCCCTCCGCAGCCGGAACGGCCAGCCGCCCCTTTGGTGGCCCTGGAACGCCGCATCGGCGGTCGCCTCGGCGTGTGCGCGGTGGACACCGGCTCGGGCCGCCGCCTCGACCACCGCAGCGGGGAACGCTTCCCCCTCTGCAGCACCTTCAAGGCCCTGCTGGGCGGCCTGGTGCTGGCCCGGGTGGACGCGGGTCGCGAGGTCCTCGACCAGCGCCTCGCCTACACCCGGGCCGACCTGGTGCCCCACTCCCCCGTGACCGGGGCCCACGTCGCGGAAGGCGCCATGACCGTGGGCGACCTCTGCGCGGCCACGATCCAGGAGAGCGACAACGCCGCGGCGAACCTGCTGCTCGCGCGCCTCGGCGGCCCCGCGGCCCTCACCGCCTACCTGCGGAGCCTGGGCGACGGCATCTCCCGCCTCGACCGCAGGGAACCGGAGCTGAACAGCGCCCTGCCCGGCGACCTCCGCGACACCACCACCCCAGCGGCCATGGCGGCCACGCTGCGGACCCTGCTCCTGGGGGAGGCCCTGACCCCCGCCTCCCGTCAGCGGCTGGAGGCCTGGATGCGCGGCGCGACCACGGGGAAGGCCAAGCTCCGCGCGGGCCTGCCCGCCGACTGGCCCGTCGGGGACAAGACCGGGGCCGGGGACTTCGGCACCATGAACGATGTGGCCATCCTGCGGCCCCCGGGCCGGGCACCCATCGTCGTGACGGTCTACCTCACCGGCTCGAAGGCCTCCTGGGCCGACCGCGAGGCCGTGATCGCCGAGGTGGGCCGTCTCGTGGCCCGGACCTTCGGAGGCCGAGTCCCCCGGAAGGCCTTCTCCAAGGTCCCAACCGGCGCATGATGGTGGCGCACGAGGAGGCCCCATGGACCCCACCGCGGAAACCATGCTCGAAGCCCTGCTCGCGATGCCCGTCGCGGCGCTGGGCACCCTGCACGAAGGCGCGCCTTTCGTCTCCATGGTCCCAGTGGTTCCGGCGCCGGACGGTTCGGGATTCCTCATCCACGTGAGCAGCCTCGCCTCGCACACCCGCGACCTGCGCGCCGATGGCCGGATGAGCCTGATGGTCATGGCGCCGCTGGACGAGGACCAGGACCCTCTGGCCCTGCCCCGGCTGACCCTGCTGGGCACCGCCGAGGCGATCGAAGCCGGTACGAAAGATCACGAAGCGGCGGCGGAGGCCTACCTGGCGCGGTTCCCGCAGGCGGCGCTCACCCTCGGCCTGGGGGATTTCTCCTTCTTCCGGCTGCGGCCCGCGTCCGGGCGCCTGGTGCTGGGCTTCGGTCGGGCCCTCAGCCTGGATGGCGCCCAGATCGGGGCCGGGCTGGCGCCGAAACCCTGAGCGGTCCACCGGCCAACCCTCTGACCGGGACCTCTCGACATGCCGCGAATCCAGCTCGCGATCCGCCGGTAATGGCGTCGGGCCGCAATGTTCCCAATAATTGTAAGAATACATAAAACAGTACTTATTGCTTTGGCACGGGGATGGCTCTACCTTGATGCCGCCGACCGCGGCCCACAGGAGACGCCATGTCCTTCACCGAGTCCAAGACCCACCAGAACCTCAAGGCTGCCTTCGCCGGCGAGAGCCAGGCGAACCGCCGGTACACCTGGATGGCCCAGGTCGCCGAGAAGGAAGGCCTCCCCGAAGTGGCTGGCCTCTTCAAGCACAGCGCCGACGGCGAGACGGGCCACGCCCTGAAGCACCTCATGTTCCTGGCGGCGCAGGCCGGCGACCCGGCCACGGGCATGCCCCTGGGCGACACGCTGACCAACCTGAAGTCCGCGGTCGCCGGCGAGACCTACGAGTACACCGACATGTATCCCGAGTTCGCCCGCAAGGCCCGGGAAGAGGGCTACGCCGAGATCGCCGCCTGGTTCGAGACCCTCGCCAAGGTGGAGCGCTTCCACGCCGGCCGCTTCCAGGACGCGCTGACGCGGCTCCAGTCCGGCGCCATCGCCGCCCCCGACGCCGACATCGCCAAGCACATCTGAGGCTCCCAAAATGCTCGCCTTCGATCCCGCCACAGAGCGTTCCCGCTTCGAGTCCCGCCAGGCCTTCCTGGCCCGCCAGGCCGCGCTGCGGCTGGATCTGGCGGCGGGCATCACCTTCCAGCCCGAGACCCTCGAGAGCGTCGAGGACCAGGTGATCGAGACCCTCTGGGCCGAAGGCATGACGCTGGACACCGCGCCACCCGAAGACCTGGCCGAGTCCCGCGCCTCCTTCGCGGTGCTGGCTCCGCGCCGGGAGCCCGGCGGCAGGAGCATCGTCGCCACCCTGTTCCTGGGCTTTCCCGACGAGGTGCGCGACGCGCGCCTGGCCGCCCTCCAGCGCTTCCCCGACCAGCTCTGCCTCGAGCTGTCGGACGGCTCGCGGGCCATGCCCGCCGTGGACCGCGGCACCGCGGGTCCCGATGATCGCCTGCCCTCGGTGCTGGCGCTGCGCTACTTCCTTCCGGACGGCTGCGCCATCGCCGCCCTCGTCTCCAACCACGCCGAGGTGACCGGCCGCTGGGCCGCGCCCGCCGCCTGGACCGCCTGGCCTTCCTAAGGAGATTTCATGAGCCGTTCCGTCATCGACCACCTGAACAGCGAACTCGCCACTGCCCAAGTGCTGGCCCTCAACGCCAAGCGCTACCACTGGACCGTCACCGGCCCCCATTTCCGCGACTACCACCTGCGCTTCGAGGAGCTCTACACCGCCGCTGACGGCACCGTGGACGAGCTGGCAGAGCGCATTCGCATGCTGGGCGGCGTGCCGATCCACGCCCCCGCCCAGATCGAGGCCCAGACCAAGGCGGCCATCTCCAACCCCGCCGCCCGGCTGGATGCCGAAGCCATGCTGAAGGAGGCCCTGGCCAACGAGGAGGCGACCATCGCGCTCATGCACGAGGGCATCGAGCTGGCCAACGGCGCCGGCGACCCCGGCACCGCGGACCTACTGACCCGCTTCGTGCAGACCCACCAGAAGGAAGCCTGGTTCCTCCGGGAAATGCTGGGCTGATATCGGGCTGTCGCGCCTGCCAATACCTGACCTCGGCCTGAACATTAGGCCTGTTTCATCCAATTTCCGACTTTTTCAGTAAACTAATTTTCCGCGCACAGCGCAGCCAAGGAGATGCCATGGCCTATACCGCTAAGAACTACGACCACCTCAAGGGTGGCGCCGTGAAGGGGCTCAGCGATTCCCAGCTGGATCAGCACTTCGGCCTCTACAAGGGCTACGTGACCAAGCTGAACGAGATCGAGGAGCGCCTGGCGACCGTCGACAACACCAAGCCCAACTACTCCTACAACGAGTACAGCGAGCTCAAGCGCCGCGAGGCGGTGGCCTTCAATGGTTCCTTCCTCCATGAGCTCTACTTCGAGAACCTCGGCGCCGACAGCACCATCAGCGCCGGCCTCAAGGCCGCCCTGGATGCCGCACCCGCAACCGCCGCGACGGCAAGCTGCACACCTACTTCGTGGCCGAGCACCACCTGGGCCTGCCCATCGAGCAGGACCTGCTCGTGGTGCTGGACTCTTGGGAGCACGCGTTCATGGTCGACTACGGCACCGCCCGCGCGAAGTACCTCGACGCCTTCGTCGAGAACATCAAGTGGAGCGAGGTCTCCAAGCGGTTCGGCAAGTAAGAAGGCGCGGGCGTTTCAACGCCGCTACACGCGTGCTCGAGGTTGGGCCCCCGGTTGGGGGCCCGCCTTTTTCTTCTGGTCACACGCCTCCGCCTATCGCACAGCGCCCCGCGCTGTGCTCCCAATCGCTTCCCCCTCCGGGCCTGCGCTCTTGGAGGCGGAGCCTCCGGGGTCGACTACGGCACCGCCCGCGCGAAGTACCTCGACGCCGGGACTCCCCCCCGATCGGACGCGCCCCCAGCGCGTCCTCCCACTCGCCTCCGGCTCGCGGAGGGGGCCCCGTTGTCGAGAACATCAAGTGGGAGGCTCCAGGTCTGCGAGGCCGCGGCCGAGCAGGAGGGCGCACTGCGCCCGATCCCTGGAGGGGGCCTCCAAGCGGTTCGGCAAGTAAGAAGGCGCGGGCGTTTCAACGCCGCTCCACGCGTGCTCGAGGTTGGGCCCCCGGTTGGGGGCCCCCTTGTTTCAAGACCGCCCCGAAAGGACGCGGCACCATTCCGCGGTCTCCTCGTCGCTTGGGAAACAACACTCGATGTGCAACTCATCGAGGGTCACGTCCCGGGGCGTCCCGAAGGTCGTGATCGTCGAGAAGAACGCGCGGTCACGACCTTCGCCCCGGAGGACCGTGGTGAGCAGGGGCTTCGGCGCGGCGTCCAGCGAGCGCGTCCGCCAGCCGGGTGGCACGCCGGGATAGGCCAGGGCCTCCTTCAGCAGCGCCCTTCCCGCCTCATCCGCGGGATTGGCCGCCACGGCGCTGTGGAGGTGGCGGATCAGTTCCCCGGCCACCTCCTCCCAGTTCACGACGGCCGCCCGCAGATCGTCCGGGTCGAAGAACTGGCGGATCATGTTTCCATGCGCGGCGGGACGGCCGCGCAGCACGGACTGGTTGACGCGGAGGGCGGCCTGGTTCGCCATGAGGATGTTCCAGTGGCGATCGAGGACGAAGGCCGGGAACGGCTCCTGCTGGACGAGGATGCATTCGATGGCGTGGCGGATCCGCGCCAGCTCGGGTGTCCCGAGCGGTGATTCGGAATACCTGGGGGCAAACCCCGCGGCCACGAGCAGCGCGTTGCGTTCGCGCAGCGGCATGCCAAGGGCCTCCGCCAGCCGGGCGAGAAGGTCGCGGCTGGGCTGGGCGCGCCCCGTTTCAACGCAGCTGAGGTGCCGGGGCGAGATCCCCGCTTCCAGGGCCAGGCCGAGCTGGCTCACCCGGCGGGCCGCCCGCCACTCGCGCAGCAGCACTCCGACCCGGTTCCGGGGGAGGGTGGCGGCGGGGTTCGGAGGCAGGATGGCGTCCGAGGCGAGTCCAGGCCGGGCCCGCCCAGACCTTGGCTGGCTCACTGGGGGGCCCTGACAATGTCCACGGAGATCTCGATGGCGGGTATGGTTCCCCGGTTTTCGAGCCAGTGGTTGGTGTTCCGGTCCTCAGGCCAGCCCACCCCCGGGCCATATTCCGTGGCGATCCCATTCCGATGGTCGGTGATGGTCCCTTGAAGGATGTAGACCGTTCCTGGCCGATCGACATGGTCGTGAAGCGGGCCGAAGACGCCACCGGGTTCAATGGTGACCATCCGCATGCGCAGCTGGCGGCCTTCCATGCCCTCGATTTCAGGCCCCAGGTCAATCGCAGCCAGAGGAATGACGCTGACGCCTCTGGTCTCGGGAACTGTCTCTCGACCGCTCAAGGTGGGCTCCTTTCCACGGGTGCAGAATCTAACGCGCCATTATGCAGACTGGCTTGTCCCCGCACCATGACCTGGGAGGTCATTGATCCTCCCCGCCCGGTGGCCGACCCTGCTCTGCACGCCGGCGGGCGGTGGAGGCGCGATGCATCGCAGAGATTTCTTGGGACTGACAACCGGCCTGCTCGCGGGCCTTCCGCTGGCCGGGCCGTTCGCCCGCGCCCAGGCACCGAACGTTCCATCCAGGCCCGCCCCTTCAGGTTCCCTGGATGCAGCCGCCTATGGCCGTGAGCGCCGCATCGCGGCCACCTCCTTCGGCGACATCGCCTACCTGGAGCGCGGCGAAGGGAAGGCCGCCCTGTTCCTGCACGGGTTTCCCCTGAGCAGCTTCCAGTGGCGGGGGGTCCTCGCACCCCTCTCCGCCCACCGGCGCTGCATCGCGCCGGATTTCATGGGCCTGGGGCATACCCGGGTGGCGAAGGGGCAGAACCTGAGCCCCGGTGGCCAGGCGGCCATGCTCGTGGCGCTGCTCGACCGGCTTTCCATCCCGGTCGCAGACCTCGTCGCGAACGACAGCGGCGCGGCGGTCGCGCAGCTCCTCGCGGCCCACCACCCGGAACGGGTCCGCTCGCTGCTGTTGACGAACGGCGATTCGGAGCAGGATTGCCCGCCAGCGGCCCTCCGACCGGTCATCGAGCTGGCCAAGACCGGCACTTATGCGGACACCTGGCTCGCGCCCTGGCTGGCCGACAAGACGCTGGCACGCTCCGCCAAGGGCATCGGCGGCATGTGTTACGCCAACCCAGCCCATCCCACCGATGAGGCCATTGAGGCCTACTTCGCGCCCATCCTTGCCTCCCGGGATCGGAAGGACCTCGTCCACGCCTTCACCCGTGCGCTTGAGGCGAACGCCCTGGCCGGCGTCGAACCCGCCCTCCGACGATTCAAGGGCCCGGTCCGAATCGTTTGGGGCATCGCGGACATGCTGTTTTCTCCCGCCACGCCGGACTACCTCGATCGAACCTTCGGGCGATCCCTCGGCGTACGGCGCCTCGAGGGCAGCCGACTCTTCTGGCCCGAAGAACGACCCGACGTGATCATCGAGGAGGCGCGACGCCTGTGGGAGACGGCCTGAGGCTGGAAACGGCCTCGACCCCAGGGCCGCGCCTCCGCCGAAAGGGTGGGGTTCCGGAAGCGCTGGTTCTACTCTGGAGGCACACGACCGGAGGCCAGGATGGCGACGAAGGCGATCCGCTTCGACATGGAGAATCCGCTGGGGCCGGGACTCTTCCGATTCCTGAAGGATCTGAAGGCACACAACGACCGGGCCTGGTTCCAGGCGAACAAGGCCCGGTACGAAGCCGAGGCCCGCGATCCGGTGCTGCGGCTCATCGCGGGCTGCACGGGCCCCCTGGCCGCCGTCAGCCGGCACGTCGAGGCCGACCCCCGGCCCGTGGGCGGCTCCCTCTTCCGCATCTACCGCGACACCCGCTTCAGCAAGGACAAGACGCCCTACAAGACCCACCTGGGCGTCAACTTCCGGCACCGCTCCTCGGCGGCCGGAGGCGTGCACGGGCCGGGGTTCTACCTCCACCTCGAGCCCGGCGGCTGCTTCGCGGGCGGCGGCCTGTGGCACCCCGAGCCCGAGGCGCTGTTCAAGGTGCGGCAGGCCATCTGCGCCCGGTCCTCGACCTGGAAGACACTGCGGGCCTCGGGGCTGGAGATCGAAGGAGAGGCCCTCAAGCGGGTGCCCCAGGGGTTCGACGCCGAGCACCCATGTGCCGAGGACCTCAAGTTCAAGGACTTCTACACGGCCACGGCCTTCACCAACGCCGAAGTCGCGGCCCCGGATTTTCCCGACGCCTTGATGGACGCCTTCCGGCGGGCATCGCCCCTGGTCGCCTTCCTGTGCAAGGCCCTGGATCTGCCCTTCTGACCCGGGCTGGCTCAGCCCCCGCCCTGGGCGGATCGCGAAGACCGCAGCACGGCCCGGAACACATCCTCGATCCCCTGCGGGCTCAGCCCGGCCGCTTCTGCCCAGGCCCGGCGCGCCTGCAGTTGCGCGGCTTCGCGCTCGGGGTCGTGGACGGGCAGGCCCAGTTCGGCCTTGGCCCGGCCAGCGCGGAGCACCAGGTCGGTGCGGCGCGCCAGGAGGGCCACCAGCTCCTGGTCCAGGGCGTCGATGTGGTCGCGGGCTTCCTGCAGGGCCGGGGACCGGCTGCCCAGGTCGGGAATGGCGAGCTGCTCGCCTCCGCCACCGCTCTGCACCGCCTCGGCGAGGCTCTGGTGGATGGCGGCGAGCGCCTCCAGCAGGCCCTCCCGGGCCCCGGCGGCGAAGGGATTCTCGTTCTGCAGAGCCGCGAAGAGGTGGCCGGCGTCCTCCCGCACCGATTCCAGGGTGCGGGCGATGGCGTGAAAGGAGGGCGGCGTGAAGGGCAGCTCGGCCCCCGCGCCCACCGCGAGGAGGCCCTTGGCGATGAAGAAGGTGAGGGCGTGGGTGGTGGCCATCACCCGGTCATGGTCCTCGGGGCTCTGGCGCAGCACCTCGCAGCCGAGGCTGCGGAAGAGGGCCTCCACGCGGCCCGAGGCGCCCGGGTGGCGCGGCGAGGCGCAGAGCACCACGCGGAGGGGCCGCTCGGCCCGGGCGAGGCTCACGGGGCCGAACAGCGGATGGGTGCCCGCGTGGGGGATGGCCGCGCCGAGATGCTGGTCCAGCAGCGCACAGGGACCCACCTTCACGCTGCCCACGTCAAAGAGCAGGTGGTCGGGCCGTAGGTGTGGGCGGAGGGCCGCCAGCGCCCCGCCCAGGGCCGGAATGGGCACGGCCAGCACCAGGGCCTCGTGGGCGTCCACCAGGTCGCGCAGGCTGGCCGCCCGGCGCTCCGCGGGGATGTCGGCCACCGGGTCCCAGGCCCGATAGGCATGGCCGGCGTCGTGGAGAAGCGCGGCGAGCGCCCTCCCGAAGCGGCCAAAACCCAGGATGCCGATGCGCATGGGAGTCCTCAGGGAAACGGAGAGGAGATCCTACCGCAGCAGGGCCTGGATGGCGGCCACGGTGGGCACGTGGCCCTGGCTCTTCACGACGCCGTCCACCACGAGCCCGGGCGTGGACATCACGCCGCGGGCCACGATGTCGGGGTACTCCGTGACCTTCACCAGCGTGTACTCCGCGCCCAGACCCTTGGCGGCCTCCTCCGCGCGCTCCGCCAGCAGCTTGCACTTGGCGCAGCCGCTTCCCAGCACCTCGATCCTCATGGTTCCTCCCTACAGCAACAGGTTGAACAGGAATCCGGTCAGCACGATGCCCACGGACACGATGCCCAGGAAGACCGCGAGCAGCCGGGGCTTGAGCACCTTCCGCAGGATCACGGTCTCGGGCAGCGAAAGCCCCGTCACCGCCATCATGAACGCCAGGGCCGTGCCCAGGGCTGCGCCCTTGGCGAGGAGCACCTGCACGATGGGGATGATGCCGGCGGCGTTCGCGTAGAGCGGCACGCCGATGAGCACCGCCAGCGGCACGCTCCACCAGGCGGACTTGCCCATGAACCTCGCGAGCAGCTCCGCCGGGGCGTAGCCGTGCAGGAAGGCGCCCACGGCGATGCCTGCCAACACGAACGGCCAGACCTTGCCCACGATGTCCCGGGTTCCCTGGAGGGCCAGTTCCATCCGCGCGGCGAACCCGGCGGGCCCCTTGCCCCCAGCGGAGGCCTCGAAGGGCACGGTCAGCACCCAGGGTTCGAGGTGCTTCTCCAGGCGGAGCCTCCCAATCACCCAGCCCGAGACGAAGGCGATGGTTACACCGGTCAGGGTGTAGATCAGGGCGATGCGCCAGCCGAACAGGCTCAGCAGCAGGAACAGGCTCACCTCGTTCACCATGGGCGCCGACACCAGGAAGCTGAACGTGGCGCCCAGCGGCACGCCCACCCGCACGAAGCCGATGAAGAGGGGCACCGCCGAGCAGGAACAGAACGGCGTGGCGATGCCCAGCAGCGCCGCCAGCAGGTTGCTCCAGGCCCCGGTGCGCTTCGCCAGCAGGTCGCGGGTGCGTTCCGGGCTGACGAAGGTCTGCACGAAGGTCACGCCCAGGACCACGAGCCCCAGGAGCATGAGCACCTTCGGTGCGTCGTAGGCGAAGAAGGCCACGGCCTCGCCCAGGCGGCTGCCCGCCTGGAGGCCCAGGGCCCGGAAGGCCAGCCAGTCCGCCGCCGGCTTCAGGCCGAGGTAGATGAGGAACCAGGCCGGGAGGGCGGCCAGCAGCCACCCTCCCGACGTCCAGAAGCCGGGACCCCGAACGGGTGCGGGCGCGGCGCAGTCACAGCGGGTCGGGGTCACGGTCATCTCCTCACTTCTCGCAGCAGGTGGGCGCGCAGCCGCAGGCCCGGCCCGTCTTTCGCCCTTCCACCTGGATGCTCAGCACCGATCCTGCCGCGGCGGCGAGCTCCTCGGCGCCCAGGCCGGGATGCCGCTGCTTGGCCGCTTCCAGGAGGTCCGGCGAGAACATGCCCAGGTCGTAGCCCCGCTCACCGGCCACCGTGACCTCGGTGAACCCCGCGGCCGCGATGGCCTGGAGGTAGTCCGCCTTCAGCAGGGCCCCGGCCACGCAGGCGCCGTAGGCGTCCATGTCCTGGCGGATGGCCTCGGGCAGGGGCCGCGCCAGCACCAGGTCCGATACCATCAGCCGGCCGCCGGGCTTCAGCACCCGGAAGGCCTCGCGGAAGGTCTTCGCCTTGTCGGTGGTGAGGTTCACCACGCAGTTGGAGATGATGACGTCCACGCTGGCGTCGGCCACCGGCAGCGCCTCGATGTCGCCCAGGCGGAACTCGACGTTGGCGTAGCCGTGGGTTTTGGCCAGGGTCGCGGCGCGCTCGATCATCTGCGGCGTCATGTCCACGCCGATGACGCGGCCCTCGGGGCCCACGCGCTTCGCGGCCAGGAAGGCGTCGAACCCTGCGCCGGAGCCCAGGTCGAGCACGGTCTCGCCGGGCTTCAGCGAGGCGAGGGCCACAGGGTTGCCGCAACCCAGGCCGAGGTTGGCCCCCTCGGGCACGGCCTGAAGATCCTGCGACGCGTAGCCGAGACCAAGGCTCTGCTCCCCCGGCGCGCAGCCGCAGGAGGTGGCGGGGCCGCAGCAGCTCTGGTTCTGGGTGACGAAGCCTGCGTAGCGTTCGCGGACGGCGGATTTGATGGTTTGGGAATCCATGGGTGGGGCCTTTCAGATGGACGTTTCCTGGGACGCGCGGGCATCCGGGTTCCAGGGGAGTGGAAGGTCAGTCCCTGCCGCAGCAGGAGGAAGGATCGGATCCGGAGGCCCCGCCGCCGGAGCAGCAGTCCTGCCAGAGGTAGTCGGTGAGCGCCCGCAGGGAGCCGAAGTCGGCGCGGTAGCGGAGCGTGGTGCCTTCCCGGGCCACCTGCACCAGGCCGGCGTCGGCGAGGGTGGCCAGATGATGGCTGAGGGTGGAAGCCGGGATGTCCAGGCGCGACTGCAGCTCCCCGGCGGGCGTCCCCGCCACGGGGCCTTGCACCACGCGGCGCAGGATGGACAGGCGCACCGGATGGCCAAGGGCCTTCAGCTGCTCTGCCGCCTGCTCCACGGGCCCGGTCATGGCTTCCTCCTGGCTTAATTCTAAAATTTTCGAAATATGACGCAAGAGCTAATTTCGAATTTTTTCGAAATTAGCGACGCCTTCACAGCAACCGCTCCCAGAACCCCACGTCCACCCAGGCCCCGAACTTCCAGCCGGCCTCCGTCATGTGGCC
>JAFJUR010000153.1 GCA_017859995.1 Holophagaceae bacterium | reverse complement strand
CTGCCAGCCGGCCCGGTCCAGGCGCGACAGGCCGGTGCGGTAGGGGCTGCCGGCGTAGCCGAGGCTCACCTCCACGCCGAGCCCGGTGAGCAGCCCCGGGCCCTCCCCCACCCAGCCCAGGCTGACCCAGGCGCGGTTGAAGGATGTGTGGTCCATGACGGAGCGGAGGGGGCTGTCCTTCGGCAGGCCCAGCACCACCCGCTCGGCCTGGCCGAAAATCCGCCAGTGGCCCAGCCGGCGCCACAGGGCGGCGCCCACCAGGCCGTCGGTGCTGCCGCTGCCCGAGAAATCCGCCTGCTTCCCGGTGGGCAGCTGAACGGAGGCCCCGAACCGGCCGCCGGCGTCCGCCGTGCCGAAGGGCCGGACCCAGGCCACGTCCAGGTCCATGAGGGCCACCCCGGGCCGGGTGAGGTCGCCCACCACCCGGCCGTCCCGCTCCAGGTGGTAGACGAGGCGGTTCTTGGGGGCGTCCTCCCGCCCGCCCTGGGGCATGTTGAAGGCCTGATGCCAGTTCCACATGGCCTGGTCGGCGATGCCGCCGGACCGGGACGCCACCCGGATCCGGACGTTGACCCGGGAGGACCCGGCCTTCAGGGCCCAGTCGCCCGTGAGCTGCCAGGCTTCTCCGTCCAGCCGGGCGAAGGTCCGGCCGTCGGAGCTCCGCTCCAGGTCGGGGCGCAGCATCTGGCTGGTGGCCTCCAGTGCCAGTTCGCTGGCGCCTTCGGGCAGGGGCTCCGGGAACCCCTCGAACCATGCCACCCGGTTGGGCCGCGGGGTTTCCTGCGCCCACGCCGGGAACGCCGCGGCTGCCAGCGCGATGGCCGCCCAGGCTACCTGTCGCGGGTTTGTCTGTTTCAACGAGAATAGATTGACCAAGGTCACGGAAGATCACCCCCACCTCCGTAATACTGCCCACACGTCTCCGCCACCACCACAGGCCAGATTCTTGAATACGCATGAAGGATTGCGATGACCTCGATAGATGAGGCTCGCATACTGATTGCGGTCCCTTGGTTCTACCCGACCCGCCGTCCCTTCAGGAGGTACTCATGACCCGTCTCAAATCCCTTCTTCTGGAAAAGATCCAGGAGCAGCGCCCCCGAACCCAGAAGCTCACCAAGGAATTCGCGGACGTCGTCATCGACCAGGTGAACATCGGCCAGGTCATCGGCGGCGCGCGCGACATCCATGCCCTGGTGACCGACATCTCCTACCTGGACCCCCAGGAAGGCATCCGGTTCCGCGGGAAGAACATCCCCGAGACCTTCGCGGCCCTGCCCAAGGCCAAGGACGGCGAGTACCCCACGGTGGAGGCCTTCTGGTTCTTCCTCCTGACGGGCGAGATCCCCACCCAGGCCGAGGCTGACGAGGTCCTCGCCGACTTCCAGTCCCGCGCCAAGGTGCCGTCCTACGTCTTCGACGTCCTCAAGGCGATGCCCAAGGACAGCCACCCGATGGCCATGCTTTCCACGGCCGTGCTGGCCATGCAGAAGGACAGCCTCTTCGCCAAGCAGTACCACGACATGAAGAAGAACGACTACTGGGACGCGATGTACGAGGACGCCAGCAACCTCGTGGCCCGGCTGCCCGAAGTCGCCGCCTTCATCTACCGCTGGAAGTACAAGAATGGCGACATCATCGCCCCGAAGGCCGGTCTCGACATGGGTGCGAACTTCGCGCACATGATGGGCATCGCCAAGCCCTATGACGATGTGGCCCGCATGTATTTCATCCTCCACAGCGACCACGAGAGCGGCAACGTCAGCGCCCACACCACGCACCTCGTGGCCTCGGCCCTCTCCGACGCCTACTACAGCTTCAGCGCCGGCCTGAACGGCCTGGCGGGCCCCCTGCACGGCCTGGCCAACCAGGAGGTGCTGGACTGGATCATGGGCTTCCAGAAGAAGCTCGCGGGCGCCGAACCCACCGAGGAGAACGTGAAGCAGGCCCTCTGGGACACGCTGAACTCCGGCCACGTCATTCCCGGGTACGGCCACGCCGTGCTGCGCAAGACCGATCCCCGCTACACCGCGCAGATGGAGTTCTGCCTCAAGCACCTGCCCACGGATCCGCTCTTCAAGCTGGTCAACACCATCTACAAGGTGGCCCCCGGCGTGCTCACCGAGCAGGGCAAGACCAAGAACCCCTGGCCCAATGTGGATGCCCAGAGCGGCGTGATCCAGTGGTACTACGGCCTGAAGGAGTACGACTTCTACACCGTGCTCTTCGGCGTGGGCCGCGCGCTGGGCGTGCTGGCCAACATCACCTGGGACCGTGCGCTTGGCTATCCCCTGGAGCGCCCCAAATCCGTCACCACCGCCATGCTCGAAGAGTGGGCGGCCAAGGGCGGCCGCAAGTAGCCGCCCCATCGATCCACACGCAAGAAGGGCGGGCCATCGGGCCCGCCCGTCTTCTTTGAAGCGGAAAGCTCAGGCCCGGTTCGCGGCGCTGGCTTTCACGAAGGCGGTGAACAGCGGATGCGGATTCAGGGGTCGGCTCTTGAACTCCGGGTGGAACTGGCAGGCCAGGAAGTAGGGGTGGTCCTTCAGCTCCACGATCTCCACGAAGACGCCGTCGGGGCTCATGCCGGTGAACACGAGGCCCTTGTCCTCCAGGGCCTTCTTGTACTCGTGGTTGAACTCGTAGCGGTGGCGGTGACGTTCGCTGATGTCGGTGCTGCCGTAGGCCTTGGCGGCCTGGCTGTCGGGCGCCAGCCGGCAGGGGTACGCCCCGAGCCGCATCGTCCCGCCCAGTTCCTCCACGTCCACCAGCTCGCGCAGCTTGAAGATGACGCGGTGCTTCGGCGCGTCGTCGAACTCGGTGGAATCGGCGCCCTCCAGGCCCACCACGTCACGGGCGAATTCCACGGAGGCCATCTGCATGCCGAGGCAGATGCCGAAGAAGGGGATCTTGTGCTCGCGGGCGTACTGGATGGACTTGATCATGCCCCGGGTCCCCCGCACGCCGAAGCCGCCGGGCACCAGGATGCCATGGCAGTCCTGGAGGAAGGCCGCCGGGTCCTGGTCCTCCAGCTCTTCCGCCTCGATCCACTTCAGGTCCACATGGGTCTCCAGGCCGTAGCCCGCATGGCTGAGGGCTTCGATGAGGCTCTTGTAGCTCTCCTTGAACTCCACGTACTTGCCCACCACGCCGATCCGCACGCTGCCCTTCGGGTTGCGGATGCGGTGCAGCAGGTTCTGCCAGGCGCTGAGGTCGGGCTGCTTCTCCCCCAGGCCCAGCAGCGTGGCCACCTTCGTATCCAGGCCCTCGAGGTGCAGGTTCAGGGGCACTTCGTAGATGGAGTGGGCATCGCGGCCACTGAACACCGCATCCGGGGTCACCGAGCAGAAGAGGGCAATCTTGTCCTTGAGGTCCCGGGGAATGTCCACGTCGGCCCGGCAGAGCAGCACGTCCGGCTGGATGCCCAGGGCGCGCAGCTCCTTCACGCTGTGCTGGGTGGGCTTGGATTTCAGCTCGCCAGCGGTCTTGATGTAGGGCACGTAGGTGAGGTGCATGTTGATGGCGTTGGCCTTCATGTTCGCGTCGAGACCCGCCTCGAGCTTGAACTGGCGGATGGCCTCGAGGAAGGGTTGGCTCTCGATGTCGCCCACCGTGCCGCCGATTTCGACGATCACCACGTCCATGTCCTTGGCCACCTTCTTCATCACGGCCTTGATCTCGTCCGTGATGTGGGGGATGACCTGCACGGTCTTGCCCAGGTAGTCGCCGCGGCGCTCCTTCTGGATCACCGTGTTGTAGATGCGGCCCGTGGTGATGGTGTGGTTCTGGGTGGTGGGCACAGAGGTGAAGCGCTCGTAGTGGCCCAGGTCCAGGTCCGTCTCGGCGCCGTCGTCGGTGACGAAGACTTCGCCGTGCTGGAAGGGCGACATGGTGCCCGGATCCACGTTGAGGTAGGGATCCATCTTCATGAGCGTCACCTTCAGCCCGCGGGCCTCCAGCAGCGCGCCCAGGCTGGCCGCCGCGATGCCCTTGCCCAGGGAACTCAGCACACCACCGGTCACGAACACATACTTGGTCATCGCATACTCCTAACAACTGCTACTGATCACCGCCAAGACGCCAAGGCGCCAAGAAAAACAAAGTGCGATCAAGGCTCACCTAGGTTGGTGGTGGTTCCTTCTCGGTTGCGTTGAAGGATTCGCCGGGTGATCCCGTCCTTCATCAGGGCAACGTTGAAATTCAATAGGAATCCTAGACGAACGCCCGACAGCTTCAGATAGGTGATGAGCTGAGCCTCGTGGACAGGAAGCGTGTGATCAACGGACTTCAGCTCCAGGACAGCGAGACCATCCACCACCAAATCCAATCGCAGCCCCGCCTCAAGCTGGATGCCGTCGTAGTTGATGGGCACAGCCACCTGGCTCTCGACTTTATGTCCTCGCTTGGTCAGCTCATGTATCAAACAAATCTCATAAATCCGCTCCAGCAATCCAGGTCCGAGCGTGGAATGAACCTTTACTGCGGCATCCACGATGGACGCAGCAAGCAGTTCTTCCTCTCGAGAAAGATCTTTTCTTGGCGCCTTGGCGTCTTGGCGGTGATCTTTTTCGGTTTCCCGGTTCACATCTCCTCCGGGGCCTGGATGCCCATGAGGAACAGGCCCTGGCGCAGCGCACGCGCCGTGGCCACGCAGAGCGCCAGGCGGGCATCGCGGACTTCCGGAGCGTTCTCGGGGGCGAGGATCGGGCAGTTGGTGTAGAACCCGCTGAAGGCACGCGCCACGGCCACCAGCTGCCGGGCCAGCGGCGTGGCCATGCAGCCGTCAGCCACGGCGCCGATGGCCACGGGCAGTCCGGCCAATTCGAAGAGCAGGGCCTGGGCTTCGGGAGCGGCCAGGCCGCCGAGGTTCGTGGGCACGGTCAGATCGGCGAAGGGCAGGCATGGCCCCTGGGCGGCGCCAGCCTGGGCCTTGGCCGCCCAGTCCCCGCCGGCCTTGCGCAACACGCTCATGATGCGGGCGTGGGCGTACTGCACATAGGGGCCCGTGTCGCCATCGAGGGCGATGACCCGGTCCCAGGTGAAGGTGATGGGCTTCACACGGTCGTTCATGGCGTCGAAGAACACCACGGCGCCCATGCCGAGCATCTCGGCGACCTCGGCCTTGCCCTTCAGCTCGGGGTTCTTCTCCTCGATGATGGCGGCGACGCGCTCGCGGGCCTCGTCGAGCACATCCTCCAGGAAGATGACGTTGCCCTTGCGGGTGCTCATCTTGCCTTCGGGTAGCTTCACCATGCCGAAGGGCGTGTGCAGCATGCGGCCCTTGAACCATGGATCGAGCTTGTCCAGCACGGCGAAGATCTGCTGGAAGTGCAGCACCTGATCGGTGCCCACCACGTAGAGGCAGCGGTCGAAGTGGTAGGCGTCCTTGCGGTACAACGCCGCCGCCAGGTCGCGGGTGGCGTAGATGCTGGTGCCGTCACCCTTCTGCACGAGGCAGGGCGTGGCGATGCCCACGTCTTCCAGGTTGATGATGCGGGCGCCCTTGTCGCCCTCCACCAGCAGCCCTGCATCTTCCAGGCGTTGCAGGGTGGGCGCGAGCTGATCCTCGTAGAAGGCCTCGCCCTGCGCCAGGGTGTCGAAGGTCACGCCCAGGCGGTCGTAGATGCGCTGGAACTCCTTCAGCGAGATCTGGCGGAACCAGCTCCAGAGCCGGCGCGCCTCGGCGTCTCCCGCCTCCAGGCGCTTGAACCAGCCCCGGGCCTCGTCGCGCATGGCCGGATCGTTCTCTTCTTCGGCGTGGAAGCGCACGTAGAGCTGGAAGAGGCGGAAGAGCGGCGTGCGGCGCTTGTCGGGCGCGGGCTCCGCCCAGTCGAAATCCTGCTCCAGGTCCGCGTTGTCGGCCTCGGCCCAGCGGGTGTAGGCGGCCAGCAGCGTGCCGAACTGGGTGCCCCAGTCACCCAGGTGGTTGAGGCGGTGTACCTCGAAACCGAGGAACTGGTGGGTCTGGGCCAGGGCATGGCCGATCATCGTGGACCGCAGATGGCCGATGGTGAAGAGCTTGGCGATGTTGGGCGAGCTGTACTCGACGATCACCGTTTTGCCGTTGGCGGGACGCGAGCCGTAGGGCTGATCCAGCGGCGCTTCGAGGATGGCGGCCAGCACGGCCTTGGCGCGGGTTTCCGGGGCCAGCTTCAGGTTCAGGTAGGGCCCGGCGGCCACGAGGGTCGCCCCGGGGATGACCACCGTTCCGGCCAACTCCTGCGACAGCTGAACCGGGTTCTTCCCCAGCTGCTTGGCGGCGCGGAAGCAGGGGAAGGCCAGATCGCCCAGCTCGCCGGACTTGGGCGACCGTGCGGGCCCAGGCCAGGGCCTCGAGGATCTGGGTGAAGTCGTGGCCGTCGATCTCCTTCACGGCCCAGCCGAAGGCCCGCCACTTGTCCGGCACGGGATTGATGTTCATGACCTTCTTCACGTCGCCGTCGATCTGCAGACCGTTCAGGTCATGAAACACGCAGAGGTTGTCGAGCTTGTGGTGGGGCGCGGCCATGGCAGCCTCCCAGATGACGCCCTCCTGGCTTTCGCCATCGCCCACCACGCAGTAGACACGGCTGGCGGACTTCTGCACCTTCAGGCCCAGGGCGATGCCCACGGCCTGGGGCAGGCCCTGGCCCAGGCTGCCGGTGGTGACCTCCACGCCCGGGGTGTAGTGGTTCTCGGCATGGCCCTGAAGCTTCGTGGGGTACTGGCGGAAGGTCTCCAGCCAGGCCTTGGGGAAGAAGCCCTGATCGGCCAGGATGGCGTACTGGGCGGGGCAGGCGTGGCCCTTGGAGAGCACGAAGCGGTCCCGGGAGGGATCGGCGGGGTTCTCGGGAACCACCTTCATCTCGTGGTAGTAAAGCGCGACGCCGATATCGATCCAGCTGAGGCTTCCACCCGGATGGCCGCTCTGGGCCTTGTAGACCTGCAGCAGGACGTCTCTCCGCAAGGCTTTCGCCTTCGCCGCCAGTTCCACGACGGACTCCAATTTCTGCTGCGACATGACCCCATCCTTCCCGGGAGGCCATTCGCCTCCGATCAGCATGCCCCATGGCGGGCCCCTCTGGAAGGGGTCGAATGGGCCCTGAGGGCAGCCTTTTGGCCTTGACCCTCGGGCTGTTTGCGATAGGATGGTCTTTCGCGCTTCCCCCGGGCTCTGTACGAGAGACCGCCCCCGGAAGCTGGAGATCCCACCCATGGCCAATCACAAGTCCGCTGCCAAGAAGGCCCGTCGCGATGCCGAGGCCCGCCTCCGCAACCGCAGCAACCGCTCGACCCTGAAGACCGCCGTCAAGAGCTTCCTGGCCCTGATCGCCGGGGGCAAGAAGGACGAGGCCGCCAAGCTGCTGCCCGAGACCCAGGGTCTCGTGGACAAGGCCTGCCGCAAGGGCGTGATGCACAAGAACGCCGCCGACCGCACCAAGTCCCGCCTGGCCGCCAAAGTGAACAAGCTGGCCTAACGGACCTTGCAGCCTGAATAAAGGACCCGGAGCGCCGGGTCCTTTTGCTTTGTCGTCTCGCGTATCCCCGCAGGGGATACCGAGAGCGTGAACAAGCTGGCCTAACGGACCTTGCAACCTGAACAAAGGACCCGGAGCGCCGGGTTCTTTTTGCGTATCCAATCCTGGTTTTCCCGGCATGCTCGACCCATGTTCCCCGCCCTCGTCCTCGTCCTCGCCGTGCCCGCCTCACCCCCTGAGGCCCAGAAGATCGAGACCCTGATCCAGGCCGTGGCGAACCTCCAGGGGGCCGTCTTCCTCCGCAACGGGACGGAGCACACCCCCCAGCAGGCGGCGGATCACCTGCGTCTGAAGTGGAAGAACGCCGGCGGGCGCGTGAAGACCGCCCCGGACTTCATCCGGCATTGCGCCAGCGGCAGCTCCATGAGCGGACGCCCCTACGAGATCCTGCTGAAGGACGGCCGTACGGTGCTGGCCCGGGATTGGTTCTGGACGGAGCTGAAGCGCCTGGAGACCACGCGCTAGGTCCAGGCCCCCGGCACCCGCACCTCGCCCGTGGGTACCCGAGCCCAGTCGAAGGACCCGATGAGCTCCGCCGCGGTGCAGGCCCGGGGCCGGTCCAGGCAGCCGAGGCTCTCACCCAGCCAGCCCAGCACCTCCGTAACCGGCACCCCTTTGGCCGCCAGTGCTTCCAAGCCCAGGGCCCCGGCCCGCTTGCCGAGGCGGCTCCCGTCGGGCGCCACCACCAGGCCCAGGTGGGCGTAGGCCGGGCGCGGCTGACCGAGGGCCTCCTGCAGCCGGATCTGGGTGGCGGTCACTGGCCGCAGGTCCGCGCCCCGCACCACCTCGGTCACGCCCTGGGCGCCGTCATCCACCACCACCGCCAGGTGGTAGGCGAAACAGCCATCGCGGCGGAACAGCAGAGGGTCCCCGGTGAGCCGCGCCGGATCGTCCACCTGGGAACCCAGCACCCGGTCCTCCCAGGCCACGGTTCCTTCTGGCAGCCGCAGGCGCAGGGCCTGGTCCCAGCCCTCCCAGGCGCGAGCTCGGCAGCGGCCCGGGTAGGGGCGCAGGCTGTCCTCCGCGTGGGGCGCCGAAGCCAGCAGCTGCAGGTCCTTGCGCGTGCAGATGCAGGCGTACAGGCGCCCGGCCGCATGCAGGGCCGCGAGGGCCTCGCGGTAGGCGGCGTCGCGCTCCGACTGCCAGATCACAGGCTGATCGGATTCAAGGCCCAGGGCCGCGAGGTCCCGCAGCTGCGCCTCGCCGAAGTCGCGGCGGCAGCGGGGGCCATCCACATCCTCCATGCGGATGATCCACGTGCCGCCCGCCGCCCGCGCCGACAGCCAAGAAGCCAGCGCCGTTCGGAGGTTGCCCAGGTGGAGGATGCCCGTGGGCGAAGGGGCGAAGCGGCCGAGGATCATGGGGGCGTGAGTCCCGGGGAGGATGAAAAGACTTGAAACCGCAGATGGCGCAGATGGACGCAGATGAAAGGATCTGATCCACAGATTCACACAGATTCCAGGAGATGTGGACAAGCGGCCGCGGGAAGTCCGGACCTCTGGCACCCTTGATCTGCGCCATCTGCGTCATCTGCGGTTTCATTTCTTCCCCTGGGTTTCATGTCCCTCCTCCGCCGCCTGCCCCCTGTACTCCGCGCCCTCCTGGCCCAGACGCTGGCCTTCGCGGTGCTGGTGGCGCTGGCCCGGACAGGGTTGCGGCTTCCGGGGCTGGTGTGGCTGCTGCTCCAGGCAGTGCTGGCGGTGTTCCTGTCCCGGTGGATGGACCTGAGCCCGCGATGGGCCTTCATGCAGGCCGCCCTGCCCTTCCTGGTGCGAGCCCTCTGGAGCGCGCCGATCCCCGCTTGGATTTATCTGGCGCTGTTCCTGGGGCTGGCGCTGGTGTTTGGCGGCGGCCTGCTGAGCCGCGTGCCGCTCTACCACGCCAGTGAGGATGCATGGGAGAAGCTGGAAGGCCTGCTGCCGGATCGGTCGGGGCTCTGCTTCGTGGACCTGGGCTGCGGCTTCGGCGGACCCGTGGCGCACCTCGCCAGGGTTCGGCCGGATTCGACCTTCATCGGCGTGGAAGCCTCTCCCTTCACCTGGCTGGTGGCCTGGCTGCGCTGCCTGCCGCAACGCAATGCCCACATCCGCCTGGGCAGCCTGTGGCGCACGGACCTCGCAGGATTCGACGTGGCCTACGCCTTCCTCTCCCCCGTGCCCATGCCCGCCCTCTGGGCCAAGGCGCGCCGGGAGCTGAAGCCCGGCAGCCGCTTCATCAGCCACAGCTTCGACGTGCCCGGCGAAACGCCCCACCGCGTGGTTCCCGTGAAGGGCCGCGAGGGGGCGCGGTTGCTGGTGTTCGAGCTTTAAACAAGGATTCACCACCAAGGCACCAAGAACTGCCAAAGAAACCGCTGTTGTTTTCCTTGGTGTCTGGGTGCCTTGGTGGTGATCAGTTGTTCTTCCCTACCAGCCCAGCAGGTACGCGAAGATCAGCGGGGCCACAATGGTGGCGTCGCTTTCCACGATGAACTTCGGGGTGTCCACGCCCAGCTTGCCCCAGGTGATCTTCTCGTTGGGCACGGCGCCGGAGTACGAGCCGTAGCTGGTGGTCGAGTCGCTGATCTGGCAGAAGTAGCCCCAGAGGGGGACTTCGGTGAGCTCCAGATCCTGGTGGAGCATGGGCACCACGCAGATGGGGAAGTCGCCGGCAATGCCGCCGCCGATCTGGAACATGCCGAGCGTCGAGGTCTTGGTGACGTCCTGGTAGTGCTTGGCGAGCCAAGTCATGTACTCGATGCCGGTGCGAACGGTGTGCACGTTCTTCACGTCGCCCCGGATGACGGCGGCGGCGTACATGTTGCCCAGGGTGCTGTCCTCCCAGCCGGGGACCACGATGGGCACGTTCTTTTCGAGGGCGGCCAGCATCCAGGAGTGCTTGGGGTCGATCTGATAGTGCTCCTTGTACTTCCCGCTCTTGAGCACCTTCTGGAAGAACTCGTGGGGGAAGTAGCGCTCGCCCTTGGCGTCGGCGTCCATCCACACCTCGAGCATGGCCTTCTCCATGCGGCGCATGGCCTCCATCTCGGGGATGCAGGTGTCGGTCACCCGGTTCATGTGGCGGCTGAGGAGGCCGGCCTCGTCCTGGGGGGTCAGGTCGCGGTAGTGGGGCACCCGCTCATAGAAATCGTGGGCCACCAGGTTGAAGATGTCCTCCTCCAGGTTGGCGCCGGTGCAGACGATGAGGTGCACCTTGTCCTGGCGGATCATCTCCGCGAACGACAGGCCCAGTTCGGCGGTGCTCATGGCGCCCGCCAGGGTGACCATCATCTTGCCGCCCTGGGCCAGGTAGGCCCGGTAGCCCTCGGCCGCATCCACGAGGGCTGCGGCGTTGAAATGCCGGAAATGGTGCTTCACATAGCTGCCGACGGGGCCGAGGGTGGGGGTGGAAGGGGCCATAAATCCTCCGAATTCTTTCATTGTGCCAGCCGGTCGCGCCGGGCGCCCGACCAGAATTCAGCCCTGGGCCTCCGGGGCCGATGAAACAGGCAGGAGCTGCAGCATGTTCTTCATCATCGGCTTGGTGGTGGTCTTCGTCGCGGTCATCGGGGGGTACCTGATGGAGGGCGGGAGCCTGGCCACCCTGATCCATCCGCTGCCCGCGGAAGGGCTCATCATCTTCGGCGCGGGCGCCGGTGCCTTCCTGGCCGCGAACCCCCTGCCCCTCATCAAGCGCGTGGCCGCCGACCTGGCCAAGGCCGTGAAAGGCAGCCCGTACAGCAAGGCCGTCTACATGGAAGTCCTCATGATGCAGTACGAGGTCTACGTGAACATCAAGAAGGGTGGCCTCCTCGCCCTCGAACAGGATGTGAACGACCCGCACAACTCGGCGATCTTCAAGAAATACCCCACCTTCACCCACAACCACCACGCGCTCGACTTCTTCTGCGACTCCATGAAGCTGCTCATCAACGGCAGCGCCAAGATGGACGAGATCGACATGGTCATGGACGCCGACCTAGACGTCCACCACGCGGAGAACGCCGCTCCCGGGGCGGCCCTCAGCACCATGGCCGACGCGTTCCCCGCCTTCGGCATCGTGGCCTGCGTCATGGGCGTGGTCATCACCATGGGCTTCCTGGACCAGCCGCCCAACATCATCGGGAGCAAGGTCGGCGCCGCCCTCGTGGGCACCTTCCTGGGCATCCTGCTGGCCTACGGCGTCTTCCAGCCCCTGGCCAAGAACATTGATGCCGTCAACGGCCTCGAGGCCTACTACTTCAACTGCATCCGCTCCGGGCTCACCAGCTTCGGCAATGGCGCCGCCCCCATCACCGCCGTGGAATTCGCGCGCCGGAACATCCCCTCCACCGAGCGTCCGGGCTCCGGCGAGCTGGAGGAAGTGGTCCGGCAGATCAAGCCGAGGTGATGCCATGATTCTCACCCCCATGAGCCTGCGGCTCAGCCTGACGAGCGCCTGGCTCGACAGCCTGGGCGCACGGCCCGCCTAGGCCGCGCCGATGGCCGAGCAGCAACCGGAAGTCAAAATCCGGATCCTCAAGAAGAAGGGCGGCCACGCCGCAGCCCACGGCGGCGCCTGGAAGGTGGCCTACGCCGACCTGGTGACGGCCATGATGGCCTTCTTCCTCCTGATGTGGCTGCTCAACAGCGCCGACAAGAACACCAAGGCGGGCATCGCCGGCATGTTCCAGGACGCCAATTTCTTCAACAGCGAGCGCGGCAAGGAAATCCTCGCCAACCACGGCAAGGGCATCCTCCCCGGCGGCCGGGGCATGGCTCCGGGCCCCGACGGGGACGGCGGCACGGACAGCACCGCGGAGAGTCCTGGTGCCGCCGAAGCGGAACTCAAGGCCATGGAGGCCACGGCGGAAGCCATCGAGAAAGCCTTCCAGCAGGACGAGCTGCTGCAGGCCTTCCAGGACCAGATCAGCATGGATTTCACCGACGAGGGCCTGCGCATCCAGATCCAGGACAAGGCCGCGCAGGTGCTCTTCGATTCGGGCAGCGCCACGCTGAAGAGCTACACCCTGTCCATCCTCAAGGAGATCGCCAAGGAGCTGGGCAAGCTGCCCAACCGGGTGGTGATCGGCGGCCACACCGACGCCGCGCAGTATTCCAACAAGGCCTACACGAACTGGGAGCTGAGCGCCGAGCGCGCCAACGCGGCCCGTCGCGTGATGGAAAGCGCCGCAGGCGGTCTGCGCCCGGGGCAGGTCCGCCGGGTGACCGGCTATGCCGACACCATCCCCCTCGAAGGCAAGGATCCCAAGGATCCCCAGAACCGCCGCATCTCCATCATCGTGGTCTCCGCCGCCTCCGAGGCCGCCGAGACCAAGCACCAGAAGGCCAAGCCCAGGGACAAGCAGGAGTCCAAGGCCGAGACGCACCCAGCCGACTCTCGAGGCTAGAATCTGGAGACAAGCGAAAGCGCGGCTCCGCCGGGCTTTCGCGCGGGGGCTCCGGGGGTGTGTGCGCCCGAACCGAGCCTCAACGCCGGAATCTGGAGACAAGCGAAAGCGCGGCTCCGCCGG